>CAZNUD010000010.1:0-10345 GCA_964576195.1 uncultured Oscillospiraceae bacterium | reverse complement strand
GACATACCGTATAGCATAAGGTCTATTACCCTTGAGGATACATAAACGGCAATTACTGTGTATAGAGCAGTATCAAAACGCTTAAAGATAAGCGCGTAAACTGTCAGTATAACCGCATCCAGATAAAGGATAAGTGTGCCAAAATTAATGAAGGGGTATCTCATCCGAAGCAGTCTTGCGATAATATCCACCCCGCCGGAGGTGTGGCCGCTGGTGAAAAAGATGCCGTTGCCCACGCCGGTTACTACACCGCCGTAGACGGCAGCGAGAATCGGGTCAGTGGTAACAGTGACCTTAGTCATAGAAAAGAGGCCGATAGCTGTGGAAAACATCAGCATTCCAATAAACGACCAGAAAATCTGCTTGATACCCAGCTTTTTGAAGCCAATAAAGAATATGGGGATATTTAGCACCGCGATAATAATACCAGTGGGCCAGGCCGTGATGTAGTTGATCATCATAGAAATACCGGTAACTCCGCCGGAAATCATAGACACGGGTACGTAAAACCACTGAATACCTATTGCATAAATGGATGAGCCTATTAACATCCTTAATAACATCCACACTATATCGGAGACTTTAATTTTTTGCAGCTCCATGCAATCCCTCTTTCTTATCGCACCGCTGTCAGTTCAGCAGGCTCAACTGTTTTTCCTCACTGTCTTCTTCCCTAATCAGCGCCCCGGCCACAGGAATGCTCTTTGCTCTGTATCTAGCCACATTTTTAATGCTGCTCTGCTCTAGGGGCACAGCTCGCTCAAGGCTATACTTGGGCTTCAGGTTCATCACGGAAACCCCTACGGTGGTGCGGGAGCTTTTGGGCGCCAAAAGGGCGCTTGAGAACACCAGAGCCCTGCCTTCGGTGGAATAGACGGCAATTTCGGTTTCCCCATTCAGTTCCAATATGCTCATCAGCGGGCTTCTGTCTGAGTAAGCTCCTGTAAGACGTTTCCTATTGGTTTTTGTTGCATAGGAGGAAAGCTCAACTCTGGCCACCTTGCCGTTTTGGAAAAACAGGAGCAGATGGGTACTGTAATCTCCGGGTATCAACATATATAATACGTTCTCGCCCTCGTCCATGTCAAGGTGCGTGGGCAGATAGACGCCCAAAACCGAAGCCTTGGAGTCATCAAAGTCTGAAAGCTTTACCTTATACACCTGCTGCCGGTCTGTAAAAAGCAGCAGCTCGTCCCTATTTGTTGCCTCAAAACTCTGCAAAAGCTTGTCATTTTCCTTATACTTCTGCTCGCTGCTCATGCGCAGGGACTGGGGTGTAATTTTCTTAAAGTATCCTTCCTTGGACAAAAACAGGGTAATCGGATAGTCCTCAGCCTCCTCAGGCTCGTCAATCTCCTGAATATCGTCGGCATAAATAATCTCAGTTCTGCGGGGACTGGGGTATTTTGCATTAACCTCTTTAAGCTCATCAATAATAATTTTTTTAACTCTTTTGGGACTTGTAAGCACATTCTCCAGATCTGCAATGTCCTTTTCAAGGGCATCGGTCTCATCAACCCGCTTTAAAATATACTCCTTGTTTATATTGCGAAGCTTAATCTCCGCCACAAATTCTGCCTGAACTCGATCAATAGCAAAGCCTATCATCAGATTCGGTACCACTTCGGCTTCAAGCTCAGTGCTCCGTATAATGGCAATGGCCTTGTCGATGTCCAGCAGAATTTTCTTAAGACCGTTTAAAAGGTGAAGCTTGTCCTTCTTCTTTGTAAGGTCAAAATATACCCGCCTGCGCACACATTCGGTTCGCCATGCAGTCCACTCACACAAAATTTCCCGAACACCCATTACTCTTGGGTACCCGGCTATAAGTATGTTAAAGTTGCAGGAGTAGCTGTCGCAAAGGCTTGTTGCCTTCATTAACTTTTGTATAAGCCTGTCCGGATCAACTCCACGCTTTAGATCAATTGCAAGCTTAAGGCCGCCCAGATCGGTTTCATCGCGCATGTCGTTTATTTCCCGGATCTTTCCGGCTTTTATGAGCTCCGCCACCTTGTCCATTATAGCCTCAACAGTGGTGGAATAGGGAATCTCGTAAATCTCAATAATGTTTTCTTCCTTGATATAGCGCCACTTTGAGCGCACACGGAAGCTGCCCCGGCCGGTGTTATAGATTTCGGCAATTTCCGCCGGGTCGTAAATGAGCTGACCGCCCGTAGGAAAATCCGGTGCCAACAGCGTCTGCATAAGGTCGCAGTCGGGATCCTTAATGTAGTTAATGGTGGTTTCGCATACCTCGCCCAGGTTAAAACCACATATTTGGCTTGCCATTCCCACAGCGATACCCGTGTTGCTGGATACCAGCACGTTAGGGAAGGTCGTTAGCAGAAGGCTGGGCTCCTTAACACTGCCGTCATAGTTGTCAACAAAGTCAACGGTGTCCTTGTCAATATCCCGAAAAAGCTCTGCACAAATTGGCGCAAGCTTTGCCTCGGTGTAGCGGGAGGCGGCGTAGGACATATCCCGGGAATATGTCTTTCCGAAGTTTCCCTTGCTGTCTATAAAGGGTATAAGAAGCGCCTCGCTGCCCTTGGTAAGGCGCACCATGGTCTCATATATAGCCGCATCACCGTGGGGATTAAGGCGCATGGTCTGACCCACGATGTTTGCGCTTTTTGTACGTGCCCCTGTAAGCAGGCCCATTTTATACATGGTGTAGAGCAGCTTGCGATGTGAGGGTTTAAAGCCGTCTATTTCCGGAATAGCCCGGGATACGATTACGCTCATGGCGTAGGGCATATAGTTGACTTCAAGTGTTTCGGTAATGGGCTGCTCAAGTACCTCTGCGCGCAGCCCCTCTACATTGGGGTTGGTAGTATGTTTTTTGTTTTCGGGCTGTTTTTTCTTAGCCATTGATTAAAATCCTCTCAGCTTGAGTAAGTCTATGAAATGTCCGCTAAATCTAAATATTTATATCCGTTTTCGGCAATGTGGTTTTTGCGCCCTGCCAAATTATCACCCAGCAGCAGATCAAAGCATTCACTGGTTCTAATCGCATCCTCCGGCATAATCTTAATAAGCCTGCGGGTGTCGGGACTCATGGTGGTCAGCCACATCATCTCCGGATCGTTTTCACCAAGTCCCTTGGATCGGCTAATTGAGAATTTCTTGCCCTCAAGCTTTTGGGCGATCTCCGCCTTTTCCTTTTCGGAATAGGCAAAGTAGGTTTTCTCCTTGCACTCGATTTCGTACAGAGGCGATTCTGCAATGTAAACATAGCCCTTTTCGATAAGTGACGGCGTTAGCATATAAAGCATGGTTAATATAAGTGTGCGTATCTGAAAGCCATCAACATCGGCGTCGGTACAGATTATGACCTTGTTCCAGCGAAGATTGTCAAGGTCAAAGGAGTTCATATCCTTGCCCCGGGCCTTTTCCACCTCGACACCGCAGCCAAGGACTTTTATAAGGTCAGTGATTATCTCGCTTTTAAAAATGCGGGCATAGTCATTCTTGAGACAGTTTAGTATCTTGCCTCGCACAGGCATGATACCCTGGAACTCCGCGTCTCGCGAGAGCTTACATGCCCCCAGAGCGGAATCTCCCTCCACAATGTATATTTCCCGCCTCCCCACGTCCTTTGTGCGACAGTCCACAAATTTCTCAACACGGTTAACAATATCCACATTGCCGGAGAGCTTCTTTTTAATGTTAAGCCTTGCTTTTTCCGCCTGCTCCCGGGAGCGCTTATTTATGAGCACCTGTTCGGCAATTCTGTCCGCCTCTGTCTTGTGTTCAATGAAATAAATCTCCAACTGGCTGCGGAAAAACTCAGTCATGGCCTCTTGAATGAACTTGTTGTTTATAGCCTTCTTCGTCTGGTTTTCGTATGAGGTTTGAGTGGAGAAGCAGCTTGTCACCAGAACCAGACAGTCTGCCACATCCTGAAAGCTTATCTTGCTCTCATTTTTTTGGTATTTGCCTATTTTTTTTATATATGCGTCAACTGCATAAACAAAGGCCGAGCGTGTGGCCTTGTCCGGTGCTCCGCCATACTCCAGCCATGAGGAGTTGTGGTAATATTCAATGACATTGATTTTATTTGAAAAGCAAAAGGCCGCCGTTAGTTTAACCTTATATTCAGGCTTGTCCCCCCTGTCACGGCCCCGACGCTCGGTTTCGATAAACTGGGCAACAGACAAGGTATCCTCCCCTGCAATTTCGTTTACGTAGTCTAAAATACCATTTTCATATTTAAAATTTTCGGTTTCAAACTTTCCGTCTACCTCGTTTTTAAGTACGAAGAGTATTCCTGCATTCACCACTGCCTGACGGCGAAGTGTCTCGCGGAAATACTCCAAGGGTACGTCTATATCCGAAAAAACGTCCAGATCCGGACGCCAACGAAAGGTAGAGCCGGTTTTTTTCCTGTCGGCAGGCTCGCTTTTTAATCCGCCCACGTTCTCGCCCTTTTCGAAGTGCAGGCTGTATTTCTGGTTATCCCTATATATTGTGGCATCAAAATACTCCGAGGCATACTGTGTTGCACAGGAGCCAAGTCCGTTTAACCCCAGGGAAAACTCGTAGTTCTCCCCCTCGTTGTTAGCGTACTTGCCACCTGCATAAAGCTCGCAGAAAACCAACTCCCAGTTATAGCGCTTTTCCTTCTCGTTCCAGTCCACCGGGCAGCCTCGGCCGAAATCCTCTACCTGAATAGACTTGTCATCAAAGCGGGTAACTGTTATAATATCGCCATGGCCCTCCCGGGCCTCGTCAATGGCGTTGGAGAGTATTTCAAAAATGGCATGCCGACAACCCTCAAGTCCGTCCGAGCCGAAAATGACTGCCGGACGCTTGCGGACCCTGTCCGCACCCTTGAGCTGTGAAATACTGGTATTGCCATACTCTGCCGCCTTGGTTCTTTTCATAAATGCGTATACTCCTCAAATCGCAAGATGTTGTGTGAATTATTTTCCATAATAACTCATATAGTATACCTCATATAGGCCTAAATTGCAAGCGGCGCAATGACACGCCTTTTCCAAAAACACCGACTTTTGTGGATAAGTTTCTCCAATTCTGAACATAATAATGCTATATTATGCAAGAAGGAGATTAACCGATGTCAAGCAGTAAAAGGGACGAGCGCCGCAGACAGTATGAGGCGGAGCTTACGGCAAACCAGATTGCCGACCTGCGCAGCAGCCTTGATGAAGCATATTCACATTTTAACCGAACAACAGACCCCGGTGCCCTTGATGCCTGTATTTTTGAAATAAACGCTTTGCGGGCCCGTTATAACAATGCGCTTAGGCATTACCGTCAGCAGTTTTATTAAGCTATTATTTCCCACTATTGTGGGATAAAAAGGAGAATTATATAATGTTACATACCATCGGAGCAATCGTTATAATTGCCCTTGTGCTGTTGCTCATTCCTATAATCAAGCTGCTAAAAAAGCCCATTAAATGGGCACTTAAAATTCTTATTCATGCGGGTCTGGGCTTCCTAACTCTTGTTGTGCTAAACTTTTTCGGCTCCATAATCGGTCTTAGCATCGAAATTACATGGATAAACGCATTAATCGCCGGCGTTCTCGGTCTGCCAGGTGTTATTCTGCTTATAATCATGACGTACATGGTATAGTCGCCATGCCATAAAAAAACACAAACCCCTGCTCGTCCAACGCGAGCAGGGGGTTACTTCTGTTCAGTTTTTGGTTCTGACATTCGGTTTCTTTACCCCTCTTCTTAAGATTTGCCGTGGTTTTGGAGCTTGCATAGGTTAATTTGTTGTCTTTAGCTTGGTTTGTCATGTTTACTACGAAAGGGCTAGGCTAGCGATCCCTATGCAAAACACTGCTTTTTTCTTGCAACAGTCCTTCTTCCTACTCGCAGCTTGCCTTACCTTCCATATCTTTCTTTGCTCATAATTCTGCCCAGTCGCAACGCAGCGTTCTGCCACATACGAACCGGCATCCTCTCGCGAAAGCGAGAAATGCAATGTTGACACTTCATGGTTTCGGCTCATCCGCAAAGTTGAAAGCCTGTGCTATTGCCAATTTTCATTCCAAATTGGTATCGCCCTTTCTGGTTATATAATACAACAATCTTTCTTTTCTGTCAAGCCTTTTTATCAATTTTGACGGGAGATACTGGCTTTATAATCTAGTGGAATTGTATTATTCCCATTAATTGCTACGGCTGGGCAGTTAATTGTTAAATATGTTACAAAATTAATTGAAAAAGCCAATTTTTCGTGATAATGTTACTAACATGGAGGTGAGAAAGGTGTTCTCACAAAGGCTTGATTTTATGATGAATTTATCAAACTCTAGCAACATTGATTTAGCAAGGGCGACCGGCATTGATGCATCCGCTGTGAGCAGGTTACGCACCGGCAAGCGAGAGCTCTCGAAAAACCATTTCTTTCTTCCCGAGATGTGCGCATATTTTGCCCGCAATCTGCCCAGCGAGCACCAGAAAATGGCTGCCGCTGACATCATTTGTCCCGGCAAGATCTGGCCTGAAGACCACGAAGCTGCTTCAGACCTAATAGGCAACTGGCTGCTTAAAAGCAATGATTTTCAATTGAGCTGTGTGGAAGACCTTTTAAAGTGCGTTTCCCAGCTTAGGTTTCCCACGGTACCTGAAATGAAACTTTTTCCGCTACATGAGCAGTTAGAGCCAGAACATTATTATTACGGTACAGATGGCTTTCGTGAGGCAGTTATAACGCTGCTTGACTATGCATTGTCCTCCGGCTCCCCCCGGACAATTTACATTTTTTCTGACGAAAACGATAGCTGGCTTAATGGAGATCATGATTTCTCTGAAATCTGGAGCCAGCGGTTAAAAAAGCTGATTTTTCTCGGTTGTAAGGTATTTACAATCAAAAACACCTCCCGTCCTTTGGATGAACAGCTTTCAAGCATTTCTAGGTGGATGCCCCTATACATCACCGGGGCTGTGGAGCCTTACTACTGCCCCAAAATACGCGACGGTGTCTATCATCGAACTCTTCTCATCGTCAAGGGTCTTGTGGCTTTGCAAACCAGCTCCGTTGCCGGAATAAAAGACCAAACGCTCACTCATTTACTTACTGAGCAGAGAGCGGTCGCGGCCCTTGAATTGGAGTATTCCAACTACTTAGAGCTTTGCCGACCGGCCATAAAAGTTTTTTGTGAAGCTGATGCCTTTACTCGGCAGCTTGTTGCCACCGACTACGGCCCCGGTAAATACTATTTTTGCTGCACCACCCCATCGCTCCCCACCATGCCCTTTAACGTGGCCGAACGCATAAGTTTCCGCAGTGGAAGCGACTCCTTTTTAAAGCTGTCCAGAAATATAAAAGAAGTTTACAATTTAATGGACGGGAACCGTCAATACTGGGAGCTTATCTCAATACCCACGGACAGGCAGATTGCTGACGACAATATCCCTATCGGCACTACAAAGCTCCTCGGTTTTACCGACTGCTATTACACCGTCAAGGAGTATAGTGCTCACATTAAGAGTATCATAGCGTTTTCCCGTCAGCATAAAAACTACCACTTTACCTTCACCAAAAACATTCCCCGCAACACCGCCGTTTATGGCAAAATCGGCAGAGGTGCAGTCGTAATAAAATGTGACCGTCCCTGTATTAGCTTCGGCTTTTACCAGCCCGCTACGGGTGAAGCAATTTGCAATTACCTTTATCAGCAATATGAAATCTCGCAGTCGAACTTTACCATGCATCGTGACATATCCGAGCTTTTAATGACCTAAACCAAAGACACCTTTAAGCTCTGCTTTTCATAGGTTTTTTATGATGACACTATATAGAAGCGGTTTACCGGCCCTTGCTGCCATTATTCCGGTAAAGGCCGCAGCAGCGCAGTAGCCGTATAAAGCTGAATAATCCCGCCCGGGCCATGGTAAACTATGGCCGAGGTGATGATTTATGGACTCAAAGCAAGATTTGCCCCTGGGTCTGGGAATGGCTCTGGCCCAAAATGTAAACGCGATGAAAAGCTTTTGTGCCATGTCTTCGGAAAAACAGCGTCAGATAATAGAGCGTACCCAAAGCATAAAATCTAAAGAGGAAATGCAGTCCTTCGTTGAGTCTCTCGACTCCATGCAGGGCTAAATGCCGGAACGCCTCCGGTTTTCGGAGGCGTCCTGTTAACTTATTAAAGGAGCCGCTATACTTATTTAACAAGCATAATTTATGAGGACCTCTGATTCTGTCTGAATAAATGACCGCTACGGCTTCGAGCTTTCCATACCCACAACTTCCGATGGTTTTTGCCTAGCTTGCCACCTACGAGATTACCGATTCCCAATTGAGCTTGTACTAAATCAGGAGGCCTTCATGAAAACCGGTCTTGCACCCATTGCCGACGAAAACTCAGAAATTCTTATCCTCGGTTCCCTGCCGGGAGATGAGTCCATACGCAGACAGCAATATTACGCCCATCCCCGAAACCACTTCTGGCCGCTTATGGCGGCGCTTTTGGAGGAAAGCTTAGCTGATGAGTATTCCGACCGCTGTAAAATGCTTTTGATGCACAAAATTGCTCTTTGGGATGTGCTCCTTGCCGCCTATCGCTATGGTTCTCTGGATACAAACATCAGGGCCGGGCAGCCCAACGACATTGCCGGCTTTCTTGATGCCCATCCTAAGATCCGCTTTATTCTGCTCAACGGCACCGCTGCTAATCGTTGCTTCGAAAAGCATTTTTCTGACACTAATCTCCCGCATTTGATGGTGAGGTCTACCAGCCCCATTCCCTCGAAAACGGGCAATACCTTTGAGGAAAAACTCGCCATTTGGAAAACCGCATTTGAAGCTGGTGATATATAAACGCCATAATAATTAAACGCACTCGTTTTACTCTTGACAGCAAAAGTAAGCGGTAGTATACTTACATCAACATTTAAATATCGGTATGTCTTCAGGGCAGGGTGAAATTCCCGATTGGCGGTCAAGTCCGCGAGCGCAAAAGTGCTGACTCGGTGCAACTCCGAGACCAACGGTTAAAGTCCGGATGAAAGAAGATGTGTTAAAAATAACTCCGTCGCGCTCAAAGCAGTGCGGCCGTTTTTAGCGTGCCTGATTTTTAACACCTGAAAGACTACGGTTTTTTGGGTGTTATTATATTTTTAGGAGGGTGTTTAATATGAACACTGAACGCAGCGAAAAAAACCGTAAACTAACAATGATGTCTATGCTTTGCGCATTGGCATATGTTGTTATGGTCGTGGGACGCGTTCCTCTACTTTCCGTTCCCGGCCTTGTTCTAAGTTACGACCCCAAGGACGTAATTATCGCCATCGGCGGCTTTATATTTGGGCCGCTTTCCGCATTAACGATCTCCGCCGTTGTCTCTTTTATCGAAATGATCACCGTCAGCAGCAACGGCGTCATTGGCCTTATTATGAACATATTATCCTCCGTAGCCTTTGCCGCTACTGCCTCGCTTATATACAAAAAGAAGCACACCCTAACCGGTGCCATCATCGGTCTTGCCGCAGGTATGCTATGCACTACGGCTACAATGATACTCTGGAACTATTTCCTCACACCTCATTATCTGGGTATGCCCAGGGAAGCAATCGCTCCCCTGCTCCCCACCCTATTTTTGCCCTTTAACCTCATTAAAAGCGGCATTAATATGGCAATCACTTTGCTTATATACAAGCCCGTTGTCAAGGGCCTGCGTCTTTCAAAGCTTCTGCCGGCAGATATGAGCGAGGTCGTCCCAAAAAAGAGCAGCAGAGTTGCTCTAATAGTTGTTGCAGTATTATTGCTTGTTATATGCACACTCTCCGCTCTATGCCTAAACGGTATAATCAGCTTCTGAGCCCTTTCCCCGGCAAAAAGCGCATAAATATGAAAAAGTTCTTGAAATGGGCTGAGTACTGTGGTATTATAATCGATGCAACTGTGACTAATATTGGGGAACCCCCCGATTTTTCATTGAAAGGACTTTTAACATTATGGAAACACTGACTCTTGTTCTCACGATAACTCAGCTTCTCACCTGCCTGTTTCTAATCTGCGTGGTGCTGCTTCAATCGGGCAAGCGCAGCGGCCTTTCCGGCGCCATCGCAGGCGGCGCAGACACCTTTTTGACCAAAGCCAAGGCCCAAACTCTGGACGGGAGGCTTGCCAAGATGACCAAGTGGGTCGGTCTTGCTTTTGTTGTCCTCACTTTGGCTCTTAACCTTGTTAAAGCCTCAACATAATTGCACCATCAGCCACCCTCTTAGGAGTGTGGCTTTTTTATATTTCGTTGCTTTAATGCTAAAGAAATACATAAAACACTTGAATGTTTAATATTACAAATTAAAAACAAAAAACCCCGCAACCTAAAAGGTTGTGGGGTTTTACTATGGTGCGC
>CAZNUD010000009.1:5660-52311 GCA_964576195.1 uncultured Oscillospiraceae bacterium | reverse complement strand
CGGTAGTAGTCCACATAGTCCACTCCAGTGAAGGAGTGAGGAGCATGGCCGAACTTTTCGTGGAAGGTTTTTTCATCCAGCACATCAGTCCAAGGGTTAATGCCCTTTTCATCCAGCAGGTCCTCCGAAAAAAGGTGGTTTCCAACCTCATCGGCCGGAAAGCTAAGCTGGAGGTAGATTTTCTTTACGCCCATGGCAATGCCGCGAAGGACTGTGGCAAAGCGGTTGCGACTGAGTATGGGAAAGGTTAGTCCGATGGTATCGGTACCGAATTTGTCAGCAACGTCCTTCGCAATGGCGGAAACCGGAGCGTAGTTTCCCTGAGCGCGGGCCACAACGGATTCGGTAACGGCAACAACGTCCTTTTCGCCGAAGGTAATATTCTCTTTTTCTGCGCAATTGACAATGCAATCGGCAACGATGGAGGCAAGGTCGTCCCCCTGTCTGATTATAGGAGTGCGAATACCGCGCACCACAGTTCCCACAGTTCTCATTCTAATTATCTCCTTTTTGCGTTGCATAGAAGTTCATACATATCTAAAATACACTCTATCACCGCAAATTACAAATATTTTTTTTGAACTAAAAAGCAGGTCTTGCCTTTTTCATCGCCGGGCGATATACTGTAAGTAGAAAATCTCTCCGCCCTTGGGCCGGGAGGAAGCAAAAGCATGTTGTGCAACTATGCACGGAGGTAACATTATGGCGAAATATATATGCCCTACCTGTGACTTTATTTATGACGATTACTTCGGTGGTCCTGCCCCGAGAATTGAGCCGGGCACGAAGTACGAAGATCTGCCTGCGGATTGGCACTGCCCCCATTGCGGCGAGCCAAAGAAGTCTTTCGAGCCATGCCAAAGAGTTGACGGCAAAGAAGACTAATGCAAAATGCTGCTCGCGGACTTTCTGGTTCGCGGGCGCTTTTTTGTTATTTTCAAAAAACTTGATAGTTGTTCTCAAGCGGTTTCTTTTCAAGTAATAAGAAACTGCACATACTAATAAAAACCGCCACCCAGTGGATTGGCGTTTTAGGAGAATTTGTATGTATTTTGACATGACCTATGTTGGTTTAGTGCTGCCGGCGATCCTTTTGACGCTGATTGCCAGTGCATCGGTAAAAAGAACCTTTAAAAAATATAGTAAGCAGATGTCCTCAACCCACATTACAGGGGCTCAAGCGGCTGAGCGGATATTATATGCTAATGGTATTTCATACGTGCGCGTAGAACGCATAAACGGAAATTTGACTGACCACTATGATCCGCGTAGCAAAGTTGTTAGACTATCATCCCCAGTTTACGACAGCACATCCACCTCCGCCATAGGCGTTGCTTCCCATGAGGCAGGACATGCGGTACAGTACGCAACCGGTTATGGACCAATTAAACTAAGGACGGCCATAATTCCCATTTGCAGTGTAGGCTCCCGACTTGCAGTGCCTCTGATTTTTTTGGGGCTTATCCTAAGCTCCCTGTCCGAAAAATACTTGGGCGTAGCTTATGCCGGGCTGCTGTTTTTTGCGCTGGCAACGTTTTTCCAACTGGTTACCCTGCCGGTGGAGTTTAACGCAAGTAGACGGGCCTTAGCCTCAATTGAAAGTCAGGGCATGCTTTCCGGAGAGGAACTAAACGGTGCCAAAAAGGTGCTTTCCGCCGCGGCAATGACTTATGTGGCGGCTCTGGCCGTTTCGCTTATGCAGCTATTGCGTTTTGCCATGCTTGTGGGTCGGAGAAGGAATTAAAAGGCCTCCTTTTACGAGGCCGTGTTTGACAGGAGAAGAGCAAGTGAAAAAAGAAAAAGTTGCCGTGGTATTTATCCATGGCTTCATGGGCAGGGCAAAGCAGTTTGACAGTATTAAACAGAGGCTATCAGATTCCGGGGCCGACCTCTATTCGCCTGTGCTGCCCGGCCATGAGACAAGTCTTGAGGAATTTCTAAAAACCAATGGAGACACATGGCAAAAGGGCATTTCAGACACCGTGGACAGTCTTAAGCATAAGTATGATAGAATTATCCTTGTGGGACATTCGATGGGTGGACTCATAGCCATGAGAGAGGCTGCAAGAGATGCCATAAAGATAGGCCGGGTAATTGCCATCGGCTTTCCAATAAAGGTCAGCGTTGGCCCCCAATGGATTAAGACAAACATGGCCGCCTCACGGCCCTTTAAGGAGGGTGAGGATGAGCGGGTAACGGTGGCACGTAACATGGGCGGAGTAAAAATCAGCGGCATTGGTGATTATCTTCGGACGCTGCCAAACAACCTACAATTTTTAAAGGTCGCCAAGGACTCCCGGGGGAAGCTGGGGCAACTTAATGTGGCGCTTACAGTCATAAACTTTAAAAAGGACGAGATAGTAGGCAAGACAGCCAAAGACTTCGTAATAAAAACAAAACCGGAAACAGAGTTTTACCTATTGGAAAACTCTTATCACTTTATGTTCACCCCCGAGGAAACGGACTTTATGGCCTCCATTATACGGCGAGAAATTGGAAATACATAAAACAGTTTCCGGACAAAAATCCGGAAACTGTTTTATAATCATAGTCTTATTTGATAGTATCAGTTCCGTGCCCGGTATCTGAGGGGGTCGGGTAGCTAAAGACCACGGGCTGTACGGAGTTACTTATTCTTGCCATAGTGTAGTCCTTGGCGATAAGCTCATCTATGAGCGACCGAAGTTCCATAGCATCAGTGGATTGATCATGGAGAAGAACCATTCCTCCTCCAAAAGCTTTACAGCCGGAGAGGACATTGGATATCATGGAGGAGCTTCTGCTATAGACATCATGGCCAAGAACATTCCAGTCGTAAAATGTAAAGCCGCGGCGGGTGGTCTCGGCAATAAGCTGCTGATATATGCCGGAGTTAAAGGAGTTGATGCTACCGCCGGGAAAACGGAAAATAGTAGGGGTAACGCCGGTTTGGTTAACAAAGGTATTGAAGCACTTGTCAAAGTCGGCGAGGAAGCTTTCAACGGTAGAATAAATTTTCTCAGTGTCGTTTGAGTAGGAGCGCATGCCGAGAGTGTGGCCCTCGTCTACGATGCGCTTAAGTACATCCTCGCAGCCTGTGCAATAAGAGCCTACCACAAAGAAGGTTGCCTTGACCTCCTTTTCCTTGAGCACGTTGAGAATGGCCGCAGTGTTACTGCTTATACCGCCGTCAAAGGTTAAGTAAACGGTGTTGGCAGGGGCCTTTGCATAACTTGCGGCGGGGGTCACGTAAAGCTCCGGATAAATGGTTTGATAAGTAAAGGAGGGCTCGTTAATAGCTGGGGTCGCATGATTGGAAAGACCACCGGAGCCGTCTGGCTTTTCAGGAAGGACATAACCTATGGCCTCAAGAGCTTCTTCATAACGCGCGGCATCCTTTTTTAGTCTGTCGCAGCGGTTGTTGGCGCTGACAAGTCCCAGAGTGAGAGAAAGGATGGCGGCAATTATTATTAGCAAAATTAGGTGCTTGAAAAATCTAACGCTTCCAAAGTACAAGGCTTCATCCTTCTTTCGTCAGTGTTTTGAAAATGCGCGGACACAAAAAAACACAATCCGAGCTTTTTCACCATGGGGATATTATACCATTTTATAAAAGAATTACAACCCAAAAGTATGCACAGTTAATAATTTTTTACATTTGTGCGGTATATTGCCGCATAAAGGTATATAGTCGAAAAAGCAGAAAGCGAAAGGAAGATATATATGGAACTAAGCTCAACCTGCATGTCCTGTATTATAAAGCGTGAGGAGGAAAAACTTTCCGAATTAAAGGACGAAGAAAAGGGTGCCGAATACATGCGACGAGTGCTTCGACACATAGCAGATAGCCCCAAAAACTCTAACTCCCCTTGTATAGTATCTGAAATAGATAAGATATACGCGAACTATTTCGGTAAAAGATATTCCCGCCAGCCAGAGAAAGACAAGTTTAATAAGCTCATGCAGGGGCTCCAAGAAGAGATCCGTCAACGCGTGGAGCAATATGCCGAGCCGGTATCCTGCGCCCTGAAATATGCCAGAGCAGCCAACTACATTGATTTTGGTGCAATGAAAGATGTGAGTGTTGAAAAGCTGGTGGACCTTTTGAGAACTGCTGAACAAGAAGAATTAGACGAGATAGAATTTCAAGAATTCTTATCTGATTTAGATAACGCCAAGACGCTTGTTTACATTACTGACAATTGCGGTGAAGTTATTTTAGACATGGTGCTAATAGAGCAACTGCAAAAGCGACGGCCTGACCTGAAAATTACCGCCTTGGTGCGAGGGGATGACGCATTAAATGATGTAACCGTCAAGGACGCCGAGGCTGTGGGGCTTACAAAACTTGTGCCTGTTGTTGGCAACGGAACCTCTATTGGGGGAACCCAGCTAGAGCGAATTAGTCCCGAATCAAGGGAATTGCTGGAGAGCGCAGACCTTATTCTTGCAAAGGGAATGGGTAACTTTGAAACCATGTCCGGAACGGGCTTGCCCGTTTACTATGCGTTTTTGTGCAAATGCTCGCGATTTACAAGGGTTTTTAATTTGCCGTTGAACACAGGCGTGTTTATGAAGGAAGATCGTATCAGGATATAAATGCTCTGCAATTGCATAAATTGGATATATTACATACAAATGTACGGAATTTTTCTTAATTATGCTGTGTTGTTTGCCTAGCACTTCTTAGATTTCTGCTTGGCGGAGAGAGAAAGGGGCAGGCCGCAAAGCACTGTACCCCCAATAACATTACCCAAAGTAACCCAAAGCAGATTCCAGAGCATAGCGCCAAAATCAGGGTCGGGAAGCAGGAAGGCAGTTAGAGAAAAGCTTGCCAAATTGGCAATGGAGTGCTCAAAGCCAGCCAGGATGAAGGTGGTAATAAGGCAGATTATTACAAGCACCTTGCCTGTTTCTGTTTTAAGATGAAAGCCGGAAAACACCCCCATGCAAACAAGGAAGTTGCAAAGGATTCCTTTTATAAAAAGGGTATACCACGGACTGGCAAGCTTTGCCTCTAGGCCTTGGGATATATAGTTTCCTATGGCAAGGGCTTGGGAGCCCGAGGCGGCAATAAGTCCACATAGAAGCACTATGCCCAGCAGGTTCCCCAGATAGCAAAGGGCCCAAACCCGAAGCACGCCTGTAGGATTGGCACGCTTTTCAAAAAGGGACAGGGACATAACCAGATTTGCACCGGTGAAAAGCTCACCGCCCAGAAGAACAATTAGTATAAGAGCGATGGAGAAGCTGGCAGCCCCCAAAAGCGCTGCCGCACCTAGGCTTTCTTCAAAAAAAGCAATTCTGCACAGGTTAGAAAGCAAAGTGCCCACAACGATGAAAAAGCCTGCAATTACGGCGCGGCAAAGATAGATACAAGGGAAATTTTTGGAGAATTCTTGCTTTTCTGCGCCGGCTGCAGAAATAAGCGCTATAGTCTCTCTGGTCATGGCTATCTCCTTTGGATAGTGCATATAGAATATTATCTCAATTTAAAACTTCTTAATTTTACCGTAATTTACTTCAATAGTAAAGGAAATAAAAACAGAATTTTCAAATTAGATTTCTCTTCTGTTGTCCTTTTGAAATAGCTGTTATATAATAGCGGCGTATAAATCAGCAAACATTTGGAGGGTTAATATGTCTGTCAGCAAAAGACCCTTTGGCGAAACTGCGGACGGCGACAAGGTCACCGAATACACTATCGCCAACGAACGGGGCGCTTTGGTTTCCATTTTAGATTATGGCGCAACTGTGCGCAGCTTAATTATTCCGGATAAGAACGGAAGACCTGTGGACACGGTTTTGGGTTATGACACAATTGAAGAATACGAAAAGAACACCTGCTTTTTTGGGGCGACCATCGGACGAAACGCCAACAGAATTGAGGGCGCTGAATTTGACATTGGCGGAAGGCTCATTGCCCTTGAGCCCAATGAGGGCAAAAACCAGCTTCACGGTGGTGCAATGGGCTTTGACAAACGTATGTGGAAGGCATCCTGCCTTGAGGACGGCGTGAACTTTTACCGGGTTTCTCCCGATGGGGAGGAGGGATTTCCGGGAAAGCTGGAGGTCTGCGTTTTTTTTAGGCTGAGCAAGGCTAACGCCCTGGAGATTAACTACTGGGCGGAGGCTGATGCGGACACGGTTTGCAATCTGACCAACCACTGTTACTTTAATCTGTCCGGCGGCGGAGATATTTTGGGACATCAGTTGCAGATTTTTGCCGGGGGATACACGGAGAATAACGCCGAATGTCTGCCCACGGGAAAAATAGCATCGGTTTTAGATACACCTATGGACTTTACCGAGCCGAAAAATATTGGGCAGGATATTAAGGCCGATTTTGAGCAGATAAAAATGTTTGGAGGCTACGACCACAACTTTGTTCTGCGGGGCGACTTTAGCATGAAGTGCGCGGCCATCCTTAAAAGCCCTCAAAGCGGCATTGAGCTGAGCGTTTACACAGACAGACCCGGACTGCAGCTTTATACAGGCAACGCCATGTACGAGCAAAGGGGTAAAGACTCGGCTGTTTACGAAAAATATAGCGGTGTTTGTTTGGAAACTCAGCTTTTCCCCAACGGGCTGAGGATTCAGCACTTCCCTATGCCCCTGCTGCGAAAAGGCGAGTCTTACAGAAGCGTAACCATATACCAGTTTGAGGTCTGAGGGGAACTCCAATAGAAGCTTAAAGGTGGACACTTTTTCGATAAAAGAAAAAATGTCCACCTTTTGTAAAGCCTTAGCCCTGCATTTTGAGCAGGGTTTATAGGGTGTCGTTTAATTTTGAGACAAAGCGGGAAAGCTCCCGGGGGTCAACTTTCAGCTTTTCCCTGTCATAGGTGATAAGTCCGTTAACCTCATCTTCAACATCGCTAAGTTGAGTATAAACGGCTGCGGAAAGGCCGGACTTCTTTGCTGGCAGTATCTGTTTTCCGTAAAGCTCACGCAAAGCTGTCAGCAGATCCTCGCTTGTCTTAAAGCGCTTATAGCCGAAAGCCTTAGGGCTGAAGCAGTGCTCCGGTAAATGCAGACTGTAGCCGCCGAATTCTGAAAGCAGAACTGCCCGGCCCAGCTTATCCTTTTTGTAGCGGTATTCTTTAAAATAAACATGCAGGCTCTGCACCTGACCGATTTTTTGGTCGTGCCAACCGCTGGCGTGGTCGATGCTTCGGGTTTTGTCTATGGCCTGAATGCGGCGAACAGACTCCTCGGCATCAAACTGTCCCCAGCCCTCGTTGAAGGGGACCCATAGGGCGATGGAGGGGACATTGATAAGCTGGTGCAGCATTTCCTCCAACTCCCGGTAATGCTGGCGTCGGCCCTCCTCGTTTTGCCTGCTGAACAGCCGGTAACTGCTGTCCTTAAAGTGTATGCCGGTGATGAGAGGAGTGGAGACTGTGAAGGCGTTATAGTGACCGCCCCCGTTGATCATATCCTGCCATACCAGCATGCCTAATCGGTCACAGTGGTAGTACCATCGCATGGGCTCGATTTTTATGTGCTTTCGCAGCATGTTGAAGCCCATATCCTTTGCCGTTTGTATATCAAAGATCATGGCCTCATCCGAGGGTGCGGTGTATAGTCCGTCACTGTAATATCCCTGATCCAGCAGCCCGTTATGGAAATAGGGCTTGTTATTTAGCATCAACCTGGGAATTCCCATTAGGTCAGGCTCAACACTAAATTTTCGCATTCCGAAGTAGCTATGAACAATATCCGCGCCCATAGTAACATCAAAAAAATAAAGGTGCGGATTTACGGGGGTCCAGGGAACAAATTCCAGCAAGGGCAAGATAAAAGGCTTGCCCAGCTCTGCTTCAAAACGCTTGCCGCAGAGGGAAATAAGACAGTTGTCTGTGCATCCGCAGTTTGAAGAAACGGTAATTTCCACGGCGGATTGATCGAACAGGGGGACAATTTTTAGGCCGCTTATGTATTTTTCCGGAACACTTTCCAACCACACCGTCTGCCAGATACCACTTTGGGGGGTGTACCAAATGCCTCCCCGCCTGGACTTCTGCTTACCGTGGGAGTGGTAGGAGCTGTCTGAGTAATCCCGGACGCGAACCACAATCTCGTTTTCCTGCGCAAGCTTCTCGGTAATATCAAAGGTAAAGGCGGTGTAGCCACCCGTGTGCCGGCCAAGATCCTGTCCGTTTACGTAAACAACAGCAATTTGGTCAACTGCCCCAAAATGCAGCAGCACCCGCCCTTCGTTAAAGTTCTCGGGCAAAGTCAATCGACGGCGATACCACAGAAACTCCTCGGAATTTAAGCTGCGGTTAACGCCGGAGAGCTCACTTTCCGGCGAAAAGGGAACAGTTATAATACCGTCAAATTTTTCCGGCGGAATTTCTCCCAGAGTAATTGCATACTCCCAGCTTCCGTTAAGGTTAATAAAGCTCTCCCGCTCAAGCTGCGGCCTTGGATACTCCGGCAGCGGAACCGCACGGTCAAGCATTCTGCCCCAACGAGTCAGCATTGGCGATCTCTCCTTTTTAGCGGTGATGACTATACTTATTATCATTATATACCAAAGATTTCCCAAAGTCATCAACAATGTTTGCTTCGGCGCTTATAAAACCCAAGCTTTTTTCGTTGCCTGCAAATCCGGTACTCTTTGGAACAAAAAATCGAATGATGGTCAGCTTCCGCGAATAAAACTCCCACTGCTTACAAAGAATATCACCGCAAGCAAATTGTGACAAAAACGCCGCCGCAAAGACAAAAAGCGACGACGAATAATGGGAGGTAAATATGAAAGCAACCGGAATAGTACGCCGCATAGACGACCTTGGCCGCATTGTGATCCCCAAAGAGATCCGCCGCACTCTGAGAATTCGTGACGGCGACCCTCTGGAAATTTATACAGAAAAGGACGGGGAGGTCATTTTTAAGAAATACTCTCCCGTGGGAGAGTTGTCTGACTTTGCCGCGCAGATATGTGAGTCCCTTTTTAAAACCGGCGAGGGTATTGCGGCCGTATGCGACAGGGACAGTGTTATTGCCTGTTCCGGCGTTCCTAAAAAAGAGCTGGTGGACAAGGCAATAAGCGAGGAATTGTCGTCGGTCCTTGACAGCCGCAAATGCTACGCCGCCACGGGAAGCCCGGATATGCCCTTTCTTTACGGGGATGAAAACCACTTTGTGTCCGTTGCAGCACCCATCATCACCGAGGGTGATATAATGGGCTGTGTTGTGTTCTGCGGAAGCGCCGGCTCCGCAGGGCCAACCGAGGTGCAGATTAAGCTGGCCTTTGCCGTTGCGGGGTTTTTAGGCAAGCAAATGGAAGCATAAAAGACATCGCCGGAGAGCACAAGCCCTCCGGCGATGTCTTTTACATATTGTGCAGGGATAAGGCTATGTTCTTTCCTTGGTCTTTCCCGTTGCATAGAGCCAGAAGCCCGATGCCGTGGTAAGAAGGGTTCCAACAATTAGCACCCATAGGGGGAAGCCTCCGCCGGAGTCCTTAAACAGGAACATAACGCAGGCGCCTATTACAAGCTCGCCAAGAACAGCGCAAAGGGTAATGCCGAACTTGCCGCCGGGAATTATGTAGGGTCGCTCGGCATCCGGGTCTGACAGCCGGAGCTTAACTGCTGCCGGGAACATAAACAGATAGGACAGGAAGAAGATAAGTGTACTAAAGGAGAATATCGTCCAGAAAATCTCGTTTGCGTCACCGGAGAGTGCATAATTGAGCACAATGAGCAGTGTGGATACAACACCGAGGATGTAATAAAGGTTATCGGGAGTGCCAAATTTCTCGTTGCGGTGCCCGAGGAATTTGCTGCGCTTGTCCATCTCGGCGCCCATAAGGGTTTCGTTTGCGCCCAGAGACCAGGTAATCATGTTGGAAACAAGGGTAAGAAGTGTAACGATAATGGTGATATAGAACATGGGCTGTGCGGCTGGACCAAAGACGGTGCAAAGCTCCTGAAGGGCGAAGTAAAACCCATCAATTGTATCCACCTCAGCCGCAGGCACGGCGGCAAGAATACCGAAGGTACCGAAAACAAAAAGCGCTGTAATAGCTAAGCCGGAGAAAATAATCATTTTCGGCACTGTTTTGCCCGGGTCTTTAATTTTGCTGCCTATGGCGCCAATCAGCTCAAAGCCTAATAGGTTGTAAGCGATAACCGATATGTATTGAGTGGTGTTATCAAAGCTGGGGATGAAGCTTTGAGGGCTAAAGTCGTTTGCAAGGCCGAACTTGAGGCCGTAGGCCACACCCATAAAACCAAACAATAGCATAACAGCCGCCTTGAGGATAGCCGCGATGGAGGAAACGGTGACTGAAAGCTCAATGCCCCTAACGCCTATCCAAACAACTATCCAGCACATCAGCACGGCTATGCCTGCCAGTGCCCAGGGGTCTGCCGCCGGGTAGAAGGCATAGGAAAACCATGTTGCAAAGGCAACGAAAACTGCGGGCATCCAGAAGCCGACGTTGATCCAGTAGTACCATCCAACGAGGACACCGGCCTTCTCGCCGAAGGCGCGGTTTACCCAACTGGCAATGCCGCCGTCATCAGGGTAGGCGGCGCCAAGCTCTGCGCTTATAAGACCGTAGGGAATGAAAAACAGAATTGCGGTGATTATCCATATGGTTATTGAAGAAACGCCTATGATTGCGGGCGCAACAAACGAGTCCAGAACCAGTATGCTGCAAATTGTAAACAGAATGCTTTTTACCAGGCTTACTTTTTTTTCTTCCATGTATAATCCTCCTCTAATTTTTCAGAGACAGTGTGCCGCCTCTGAATATTACAATGTGATAAAAGTGCCTCTCTCGCCCCTCATAGCCAGGGGGAGACCTGGTCCAGGCGCTTTAGCTGCTCGGCAGGCGTGTTGCCCAGCGCGTTGCCGCCAAGAGATATTGCTATTCCTGCCATAAATAATAAGTACCTTTCGGTGGCGAAGTTTTCCTCTGGCCTCGGCAGAATTTGCTGCCGAAGCCAGAGATTAAAGGAACAGGCTTAACTAAACCATACCCTTCTCCGTCATGAAGGCCTCCAGCTCCTCCCTAGCCGCCTCCTTCTGGGCGGCAGTGGTGTCCTTCTGATAGCGTGTGAAGTAAACCAAAAGCCCGCGCATGGCGGTAAGGCGATTTCCGGCCTCCTCCCAGCAGAGGGATGCATCGGAGTCTGCGACCTCGTCGGTTACATCCTCCCCCCGGGTGGCGGGCAGGCAGTGCATAAACTTGCAGCCAAGGGCGCCGAGCTGCATAAGCTCCCGGTTAACTTGATAGTCGTGGAATACGCGAACCCGCTCCTCCTTGGGCATTTCGCTTTCATAGAGGCCATACCAAACGTCGGTGTAGATAAAGTCCGCCCCGTGAACTGCCTCGCGGTCGTCTGTTACAAGCCACGACCCTCCGTTTTCCTTAACATTCTTATCCATAATAGTCTTGTGATGGTCTAAAAGCTGGTGACCCTTGGGGCCGTAGTGGACAAAGTTCATGCCTAGATGAGTGGTAATCAAACCGAGGGATGCGCAAACCTGTGTACCATCACCTACAAAGACCACCTTGCAGTCCTCCAACTTTTTGTTGCGGGGCAGGTTTTCAAAAATAGTACACATATCGCCGATTTCCTGGGTGGGATGGTTGTAATCGCTCATGGCGTTTAGTACGGGGATGGTGCAGCTTTCTGCAAGCTCCTCAACGGTTTTATGTTCAATAACCCGGGCCATAACTATGTCGATGAGCTTAGAAAGCACTTTTCCGGTGTCGCCGACGGTTTCGTGTCCGCCCAACTGGATCATGCCCGGCCCCAAATACTGAGCATGTCCGCCTAGTTGCTCCATTGCTGTTTCAAAGGAAACCCGGGTGCGTGTGGAGGACTGCTGGAAAATCATGCCCAATGTCTTATGCTCCATAAGAGGAGGATAATAACCGGCTTTGATGCAACGTTTAATTTTAAGAGAGAGCTCTATAATGTCGAGAAGCTCCTGCTTTGTAAAGTCTTGAGTGTCAATGAAGTGTCTAAGTTCTGTCATAGCTTACCTCCGTAATTCTAAGTTGTTGCTTTTTTATATTGCATTTTTAGGAATAGAATCCACTTTTTTACCCAAAAAGCCAACTGCAAGCACTCCCGCCCCAATGCTCAACGGGGTGGAAATTGCGGGTGATACTCCGAAGCCTGCGGGAAGATAGCCCAAAATAGATACAATAGCCGCTGCAGTAAGCGCATAGGGAAGCTGGGTTTTAACGTGGTCGAGGTTGTCGCAGCCGGCACCAAGGGAGGAAAGAATCGTTGTATCGGTAACGGGGCTGCAATGGTCGCCAAAAATGGAGCCTGAGAGCACTGCGGCAATGCTTGCAAATATAAGTTGGTCGCCGTAGGATACCCCGGAAACATCCACTGCGGAATAAGCGATCGGCACTGCTATGGGCATAACGATCATCATGCAACCAAAGCTGCCTGCGCCGAAGGATATGGTACAGCAGGTAATAAAAATCAGCATAGGCAACAGTTGCACCGGCAGATTAAGCGTAACCAGGTCCACCAGATAATAGGCCGTGCCAAGCTGCCCCACGACTGCCGAAAGACTCCATGCCAAAACCAGGATGACCGCTGTTAGCATTATGCCCGACATTCCGGAGAGCCATGAGGAAAAGCTGGAAACCAAACTAAGCCTTCCGCTTATCCAGGCGCAGACCAGTGCCACAAGGCTTGCAAGAATAGATGCCTCCATGAGAATTCTGACAGTGTCCGCGTTACCGAAGGCTGTTGAAAGATAGTAAAAGGAGAAGCCCAAATTTTCAGGTAGCAGTCCCTGCTCCACTGCGCTTTTAATGCCGCTGATGTAAAAGCCTACAAATGCATAAATAATCAGCGTAAGCACAGGCAGCAATGCCGACCAGATACTGCCGGGCTTTAAATTTGCTCCTGTTGCGTTTTCTTCCGCTATCGAAGCGCTTCCTGGACGCAGGGGAAAGCCGGCTCTCGCCCGGCGCTCAGCCATAAGCATCGGGCCGTATTCTTTGCCAAACAACGTTGTTGCCAGCACAAGGGCCAAAGCCGCAAAGTTATAGAAACAAAAGGGGATGCTTGCAAAAAAGTGCTCATAGGCGCTACCTTGTACCCCCGCATATTCGAAGCCGCTTTCAATAGCGGAAAGCTCCGCGGCTATCCAGCTTGAAATAATTGCGATGCCCGCAACGGGTGCCGCTGTAGAGTCGACAATATACGCAAGCTTTTCTCGGGATACACCCTGCCTATCCGTAATATGCCGCATAACCGGGCCTGTAATAAGAGAGTTTGCATAATCGTCAAAAAACAGGCTCATACCCATAAGCTGAGCCATAAGAGCTGCCCGCTTTGGGGTATTGATGTTTCTCGTAATAA
This sequence comes from uncultured Oscillospiraceae bacterium, assembly GCA_964576195.1. Taxonomy (GTDB): domain Bacteria; phylum Bacillota; class Clostridia; order Oscillospirales; family Oscillospiraceae; genus UBA2658. Next base: position 38,974 of record CAZNUD010000009.1, on the reverse strand, counting down.
CTTTTCCAAGGGCCGCAAAGCCACCGGAGGCGTTAATAACTTCCACCATGCCGCCGATGCACAGACACAAAATAATTATCGCCCCATGAAAGCTGTTTGTGGCGGTGTCAATGATGCTGCCGCATAGAGAGGAAAACACGCTGCCTAGCCGCGCTAAAAAGCTCCCAGAGCCAAAGGCTCCCTCAAGAATCACAAGGCCTGAAAAAAGCCCCACAAAAAGTGAAAAAACGACTTCTTTCGTAATAAAAGCCAAGGCTACAGTTATGATAATAGGAAGAATGGAGATAAGCCCTAAAGACATTCCCGTTGCGGCGGCGGTCTGGGCCTGGATATCCTCGGAGGAAAGTGTATCTTCGCCAATCTCCGCCAGCACAGATACAGTCTCCTGCCCATAGCTGCCAAGTGATCTGAAGGCCAAGAAAGTAAGCACAAGCAGCAGAGCGAGACCAATTACATATTTATATTGTGGCTTCATATCAAGCCCTCCCATGCAGTGTATCCGCTTTCCTTGTCCAACGCCGGAAAAGGGGAGAGAAGGAAAACCCTTTTCCGGCGTGACATTTTTGTTTTAGCTTAAATGCACTGCTGCTGGGTTATACAGTGGATATTGCCGCCACCGTAGGCAACCTCCTCTGTGCGAACACCAACGGCCTTACAGTCCGGGAACCACTCCTGAATTGTCTTTAGAGCCAGATCATCGTTCTCATCGCCGTATTGAGGAACAACAACACCGCCGTTAACGATAAGGAAGTTCATATAGGAGGCGATGGAGATCTCACCATCCTCCCGGGGAAGGGTGCCCTCAACGTAGTCAATATCAAAGTCGCCATTAATGGTAACATAATCTTTGGTCATGCAAAGCTTATGAACTTTAAGCTTGCGGCCCTTGGCATCAGTGGCCTCGCTTAGGGTCTTGTAGGCCTCCTGAGCAACATTGTAAAACTGGTTGTTCTTGTCATCTGTCCAAATGCAGGCAACCTCGCCGGGACGGATGAAGCATGCCACGTCATCTATATGGCCGTTAGTTTCGTCTGGGTCGATGCCGTCCTTTATCCAAATAATTTTTTCAAGGTTAAGGTATTCTTTAAGTTGTTCTTCAATCTCCTCGCGGGTCATATGGGGGTTACGTCCGTCGGAAAGAAGGCACATTTCTGTGGTGATTAAGGTGCCCTCGCCGTCAACATGGATACTGCCTCCCTCAAGAACGAAACCGGGAGTGCGGTAACTGTCTATACACTCGATTTCGCAGACCTTTTGGGCAACCATGTCGTCCATGTCCCAGGGGAAATAAAGGCCGTCTACAAGTCCGCCCCAGGCGTTGAAGTCCCAGTCGACCGCCCGAACTTCACCCTTGTCATTTTTTAAGAAGGTGGGGCCGCAGTCGCGGATCCAAGCATCATTGGAGGTCATTTCAACAACTCTGATGTCACGGGGTAGTATATTGCGGCAGTTTGCATACTGCTCCTTAGAAACGCCAACTGTTACAGGTTCAAACTGAGAAATCACCTTTGCCACCTCAGCAAAGGCTTTCTGAGCGGGCTTTGCTCCGTTGCGCCAGTTGTCCGGGCGCTCCGGCCAAAGCATCCAGATTTGCTTTTGTGGCTCATACTCTCCGGGCATTCTGAATCCGTCCTTTTTAGGGGTGCTGTTGATATGATTTGCCATGTCAATCATCCTTTCGTGTGTTTCACGGTGAATGCTTAGCACATTCACCTTTGGCTATTGTTCCCCGAAATGGAACAGATACTTTACCATTCGGGGAAACTCCTTCACGCTTTATGGTGTGTAAGTGACGGTTAACATATGCTTTTTGCACATTGCAAGCCTGACAAAAAATAGAATATTAATCATTTCACCCAAAGAATAGTCCTTTTTCCTAATAGTGTCAATGATATAGAAGAATTTTGAAACACTTTGAATTAAATTGGCGCCGTGTTACATTTGTAGTAACACGGCGCCATTGCATCACTGATGCTGCTCGGCATAATTAGGTTGTGTTTTTGTTATACGTTTATACATCAGAGTTTCCATTATAGCGATCATTCCGCAGCGGGAGGTGATATCAATTCCCTCATAGTCAATCTCGTCGGCAAAAACATAAAAGTTTAGATCGCTCATGTTTTGTATAATGTTATTGTCCGCTCGGGTAAAGGAGATTATAGTGGGCGTTGCTATTGCGAATATCCGTTCCACATGGTGAACGATGCGCTGGTTATTGCCGGTGTAGGAAAGTATCAGCAAAACGTCGTCCCGTTTGACGCGCCTGAGCAGTGAGGAGAATTCATACTCCTCCGAGGGTATTTCCACGTTATAGCCAATGGATACCAGAAGTCTGGAAAAATAACGGGCCACCTCGCTGCTAAGTCCCTCTGCCAATATGAAAATATGAGGGTAACGCCCCATTATGGCATGAAACGCATTAATTTTTTCATCAGTAATTACCTTAACGGCTTCTACAACGTTTTTTAGGTAACTGTCCCGGTAATTATCATCGTGAATTATACTTGGAATATGTATTTTTCGGGACTCTTTTTCAGTTTCACCAACGGCAGAAATAAAACCACCGTAGCCCTCATAGCCAAGCTTTTTTACAAAGCGGAACAGTGTTGTTGTAGAAACAAAACACTCTTTGGAAAGCTCTCTTATACTCATATCCTTAACAATATGCATATTTTTGACCACATAGTTGAAAATATTTCGCTCAGTTTGGGAGAGCTTTTGCATATTTTCGCTGGTTTGAGAATAGAAATCCATTTCTGCAGCTCCTTTCTTTGTATGGCGGCCGGAAGAAACACTGTTGCACTGATGTTAACATGTTACTTTATTGTAAAATAGTGTAACAGCAATGTCAAGAGAAAGCCTCGCCTCAGGTTAAGTGCTAGCAGAAAAAAACTAACTTGTACACCCTCAACAAAAATTAGATGACGTTTCTTGTGATGACGCTCATTTTTCAATGTACCCATCCCCATTTTGTTTACAAATGTGGCCGAATATGATATAAAATAACGGTGAGAATAGGGCGCGGAGGCACAAAATGCGAGACACAACCAAAAATCTTATACTCAACAAGTTTAACAAGCTTTTGGAGGTTTACCCCTTTGAAAAGCTTACGGTTGATATAATTGCCAAGGAAAGCGGGATTTCAAAATCAACGTTTTACAGGTACTTTCTGGACAAATACGACGTGATGAACTTCAGCTATAAGCGCCTTGTGGACGACCTTTTCGAGAGCCCCGACTGCCGCAACTGGCGGGAGATGTTCTATCAACTTGCAAGAGCTTCCAGAGTTGACGCTCAGCGGCTTAAAAACGCCTATGACTCCGCCGGAGTCAACTCCTACGCGGCCTTTCTTTACAAATACTCCTTTGAGGCCGTGCGAGATGTTACAATCCGCTGCCGGGGAACAGACCTTACGCCCATGGAGGCCTGCCGCCTGTCACACTTCTGCTACGGTACCGTTGGCGCCACCCACGAGTGGGTTAACGGGAAATTTGCCCTAACTGATGAAAAAATGGCAAAGGCTCTTTACGAGGCCATGCCGGAAACCTTAAGAGACTTGTGGTAACTAAAAAACACGCCTGGCATTTGTCAGGCGTGTTTTTTATTATTTGCCAAGGGCAATGTTAAAAATGCTCTTCATGTCCGTGTCATATATCTCCTTGAAGGAGCCGAAGGGGAAGCCCTTTATGCGGCGGTGCTCTATCATTTCGGTGATTGCCTCGGCGGGAACATCCAACTCTTTAAGCGTAAGGGGCATTCCGATAATGCGCAGGAAGGCGCGGAAGCGCAAGATGCCCTCTTTAGCCGTTCTCAGGGGGTCGGAAAAGTCCGGTTCGCAGCCCCAGACATTAACAGCCCAGCGGGCAAAGCGGGAGGGGTCGTGCTCCAACACGTAGTCCATCCATGCGGGCATAACAACTGCCAGTCCTGCCCCATGGGCGCAGTCATTATAGGCGGATACCTCATGCTCTATCATATGGCTGGACCAGTCCTGCTCTCGGCCTACGCCGCAAAGGTTGTTGTGGGCAAGCATGCCCGCCCACATAATGTCTGCTCTGGCGGCATAGTCCTTGGGACTGTCAATCACCTTTAAAGCCGCAGAGATTATGGACTTGGACAGCCCCTCGCAAAGCCTGTCACTTACTTCAACATCTTTTGTGTTGGTAAAATACCGTTCACAGATGTGAGCTAACATATCCGTAACACCGCAGGCCGTCTGATATTGGGGCAATGTGAAGGTATAGCTGGGGTCCAGCACTGAAAAGCGCGGCCGCACTGCGTCGTTTGATGGTGTGCTCCATTTAAGATTGCCGTCCTCATGGGTGATAACGCAGTCTGGGGAGCCCTCGCTTCCGGCGGCGGGGAGAGTTAGCACTGTTCCTATAGGCAGCACACGCCCAATTTTAGCCTTGCCGCTGAAAAAGTCCCAAAAATCTCCTTCATATCCTACGCCCATGGCAATAGCTTTGGCAGAGTCAATGACGCTGCCGCCGCCCACAGCCAGAACAAAGTCCAGACCCTCCCGTCTGCACAGGTCTATGCCCTCATAGACCATTCCGCTTCGTGGATTGGGGGAAACGCCGGGAAGCTCCGCATAGTATATTCCGGCGGCCTGTAAGGAGGCTGTTACCGCCTCGTATGCGCCGTTTTTCTTTATTGAACCGCCGCCATAGTGCAGAAGCACTCGGCTTCCGCCGAAATGACGAACCAATTCGCCGGTGAGAGATGCCTGCCCTTGCCCAAAGGCAAAGTAGGTGGGTGTCCAAAAGGTGAAATTTTTCATTTTGTTCTCCTCTGTAAAAATTATTTTGAAGGTTGCGCCGTTTTTGTGCGGCACCCCCCCACTTCACGTTTTTATGCTATGAATCTTCGTATTCCTTTTTAAGATCCAGCTCGCCCCGCTCCTGCAGGTCTAAAATGATCATATCATAGGTTTCCTTGTTTATTCTAAACTTGCAGCGATAAACTATGTATCCCGATACGATTGCAATAACGGGAACTATAAGCATAACAAGCTTGATAATGAGTTTTCCCTCGTCGCCAATGCTCTCTGCAGCAGTGTCACTTGTTTTTATTCCGGCCCAAACCAAGGAAATGCTGACAAGACCCATTGATACGGCGCCGCCGATTTTGTTGATAAGCGGCTGCACGGAAAGAACGATACTGTCGTTTCGTTTTCCCAGCTTCCACTGACCGTACTCAACGGTGTCCTCAAGAAACAGCAGCATAAGCAACTGAATGAAAGCTTCGCCGACAAACAGCAACAGTGATGCAACTATAATAACGGGAAGGCTAGTGTCAGCAAATAGGAACACAGCATAACCGGCAATTACGATTATGGTAGACATGAGGTAAAACTTCTCTCGGCTCAGGTGCTTTGAGATCGCGGGGAAAAATGCCAAAGCCGAAAGCTGGGCCACGCCCACAACTGCCGCCATAACAGCGTACATATCCTTGTTACCGAAAACGTACTGCATGTAATAGATGGCAATGGTGGTGGTGGTCATATAGCCGATGATGAAAAGGGACATGGCAAGAGTTGTCCACATAAGCTGGTCGTTTTTTGTTAGAACGTGCCACATATCCTTAATTGTGGTGTGATCTTCCTTTTGGGTAAACATCTCACGCTTTTCCTTGACACCGAAGATGGTGAAAAGTTGGAATAAAACCATGAGGACAGTGACCACAACGGCAAGCCAGAACCATACTGCTGGGGTGTTTCCAAAGCTGCTTGTTATGGGCTCCCACCCCACCATGACTGCAAACATACCGACGTTTGCGCAAATTCTAGCGAAGGCACTGATTTTCTCTCGAACCTTTTGGTCAACGCTTAGGCTCGGTATCATGGACCAGTAGGCAATGTCGTTAAGACCGTAGGAAATGTCCCACAGAATATAGGCCACGCCGAAAATCACCACAAACCAATAGCTGCGAATGCCGAAATCGGCAAACAGCACCAGATAGCAGAGTCCGGCAATAAGGGCACCGATGAGCATTGGGGGTTTAAATCTGCTCCACTTAGATTTCCAGTTGTCTACTATAAGGCCCATGAAAGGATCATTAATTGCATCAAAAACACGAAGCACTGTAAAAACAAGACTAGTCGCCACGTAAACACCTATGGGCAGGTTAAGCACGTTTGACAGGAAATAAATCATTGCGTTGGCCTCTAGGGCGTAGAACATATCACGTCCCACTGTGCCGAGACCGAAGAAAACAGTGTTCTTTTTGTCCAGCTTATTCATTTATCCTCTTTCCTTTCAGCGATATACATCTGGGAGCCAAAATCCCCCCAAAGCCGCAAATCCGGATCGTATCCTGTGCCGATATATTGATTTTGAAGCCCTACACCGGAAGCTAGTGCTGCGCCTGTGGCCTCCATGGTCTGGCGACCGTCGGACAAGGCATAAAGGTGGTTTGCCGTGCGGATAACAAAGCCGTCCGGCTTAAGGGATATGGGTAAAAGATGCTTGACTAAGCCACCGAAGCGGCCGATCTGCACTTTTTGGGGTACAGTGGACACGGTGTACTTAGCGTCCTTTTCAAGCCCCTCTACATATAACAGATCGTTGCTCTGGGCGGCATAGGTCCTGGTCTGCACAAAGGAGGTGATAGCCTTGCTGCCGTCGCGCTCAGCGGCTGTAAACATCTCCTTGTTGTCATCGGGTAGGTCTGTGCGGTAATAGTCGCCGAACTGTATGGTGCGACGGTGCTTTTTGTAAAAGGCAACGTGTTCTTTTACCTGCCGCTTTTCCACATGGGAAAGCTCACCCAGATCCAGCTCGTAGCCCAAGGCGCCAAAGGCCGCAACATTAAAGCGCGTGGACAGGGGTGTTACCCGCAGCGTCTGTTGATGGGGAGACTGGGAAACATGGGCGCCCATGGTTGAAATGGGGTAAAGAAAAGAAAGCCCCTTCTGGATTTCAAGCCTTTCTATCGGGTCCGTGTCATCGCTGGCCCAAATCTGCGGGGAAAAGCACAGCATGCCCAAATCAAAACGGTTTCCGCCGGAGGAGCAGCTTTCCAGTAAAATCTGCGAGCGGGGCAGGAAGATGCGGCCCAGCACTTCATAAAGACCCAGAATATAGCGGTGATAAAATTCTCCCGTAGGACAGGTAACGGAAAAAACATCGCTCATGTGGCGGTTCATGTCCCATTTTACATAGCTTATTTCCGAGTTGTCCAGAATCTTTGTAAGGTTTTTTACGATATAATCCCGAACCGGTTCCTGAGTCAGATCCAGTAGAAGCTGGTTTCGCCCAAAGGATGGCTCCCGTTTGGGAAGACGGATTGCATATTCTGGGTGAGCCCTGTAAAGCGCGCTGTCTATATTAACGCTTTCCGGCTCAAACCAAAGGCCGAAGCGTAGGCCCATGGCGGTTATCCTTCTGGATAACTCAGCTATGCCGAAGGGAAGCTTTTTGCGGTTTACATGATAATCACCAAGACCCGCGTTTTCATCGTTTCTTTGCCCGAACCAGCCATCGTCCAAAACGAACAGCTCTATACCAAGTTTTTTTGCCCGCCGCGAAAGTCGGAGCAGCTTGCGACGGGTAAATTTAAAAAAATGGGCTTCCCAGTTGTTAAGAAGGACAGGGCGCTCCTTGCCCTTCCAATCACCGCGGACAATGTGTTCATTAATAAAATCGTGAAAGCTGTGACTCATACCACTAAAGCCTGAGGATGAATAGGTCATTACTGCTTCCGGGGTTTCAAAGCTTTCACCCTTACCCAGCGTCCAGTTAAAGCAAAGGGGATTGATGCCGGAAACCACTCGCACCATGTTGCGGGGGGAGAGCTCGCAAGCGGTATAGTGGTTGCCGCTGTAAACAAGGTTAAAGCCGTAAACCTCGCCGCTGTTCTCGGTGGCACAGTCCTGCGCCAGCAGCACTCCTGGGTTGTGTCGGGCTGAGGAGGAGCCGGTACTGCTTTCGTTTACAAAACATCCTGGCTGCAAAGCCCTGTCGTGGCGGTTAGCTTCCTTTATCCAATCACCGTCAAAGGTGATAAGCTTATAGCCCTTGTTGGGCAGGTCTATGAGCATGCTCATTATCCGCCGTAGCTGCAAGGGGCTTTCTTCATAGTTTGTGAGCACGGCGCGGCGTGTAATCACGTTCACCTTGCTGTACATGGTGAAAACAAGGCTTAGCTTTATATTATAAACGGTGTCCTGCATATGTATAATGAGAGTTTCCGCATCCTGCTCATTTTCAGCATAGGCACAGGGAAGCGTTTTTGCCGGAAAAGTGCCGGCTTTGATCTCGTGTCCATGGTAGACAAAGTCCGAGGTGAAGGAACCGTCAGGCATTATAAGTTCCAGCGGTGTAATGCGAAAGTCGCCCTTTCCAAGGCCCGACCAGTTGAGAGGAACGTTATCCAGACAATAGCTCTCGTCCTCCGATTCATAAATAACCTCCGAGCCGTACTGGATGGTATGCTTATAGCGCAGAGCATCCGCATCTTCAATGGAAACAGGTGAGCCGTAATGGATCTGCTCAAGATGTCCGTGCTCATTCACCATGAGCAGGTATGAGGTTTTTTCGCTGCACAGCAGGAAAGTTTTGTCTTTCTCTGTAATATAGGTCATGTTTCAGCTCCTTATTATCGCGGCCTCGTAGGGCTTTAGGTTACCCTCAAGCTTAATTTTGCCTTCGGTTGAAATGAGACAGATTCCCTCAAAGGGGGACCTGCGCTCCTGGCCGGAGATGTTTATTACGGTAACAAGTCTCTCATCCTCATACTCGCGGCAGAAGGCGTAAACGCCGTTTTTAAGGAAAAGCTCCTTAAAGCTGCCCTTGATCAGCGCGGGACTCTCCTTCCGAATGGCAATCATGCGGCGGTAGTAATTGAGCACCGAGCCGAAGTCCTCCTCCTGTAGGGCGGCATTGATGGTCTTGTAGTTAGAGTTAAGCGAAAGCCACGGCGTGCCGGTTGTAAAGCCGCCGTTTGGCTCGTCGCTCCACTGCATGGGAGTGCGGGCGTTGTCGCGGCTTTTTAGCTTAATCATCTTCCAACGAAGGGCCTTGGGCAAACGGAGCCTGCCTGTAAGCTCCCAGATGTTGTGGGACTCCACATCTTTGATCTTCTCCATGTTGGTATAGTCGAAGTTTGTCATGCCTAGCTCCTGGCCTTGGAACATGAAAGCAGTGCCGCGGAGGGAAAGCAGCAGTGTTGCAAGGGTTTTTGCGCTTTCGTCGTGCCAGCGCTCATCATCGCAAAATCGGGAGACGCTTCGGGGCTGATCATGGTTTTCAAAGTAGACTGTATTCCAATCCAGCGCATTTTGCCATTTACTTAGGGTATTAAAAAACCTGTCGGGAGAAAACTTGCGCAGGAACCATTTAATAAAAAAGCAGTCCGTTTCCATGTGCTCAAAGGAAAACACGGTGTTAAGCTCCTGACGCTCAGGTTTAACCAGGTCCTCCGCCATGGGCGGCGTTACAAACACCGTTTCGCCCACAGTAAAGCAGTCGTATTTTGAGAAGACGTCCTGGTTGAAACGGCGCAGAAGCTTGTGCAGACCTGTGGTGGAAATATAGTTTTCCGAACCTGTGAGGGCGGGCTTCCGTTTGGAGCTTTCCAAACTTTCCTTCCATAAAATGTTAATAACATCGCATCTGAAGCCGTCGACACCCTTGTCCAGCCAAAAGCGCATAACCTGTTCTACTTCGTTTATCACGTCCTCACAGCGGTAATTAAGATCAGGCTGACCCTTGGCAAAAAGATGCAGATAGTATTCGCCGCGAAGCTCGTCGTACTCCCAGCAGTCCTCGCCGAAAAAGCCCGTCCAGTTGGAGGGCTTTTTGCCCCCTTTACCCTTGCGCCAAATATAATAATCGGTGTACGGATGGATGCGCTGGCGGCTTTTCTGGAACCATTCGTGAGATTTAGAGGTATGATTTATTACCAGGTCAAGAATAATCTTTATGTCCAGCTCGTGGGCCTGGGAAATAAGCTCATCCATGTCCTCAAGCTTGCCGTAATTGGGGTGAATGTTACAGTAATCAGCAATGTCATAGCCGTTGTCCTCATTTGGAGAGGGGTAGGGAGGTGAGAGCCACAAAATGCCCACACCAAGCTTTTTAAGATAATTCAGATTTGAAATTATACCCGGCAGGTCACCAATTCCATCGCCGTTGGTATCATAAAAGCTCATGGGATAAATTTGGTATACCACACGCGCCTGCCACCACTTTGTGTCTGCCATAATTATACACTAACCCTTTCGGATATTTTGCGATTTTTGCTTATAAACCATTATACACCAGCAGTAATTTAGAGGCAATAAGCAAAAAGAGCAGAGGAAATCTTTGTATTTTTGTACTTAATGCAAAGTTTTGGCTGGAAAGGCTTTAACTAAAAAAAATACAAGCCCCGTCAAAGATGGGGGCTTGTAGGATCCGGTGATCATTCCGGGAACGCTTGCATTTTTTGTAAAGCTCCTGTCCCCACAGCCGGCCGGCTTTTTAAAGAGCAAAAGCCGACCGGCAAGGCAAAGATGGAAGGGAGAACGAGCTTAGAGCTTCACAACGTTCTCAAGGTATTCCTTGATAGCGCTTTGAACTTCTTCGGGGCCCTTGTAGCGACCGTCAATGCAGTCAACGTCAAGAGCGAGAGTGGGTATGCCGTAGTGCTCGAAAATGTAGTCGGATAGTATCTTCTGAGAAGCCCAAGTGTGCTTGCAGCCCACATGGCCCATGAAGAAGGATACGTTTATGTTAAAGTTGTCCATGAGGTACTTTATGCGGTCGAGATAATAGTCAACAGGGCCGGCAGCGCCATGAATCATGGGGAAGTCTGCCATTTTCTTTGCAAGCACCCTGTAGCAGGCATCCTTGTCGTCCATATCCTCATAGAAGTTGCCCCAGAAATGACCGAGAACGTCCATAATGCAGATAGCACCCAGTTCACGTTCAAGCCACGTATAGGTTTTGGGGTTGGTCCAAAGCATGTTCTGGTGGAACATCATGCGGTACTTTTCGCCGTTTTGACAGGCCCCCATTCCCATGTCAATAATCATTTGGCCTGTCTCATATTGCTTTTGAAGGAAATTAACCAGAGCGGGGTCTGCAGCCTGGCCGGACATGCAGGCGTTGGTTATGCATAAAGCTCCCGGCAAGGGGCAGGGAGTGTGCTTACGCAAGTCTGCGCATTTAACCAGCAACTCGTTTGTCTGGTTGGCAACTTCCATTGAGACCTTGAACTTATCCCAGTCAAATTTTGTGCCCGTGAATTCCTCCATGAACGAGATGAATTCCTTGGTCTGGTTAACCAAATATTGAATTCCCTTTTCATCACGGCGGAAGGGTGTGTCAATTGTAAATGTGGGAACGTTCCAAATTTTTTCCATGTTGGGATAGGCGATGCGGGAGGAGTCACAGGGAACGGTAGAATATACAAAAGCATCGGGCTTAGTACCGTATTGTCCTGCAAGGAGAACTCCCAGCTCAATTTTATCCAGTGCGCACATACTCTGGTTGGTCTGATTTTCGCAAAGGTCTATGAATTTCGCGACCACATCTGTTGTGGGGGCCAATGCCAGAGGTAGCTGATCAAGGTAGTAGGGCTGGCAATCGAAGGCATAAATAATATCGACGGGCACCGGACCTCCGAAGGCAACAACCTTTTTGCCGTTCTTATGTGCGTCACGAATCTGGCACCACTGGGCAACCTGAATTTCATATATCCATGTTGCGTCGGGGTTCTTTTCCTGAGCGCGCTTGAGCTTGCTTTCCGCAGTATCGCAGATATAGTCCAAGGTACTCATTTCTCCGCTGATAACTTTAGGGGAATTATCTACATAGCTAGCCATTGCTTAATCCTCCTTCTCTATCATTTCAATAAATGCTTCCGCGCGTATCTCCAACTGGGCCATGTTGGCCAGCTTCTGCTCGCGCTCAACATTAAGCTCGGGAATGCCAATATCCTTAAGCTCCTGCTCCAGGTAGATGTTCTCTCCGCCCCAGCATTCGCAGTTTTGCATCTTTTCGTAAATGACACCGTCCACCTTGTAGTCCTTTACGCGATTAAGGATAAATTCGTGAAGCTCGTCACGGTTGTCTATCATGCGCGGACATACAAGACGATGCATGTAGTAGTATGTAATGGACCCTAAAACGTCCTGGTCGTCGATCTTAATCTCCCCGGAGAAGGCCATTGTTCCAAAGCATAGGGTATCAGCAACAACAAGGCCTCCCTTGTTTTCAATAGCCTGGATATACTCGGGAGTATCAAGGGCGGAGCCGATTATCATAACTCTGGCTCTGTAATCCTCAACGGGGGCTCTTTTTTTGGCATCAGCTAAAAACGCCTTGAGCAGCTCATTATATTCCTCAACGGGCATATTGCTGGAGGCGAGCATTATTTTAAGAGTATCAGTGCCGGTAATAACAGGCTTATCGGCCTTTTGTAGCTCAAGCAACTGGCTAATTAGACGGCGATGCTCGTTATAAAGCTCCGTGGCTTTTTTCAGCTTCACGTCGGTTATTTTGTTGCCGGTAAGTTTTTCTATGCACTCAATTAACTCTTGGATGTTGTGTTTGTAAAATTCAAGGGTAATATCGGAGCGCTTGCGTGGAACACCTAGCTCATAAATAAATTGTTCCTTGGGATTGACCTTCTCGCAATGCCACTTCCAGTTGTCGTATACGCGCACGGCCTGCATGCAGCCATCGGTAACTATTATGCCGTCCAGGTCGTAGGTGTTGTCAATGAGATATTGTAGAACGGACTTTGCGAAGCTGCAGCTGAAGCTGGACATCCAAACTTCGGCTTCGTTGTATTCTGTGCAGCCGGTTGCTCTTAGTCTTACAGGGAGCACGTCCGCAGCGTGCAGTATTTCGTAGGGAACAAAGCAGCAGAGCACGCCGAGGGCCTTTTTGCCGGTGCCGCGCCATGCGGCAATAGACTCGCGGGAAATTTTTGCGTCAAACAGTTTGTCGTAATTCAATTTTCACGTCCTCCTTTTTGTGTTAGGCTATTTGCCTTGGCCGGGATCTCCATCTTGCCGGGTTTTTGCCTGCGCCAGAGTTAAAATTTGCCTCCCTTACCTATCTAATTTACTATTTGTAGCTAATTAAAGCAAGGATATATGTGCAATAAATATAAACTTTGGTAGTTAAAGCATAATATTTTTGTTATATTTTCATATTATAATAAATTGAGCGCAAAAACTCATAAAATTAATGCGAATTGAAAGAAACAAATACTTTATTGTGTATAGTAAAATTTTAAATTATGTTTTCCACAGCGCTACAGATGTTTGGGGTATGAAAACACATACATAAGTTGCACAAAAAGTGTATGCGTGGTAACATATAAAAATAAATAAAAAATAAAATATATATTTTTAAAAAGGCAGAACTAGGCAGACGATGGGAACACAAAGCGCAGGGATAAAATTGTCAGTTGTCTGCGGATTGCTGAGCATGCTCTAACTAAAAATGCTGTGCTCGGGCAGATTATGAGCACAGCGCGGAGGCGGAATTTTGAACAATAACTGGACAGAGCTGATATTTGTTGTTGCCACAAGGGACGTGCGGCAGGCCGAGAGCCTTTTAGCTTCCTGCGTTGAGACCGGTGTATATGTAGAGGACTACTCAGACATTGAGATGATGCTGCCGATTGTGGGCGCCGCGGACTATGTGGACGAAAAGCTTACCGCAAAGAACCGTGAAACTGCGGCAATACATTTATATATATCCGCCAAAGGCTCAGCCGAGCACGCTTTGAGCAAAGCCACCGCTCTGCTTGAAGGTGCCGGCATTAACTTTGAGCTTCGCAGCTCTATTCTGCCGGAAGCAGATTGGGCCAACGACTGGAAAAAACTGCACAAGCCCCATAGGGTAGGAAAGCGTATTCTTCTTTGTCCTACATGGGAGAGCTGCACACCGGGGCCCAGCGATGTATTAATAAATATTGATCCCGGTGGGGCCTTCGGCTCGGGGGAAGACATTACCACGATTCTCTGCCTGCAAATGCTCCAACGGCAGCTTGAGCGGGGCGATAAGGTGCTTGACATGGGCTGCGGCAGCGGGGTTCTTTCAGTAGCGGCACTGCTTTTGGGTGCAAGCAATGCGCTGGGTGTGGACATTGACCGGCGTGTGCTCAAGGAAGCACCTGCCACTGCAGAGCAAAACGGTGTGGGCGGCAGATTTAAGGTGCTTTGCGGCAATGTGCTCAGCGATGCACGCTTTGCAGAGGAAATAGGCGGGGATTATGACCTTATCTGCGGCAATATGACGGCGGATCTGCAACTGCTTATGGCACCGCTGTATGCTCAAAAGCTGAAACCCGTCGGCATTTTGGTACTCAGCGGGGTGCTGAGTACAAGAGCGGATGAGGTGAATGCCGCCATGCAGACCGAGGGTCTGAAGCCATTTAGCACAATATCCGAGGGTGATTGGGTTTCCATAGCGCTGCGTAAATAAAAGTGCAAGCCTCCATTTATAAGGGCTTGCACTTTTATTATCAAATGATATACTGTCTTACGTTGGCTAATTTATGAGGATATAATAAAAAGGAGACAGACTATACAAATGCTGAAAAAGATAGTAAAAAAACATACAAATTCTTCTACCTGCTTTGCCTGCGGGACTGACAACCCTAATGGCCTCGGCATGGAGTTTTACGATTTGGAAGACGGGTCGCTGGTGTCCCTCGTAACCCTAAAAAGCGTCCACATGAGCTACCCCCACACTGTACACGGCGGAGTTACGGCCACCATACTGGACGAGGCAATGGGTCGCGCCACTTTTTATCTTGAGCCGGATACATGGTGTGTAACGCTGGAAATCAACGTCAAATACAAAAAGCCTGTGCCCTACAATGTGGAGCTTCGCGCAGTTGCCCGTGTGGTGGAGAACCGCCCACGTGTTTTTATTTGCGAGGGCGAATTGCTGCTGCCTAACGACGATATTGCCGCTTACGGCAGGGGCGTATATTACAAGTCTGTTACCACAGGAGCCGATGACGCCGGCCTTGAAGATATGAAACTTAGCCTACGCCAGCAGGAACCCACTGAGATAGACATCCCTGAGCCCCCCAAACCCCAGAAGGTCTAAGAAGAGGATCAGAGCATATCTAAAAGTCAGGGTTATTTTTTAGCAGCGCCCAAGCTGCCGTACTCCTCGCCCATAAGAATATGGGCATAGCCACCGTCCTTGTTTTCCATAGGTGAACTAAGTTTAAAACCGGCATCTTTCTGCAAGATCATAACAAAGTCCGAACCGCCAAAGAGGAACCAACCCAGCTCATCACCTTTTAATACGGTGTCGCCCACCTTAACGGTGTTTGCAATGTTCACCGAGGAAACCTGAGACATGCCGATGGGCAACAGGGCCACAAGTCCGTATCTTTCGGTTTCAACAATTACGCAAGCGCGGGTTTCTATCATCTGCCAGCCCGGCGTATCAGCATGGAGCAGGTATTTGCCTGTTTCCTGGTCCCAACTGACATAGCCCCCCACCGCGTCATCCTGGGGTATCATGCGAACCTCTTTTATAGTGCCGCTTACGGGGAAGTGGTAGCGGTGGTAGTCGTAAACATCCAAAAAGGTGTGAGTCAAAACGCCGCCTGCAAAGGCATCGGAATACTCACTTTCCTTGCCTATAAGATCAGAAACGGAATTAAAGGCTTTGGACTTTATTACAGCGCCCTCCTTCTGGATGATGTCACTGTTTTCATCAATATCCCACACGCCTTGGGGAGCGGAGTCGGCGGGCGCAATCACAATGCTGTCATCCTCCGGAGCCGTAATGGGTCTGGCGAGGGGTGATACTAATTTGCGGGCAAAAAAGTCGTTAAAGCTCTTCCAGTTGGAGGGGTCTTCATACCAGCCTTCAGAAAGGCCGAAGCGCTCGTCCTCAATGGCAAGGTTATGGTATTCGTTATTCCAGGACTCCTCGGTATTTAAAAACTCCCCCCAGTCCTTGGTGAAGTTAATAAGCCATGTGCGGTATGGCTCAGCGTATTGGAGAGAGCTGTTATAAAGCCCCTGCCCGTCCAGTTCCTCAAGGGGCATATCATTTATAAAGTAAAAGTAATTTAGACTCTGGTCAATTTTCTCATAAAGCTTTGGGAAGGCTTCCAGTTCCCCGGAAATATTCCAAGGCATAGCCTTTGCAGCCCAGTCAAGGTAGGCATAGTATTCCGCAAGGCTTTGAGCGGGATTTGTCTCTTTGTCGGGGTTTATCTCTTTTGCCATGGCAATGGACTTCTCTAGCAGAGCCTTGGTTTCGGGGCTTGTATCCAAAATATCAATAAGCTCAAGGGTGGACATTTCGTGGAGCATCGGCGAGGCGGTTTCCAGTGGTGCAGGACTGGGGGATGGATTTGCGGCCGGTGCTTTGTTTGAACAGGCCGTGGCTGATAGAACCAGGGAAAGGATCAAAAGCATAACTAATGCTTTTACACGGATATTCGGACTCTTCACTATATACCTCCCATTTTAAACTGGTACAATATGCCTATGTATACTATTATTAGCCTTTTGGGACTTATAATACACAAAAGTAGTAGAAAGGCACATAAATAGTATTAGGTTAGTTTAAATGAGAGTTAGGTCAGACCTTCACATAAAAAAACACGGACTCAATTGAGTCCGTGTTTTTATTAAGTAAATTTGTTATTCCGTCTGATATTAGTCGCCAGCAAGAAGTGCTACGAGAGCATTCTTGTAGGTCATGATAGCGATAACGAACAGAAGCGTGAATACCAAACCGGCGATAAGAGCTACAAACTGCAGGGTGTATGCTGTGTAGCCGGCTGCAACAAAGCCATAGATGTTAGCAGCAAGAGCAACAACCAGAGCGATAAGGCCAAGGAGAATGCCGCCCTTAATTTTGCCAACGCTAGGCATCTTTGCTGCGCCTGCGCCGAGGA
This sequence comes from uncultured Oscillospiraceae bacterium, assembly GCA_964576195.1. Taxonomy (GTDB): domain Bacteria; phylum Bacillota; class Clostridia; order Oscillospirales; family Oscillospiraceae; genus UBA2658. The sequence continues at coordinate 22,093 of CAZNUD010000009.1, read as the reverse complement.
TGCTGGCGATAAGGCCAATAACACCAAGGAAAATGGCTGCTGCACAGATGTAGAGCTTGCCCATAACTTCTGCGGTGGTGGCGGCTTCACTCTCAGCTATAGCTGCCTTAATAGCTGCAACAGGCTCTTCGCCTGCGTCAAGCTTTTCCTGCAGAGCGGGAAGCTGTGCGGAAAACTGTGCAATACCTTCAGCTACCTGAGCCTCACCTGCTTCAAACTCTTCAAGCGTTGCCTTGCCGTCTGCCAGCTGCTTCTCAGCATCAGCCAACTGAATTTCTGCGTCGGCCAACTGAGCTTCAGCTGCTACGAGCTGAGCCTGGCCAGCTTCATACTCAGCAATCTTTGCCTGACCTGCTTCGTACTCATCAAGACTTGCCTTGCCGGCTGCTAGCTGCTTCTGAGCTGCTGCAAGCTGACCTTCAGCGGCTGCGACCTTTGCTTGACCCGCTTCGTACTCAGCCACGGAAGCAACACCTGCTTCGTAGGTGGCAACAGCCGCTGCTATATCAGCATAGCTGCCGATACTGGCGAGGGCTGCCTTGCCTGCTTCGATGGTAGCCTTTGCTTCGTCGAGCTTAGCTCTACCGGCGGCCAGTTCTTCCTTCTTGGAAGCAAGGAGTGCTTCCTTTTCGGCAAGAGCGTCACCAGTAAGGATACCGGCTTCCTTAGCCATCTCAAGCTGAGCCTCTGCTGCTTCGATCTGAGACTTGCTGTCTGCATAGGTCTTTTCACCGGCTTCATATTCCTTAATACCAGCGTCAAGCTCTGCCTTCTTTGCGGCTATAGCGGCTTCAAAGCCCTCTTCACCGTTGGCTATTAAAGCCTTGCCGGACTCATAGGCGGACTTGTTTGCCTCGAGCTGAGCCTTACCGGATTCGTAAGCGGCCTTGTTAGCAACGAGGGTTGCCTTGCCTGCTTCGTACTCAGCCTTGCCGGCGTTGTACTGCTGAAGACCGGTTGCATAGGTTGCCTTACCCTGCTGATAAGCAGAGGCCATCTGAGCAAGTTTTGCCTTGCCTTCGTTGTAAGTGGCTGTGTTGGAAGCAAGGGTTGCCTTACCGGCTTCATACTCAAGCTTACCGGCTTCAAAAGCTGCCTTGCCTTCTTCGTAAGCCTTGGCGCCTTCTTCGAGGGCTACCTTGCCTTCCTCATAGGCTGTGCGGTTGGCTTCAAGGGTTGCGATACCGGCTTCGAGGGTTTCGACACCGGCGAGAGCGGCTGCCTTGGTCTCTGCGCCTGCGTTCTTGACGTCAAGAATGTCCTTAACTCCAATTGCGCCTGCGGCGATTGCAAACAAGCTCACGAGAATCATGAGGATGCTGCAAACTTTTAGCATTTTCTGCCCCTTCATTTCTGAATCCTCCCAATTTTTAATTGCAATTTTTTGTTTTTGAAAAAAACACTCCCCTCACAATATATAACACGCATTCAGTATATATGAGACTTAACCAAAACGCAAGAAGTCAAAAACAATTTTTTCATAATATCTGTAAATTACGCCTTGATTTGTACACATTGCCAAAAGCATATCATTTTTCTATCATAAACGCTCTTAAAAGGTAGCGGGGAAGAGCCGCTTAAAAGAAAAGGTTACGTTTTCTGAGGTTTCTTTGAGAGGAAGTATGTTATTAAACACCGCATAATTATAGGTGCAATCCCTTGACTACAAAAGCACGCCATGTTAGAATTTTAATATAGCAACTACGGCAACATAAGTAAGCGCTTTTGTGTGGGAGGAACCTATGGACTATAAAAAGTTGTTTGACACCGACATTCGCTCCGATGTGATTAAGGATTGGCGTGCCCAGGGAAAAAAGGCCGTGGGCATAGTATGCTGCCACGTTCCCTTTGAGCTTCTGCATGCGGCGGGGGTCTGCCCGGTACGCATCCGGGCCACAAACAAGGCATACACCGGTGCGGCTGACGCGATTTTTCCCAAGGAAAGTTGCGGCTTTACCACCACCATCATGCAGAACCTTGTGGACGGAACTTACGACCTTGACGGCCTTGTATTAAGCGACGGCTGCGATGTGGCTATGCACATAATGTCTAGCTGGAAGAGTCATCTGGACAGCATAGGTGAAAGCCGCTATTTGTACCAAATTTCAGCTCCTCGCATAATAAGTCCCGCCTCCTACAACTTCTTTAACTATGAGCTGGAGGACTTGCGGGACGGGTTACAGGAACTGACGGGAAATATCATTACAGAAGAAAAGCTAAAAAACAGCATCGAGATTTATAATGAGGCTCGCCGCCTTGTTAAGCAAGTATATGAGCTGCATAAGTCCGAGAAGCCTGTTATCACCGGCGAGGACACCTTAAAAATTATGCTGGCGGCAACGGAGCTGCCCATTGAGGAATACATTGAGCTTTTAAAGGCCTTCCTTGGGGACGTTCCCAACATGAAGCCTCTTGAGGGCTACAGCGCAAGGGTAATGCTGGTAGGCAGCGCCCTTGACGACCCGAAGTTTGTTAAGCTTATCGAGGACAACGGTTGCCTTGTGGTGGCCGACCTGAACAGCCTTGGCATCCGTTTCCTGCGGGACGAGCTGGTTTATGATGAAAAAGAGGTTTTAAAGTCCCTTTCCAAGCACTACCTAAGCCGCTCATCCTGCCCCCGAATGATGGACGGCAGTGACGACTTACACGACTATATGGTAAAAACTGCCCGGGAGTACAGGGCTGACGGCGTTATCCTTGAGCGCCTGAAATACTGCGAGAAGTGGCAGAATGAAAGCTATGCCATAAGCGATGTCTGCAAAAAGGAGAACATCCCCTATCTGGAGCTGGAGCGGCAGGAGAAGTACACCGGCGAGGCCCAGCTACAGCTTAGGATTGAGGCATTTAAAGAAATGCTTGAAAATAAATAAAAGTGCGAGCTTACTTATAAAATAGATTTTTAACTTTTAAACTGCTAATAAGGCAGGGGTTATATGAATAAAATTTTAAATTTTGGTTCCATAAATATTGACTTAGTGTATTCCGTGCCCCATTTTGTCCGGGCGGGGGAAACGCTTGCGGCCTTCGGGGTGGAAAAATACCCGGGGGGCAAGGGCCTTAACCAGTCTGTTGCCATAAGCCGTGCCGGAGGCAAGGTTTACCAAGCAGGAAAAATCGGTGCAGATGGCCTTTGGTTAAGTGAGCTAATGGAGAAGCGCGGGGTGGACGTGAGTCTTGTAGACAAAATGGGAAGTCTCACCGGCACGGCTCTCATTCAGGTGGACAAAAGCGGCCAGAACTGCATCCTTTTAAATCACGGGGCGAACTTTGAAATCACTTCCGAACAGGTCCGGAACACCTTCTCCGGCTTTGGCCCGGGGGATATGCTGGTGCTGCAAAACGAAATTAACTCCTTGCCGGAAATTATTGCTGCGGCGAAGGACAAGGGCATGACCATTGCCCTTAACCCCTCACCTATAGACGATGTCCTGCTTAATATGGATTTGAGCGCAGTGACATATTTCCTCCTTAACGAAATAGAGGGCGAGGCCTTTACCGGCGAAGTGAAAGCCGCCAAAATTTGTGAAAAGCTCCTCTCACGCTGGCCCCAAGCCCGCATTGTGCTCACACTGGGCAAAAACGGCGTGTTTTACCGGGATGCCCGGCAGCAGTGCGCCCACGGCATTTATAAAGTACAGGCGGTGGACACCACCGCAGCTGGGGATACCTTTACAGGCTTTTTCCTTTCAAGCGTAATCGGCGGAAAAAGTGTTCAGGAGGCCCTTCGCCTTGCCTCGGTGGCCTCGTCAATTGCAGTTTCCCGTCAAGGAGCGGCCGCCTCTATCCCAACGCTGGAGGAGGTTTTGACCGGGGAGCCCGAATATTGTGGAACGCCGGAGCTTTAAAAGTCCAAAATGATTAATTAATATGTGCCAGATTTAGGCTATACTGGTTAATTATTGAAGGATATGCAAGTAAGGAACAATAAAAAGCCGAGAATATTAGGAAAAAAGCAGCAATAATTTACTAACTCTTTTGGTCGGGTGAAAATAAACTTGCAACTTAATTAAAGAAATGATAAAATTCTCTTTGTTTTGCTATGATTAAACACAGAACGATTTGCCACCCTTAAAGGAGCTAAGCCCAAGACATATATCTCTGCTTTCCCCAATGCGCGAACATACTTTTGAGAGAGAGAGCTTTCCGGCATGCTTTATATCCCGCTGGCCTATGTAAAACCGGATATGGTACTTGCCCAGGACATCCCCGCACCTAACGGCCTTTTCTTCCTTCTGATGAAGGGGCAGGTGCTTACTGCTGCACTTATTGCCAAGCTATATAGCTATGAGATAGACGGAATCTACGCTGATAGCGAGTTAGCTAAAGACATTGAGCCGGGAAGTCTGCTTGATCAAAGTGACCGCCGCAGAATCATGACGGATTTGCGCACGGCCTATTTAAGCATAACCAGCCAACCCTACGTTTCTCCAGAAATGGCGGAATGCACAAAGGCCCTGGCTGCCGATATTGTCGACAAGCTTCTTGAGCGTGAGGATATCCTCATGGATGTTATTGAGATCAAAAGCTACGACAACTACACATACTCTCACAGTATGAATGTGTGTATATTGAGCATACTTATCGGACGAGAGTACGGACTGTCCTTAAATCGGCTTACTGACGTCGCCCTATGCGGTCTGCTTCACGACATTGGCAAGGTGGACATACCCATAGAGATCATTGGCAAGCGCGGCCCTTTAACAAATGAAGAGTTTGAAATTGTAAAGGCCCATCCCTCTCTGGGTGTTGAGCGCTTGCGCAAGTGTTTCAACATTTCCCGAGAGGTACTTGAGGGCATTCAGTGCCACCACGAAAAGTATGATGGCACCGGGTATCCTTACAAATACAAAGGAAAACGCATGCCGCTTTTTGCACGTATTTTGGCCGTGGCTGATGTTTATGACGCTCTAACAAGCCAGCGCAGCTACCGGGGGTCGTGGATGCCCTGCGATGCTATCGAATACATAATGGCTCAGGCGGGCATTCATTTTGAAAATGACATTGTTTCAAGCTTTTTGCGCATTGTTTGCCCATACCCCGCTGGAACTGTTGTCTGCCTAAGCGAAGGCAGCTTGGCCGTGGTTGTAAAAAACCATCCGGAAAACGTTCTCAGGCCAATTGTTCGCCTGATGGAGGACGGACCCCTTGGCAATAAGCAGGATGATATTGACCTGCTTGCGGACAAGCGCTACTTAGAAATTAGCATTACGACCATGCTCGGCTCTGCCCCGGATCAGAGCTACAAGGGAGCTATTGTGTAGGTCGTTTTACATTATTTATATATTATTTAAGGACTGCATGAGCAGTCCTTTTTTCCCTTCCTAAGTTTTTGCAAATGGTTGATATTTGCAATGAAATAGTATAGAATTGCAATAATAGTTTAGAATCAGAAGTATATGTAAAGTAGACTTTTGGCCGCCGACCTAACTGCCCACGCCTGGGGATAAGCCCCCTTTGCGCGGCGGCCGCTTTCCATGAAGGAGCTCGCTTTATCATTTGCGCTAACGCAAACGGAGGATTAAAATGGATAAGAAGACAGTCCCGCAGCTGAATAAAAAACAAAATTCATTGATGCAATTAAAATTTTTCCTGTTTTCGGTCTCCGCAGGAGCAATTCAGCTTCTTACCACCACCCTTTTAAACACCGTGGTGCAGCTTAACCAATACACAAATTTAGATGAGTTTTTCGGCAACGATTACGGCCTTTCCTACTTTATCGGCCTTTTCCTGTCTGTGGTGTGGAATTTCACCCTTAACCGGCGCTACACTTTCAAGTCCGTTGCCAACGTACCTGTTGCCATGCTGAAGGTTTTCGGCTTCTACTGCGTGTTCGCGCCTCTTTCCATCTGGTGGATAGTGCTCCTTACAAACGCCGGCTGGCACTGGCTCATACTGCAGGTGGGCACCATGGTCATTAACCTTGTAACGGAGTATCTATTCTGCCGCTTTGTGGTTTATCGCAACAACATCTACACAAATGAGGCAGCCAAGAGGGAGCTGGAACTGGACGAAAAGGGCAAGAGCCGCGTTTAATAATCGTTTTTAGACCTGCGAATAATTCGGGGGGTTTACTCCATGGAGCTAAAAAAAGAAAACATCAAGAAAATATTATTTATTCTTTTTGCCACAGTTGCCTTTTGCATAGGGCTTATTAACCTTTCCTCAGTGTGGGAGGCTGTTAAGAAAATTGCTTCCGTGTTAACGCCTGTTATCATCGGACTATGCCTGGCGTTTGTGCTTGAACCCCTGTCGACCATTATGGAAATAAAGGTTTTCGGTTTTATCGAGCACCGTTTAGGCTCAAAGGGAAGGCAGACGGCAAGGGCCCTTGGAATTTTTCTGGCCATTGTCATTATTGTCGGCACCTTAGTTATTCTGGGCCTGCTGGTGGTTCCGGAGATTAGGGAGGCCGTATCTATAATCGGACAGACCATACCACGGGCGACTACCGAGGCAGCAGTATCAATTAACAGCCTGCTTGAGCGCCTTGATGTGGAGTTTAGAATTCCCATTGGGGGCACAGCGGAATGGATGACCACACTTGCAAAGCTTCGCCAATATATTAATACCCTTTTGGACGAGGGCTATTTAAGCAATCTGGCGGATACCGCACTTACAGTGGTCAGTGGCTTTACAAACTTCGTTCTTGGGTTTATTCTATCACTATATGTATTAGGTCAGAAGAGGCAGATACTGAGTTTTTTCGGACGGCTCACCAAGGCCATTTTCCGTCCCGTGGCCGTAAAACACATCTTCAAAGTTACGGCGCTTTGCAACAGCGCCTTCCGCAATTTTGTTACAGGCCAGCTTACGGAAGCGGTTATCATCGCGGCGCTGTGCTTTTTAGGCATGATCATTTTCCGCTTCCCCTATCCCACGGCAACCTCGGCTGTGGTGGGCCTTTCGGCGCTTATCCCCGTTTTCGGAGCATGGATAGGCGGAATTCTGGGCGCGGTGCTGGCATTGTCCGAGTCGGTTACAAAGGCGCTGCTGTTCATTCTGTTCATAGTAGTTTTGCAACAAATAGAGGGCGACTTTATCTATCCCCGTGTTGTGGGCAAGTCCGTTGGTCTGCCGGGCGTTCTTGTTTTTGTCGCGGTCATGCTGGGCGCCAGTGTTTCCGGAGTGGTGGGCATGATTGTGGCCGTTCCGGTGTGCTCAGTGGTATACACGCTGATAAAGGAATTTATTGACAGGCGCCTAGAGAAAAAATCCGGAATTATGAACCCTCCCGATACACCACCGGATAAACATTCAGAACATGAGGAACCCACAGCCCAAGAGTAAGAAAACAAAGGAGTTTTCCAGTGAACGCAATCAAAAAATTAAATCACAAATGTAAGAACCTTACCAAGACCGAAAAGCTTTTGATTCTCTATCTGCCTATACATCTAATTTGGTATTTTGCTCTGGAGAAAATAAATGCCGGTGATGACTATTACTTAATGTACTGTAAATTTGATGACCAGATCCCCTTTTTTGAATGGTTCATCTTCCCCTATTTATCATGGTTTCTTTATATGGCGATAACCGGTGTCTACCTTCTGGTAAACGACGACAAGGGCTTCGAAAGATACATGCTTATCCTTTGGACGGGTTTTTTCTTATCCTGCCTGTTCATTTCTTTCTTCTCCACCGGTCAGGAGCTTCGTCCGGAGGTACTGCCCAGACAGAACTTTGCCTCGTGGATAGTTGAAAAAATCTACGCCTTTGATACCAACACCAACGTCTTCCCAAGCATGCACGTAATTGGCGCCCTCTCCGTTGCTGTGGGCATTGCCCAAAGCGAGGTTCTCAAAAAGCGCAGGTGGATTCAGCTTTGCTCAATAGTTTTGTGTGCTCTCATCATCATGGCAACGGTTTTTTTGAAGCAGCACTCAATTTTAGACGTTCTCGGAGGCGCTGCCTTTTTCCTGGTTGCATACATAATCGTAGCCGTGTTTTATAAGCTTAACAAAAAACAGCGCCGCACTGTATAATATAAAAGGCCGTCCCGCATATTGCGGGACAGCCTTTTGCATATACTATCTTGTGGCGGAAGATTAATTCTTTTTACCGCCGGCAGATACATAAGCGCGTTTTTCCTGAATGATGCCAAAAACCTGAGTTTATACGTCCGTACCCATTTCTTCCTCATAAACCTGGCTAACGTTCTCAAGAAGTATGGGGACAAGACCGATAAGGGTTTTCTTTTTCTCTTCTGTTAGATGGCGGGTGATGACCCGAGCAAATCGCTGCTGGGCATTCTGAAGCTTAACGACTATAGAGGCAGCCTTTTTTGTCACAAAGATTTTTTGAAAACGACGATCATTTTCATCAACACTGGCGGTTATCAGGCCTTTATCAGCTAAACGCACAAGAGCCTTAGAAACATAGGCCTTAGATACGCCACGAAAGCGCGCGGCATCAACCGCCGAGTAAAACTCGGGGTTATTGGCAAAGAACAGCAGGACATCCGCTTCAGGCCTTGTAAGCCCCAAAGCGCCGGCCTCCTCCTTAATAATCTGTTCGTAGATTTCGTTGGAGTAGCTTTGAATTCTCATGTACTTGCCTGTATCAAATGCTTTTTCCATTCAAAACACCTCGGAAGTAGACAACAATATGGTTTACGTGGAAACTATTATACGTTACTTTAGATAAACTGTCAAGTATGATGAACAACAATCGTATTTTTGTATTTTTTTACATAACCCGCCAAGCATATATTACCAATATAGAAAGTGCTGAATCTGACGGGTTATAACGGGAGATAGATTTAATGAGCATTAACCGTGTTAACGAAACCGAAGCCTTGGGACAGGAGAGGGTTGGAAAGCTTCTCTTCAGGCTTGCCGCCCCCGCCATTGCCGCCCAGGTAATAAATCTGCTTTATAACCTTGTGGACAGAATGTACATAGGCCATATTGACCTTGTTGGGGCGCAGGCCCTTACGGGGCTTGGGGTATGCCTGCCTCTTATTATGCTGATTACGGCCTTTGCCGCCCTAGTCAGTATGGGCAGCGCCCCGAGAGCCTCCATCTTTCTTGGAAAGGGAGACAAGGAGAGCGCGGAAAAAACCCTTGGGTGCAGCGTAAGCTTGCTGTTCATTTCCTCTGCAATTATAACCGTCGTGTTTCAGCTTTGGTCCGAGCCTTTGCTTCTTGCCTTAGGGGCCAGTGAAGAAACCATTGACTTTGCCATGGAGTATTTTAAGATTTACACTTTAGGCACCGTTTTTGTCCAGTTCACCCTTGGGCTTAATGCCTTTGTAAGTGGGCAGGGTTTTGCGAAAATAAGCATGCTTACTGTGCTGGCGGGCGCAGTTACAAATATTGTTCTTGATCCCATATTTATCTTTGCGCTGGACATGGGCGTTAAGGGCGCTGCAATTGCCACCGTAATCAGCCAGGGCCTTTCCGCTACCCTCGTTTTTCTGTTTTTAGTTAGAAAAAGGACCACCCTTCGCATTAAGGCGAAAAACCTACGCCTTGAAAAAAGCATTTATCTGCCCGGCCTTGCTCTTGGCCTTGCGCCCTTTATTATGCAGTTTACCGAAAGCATAATAATTGTTTGTTTTAATAAGTCCCTATATAAATACGGCGGGGATTTGGCTGTGGGAGCCATGACCATTCTGGTTAGCTGTATGCAGCTTTCTATGCTGCCAATTATGGGTCTTGCTCAAGGTGCCCAGCCTATAATCAGCTATAACTTCGGCGCAAAGAACGCTGAAAGGGTGAAGAAAGCCTACAAGCTTCTGCTCATTACCTGTCTTTCCTATTCCATGTTGTTTTGGCTGGCTATTCAGTGCTTTCCGCAGGCCTTTGTAAGGATATTTAATAACGACGTAGCCCTTATAGAATTTGCCGTACCCGCCCTTAAGATTTACATGCTGATGAGCGGGGCCTTCGGCATACAGCTTGCCTGCCAGCAGGCATTCATATCCCTTGGAAACGCAAAAAGCTCTCTTACCGTAGCTGTGGTGCGAAAGATTGTATTGCTTATTCCCCTTATCTATATAATGCCCCGGCTTAACCTTTTTACCAGCAAAACCACCGCTGTGCTGGCGGCAGAGCCAGTGGCGGATTTTCTATCCGTTACCTTCACGGCAATCTTGTTTTCCGTGCAGTTTAAAAATGCGGTGGCGATTATGGAGGGGACGGCGGATGTCCACAAACAGTCCGGGCTTTTCCGCTTCGTGCGCTGGGCTGTGCATATGCTTATGCCCAAAATGGAAACAGTTTGGGAAACGCCCTTTAAGGGACGTCCCTCTGTTCTCGTCTGTAACCACGATAGGGCCTATGGTCCCATTGCCATGTGCGGTCACTTTGACAGACGGGAAGAAATACGCCCGTGGATTAATGCCCAGGTGCTTTCAGCAAAGGAAATGCCGGAGTATGTCCGCCACGACTTCTGGTGGCCCACAGATAAATGGTACACACGCATCTTCGACTATACCATGGCCTACCTCTATGCCCTTATTCTCCCGCCCATCCTTCGCGGCAGCGATTGCATACCCGTTTACCACGACACCAGCGTGATGGCGACACTGAAGGACAGTATGAGATATTTAAGCAATGGCAAGCTGCTGCTGCTTTTTCCCGAGCACCCTCTGGCCTACGACCAGTATGAAGAAAAAATTTTTGACGGCTTCGTGTCCGTTGGCAGACTAATGTACTCCCGTCACAAAAAAATAGTTGACTTTTACCCCTCATATGTGGACTGGAAAAAACGCAAAATTTACATAGGCAGCCCCCTGAGCTATGATCCTGAGTCGAATTATAAAGAGCAGACCGTTACAATTACAAGAGCGGTTGAAGAATTTTTCTCTGCTCACCGTTGTTAAAGGCGGATATGTTTAAAGGCTATGCTCTCCTTTAATAAGGAGAGCATAGCCTTTAGTATTCTAACAAGGTGTGCCTTGCCCTTTTTAGCAACAGCTTTTCTTGCCATCCCGGGGGGCCACAAGGGTTATCTCGCCCGCGTAACTGGTGCTAAAAATTCTGCGTATTTCTTCCATATCATCGGTTTGACCCAAGGCCCACATGAGCTTTGTTACAGCCGCCTCTGTTGTCATGTCTGCGCTGGGAATGGCGCCTGTTGCCAAAACTTTGCGGCCAACCTCATAAAGTGAGAAGTCGCTTTGTTCATAGAGGCACTGACTGCTCACAACAACAGGAATGCCACGGGAAACAAGGCTTTGGATTTTTGGTGAAAGGTCACGGCGCACAAAGTGCATGCCCCCCGCGCCAAATCCCTCCAGCACCACGCCCCGATAATCCAGCTTCAAAAGGCTGTCAAAAATTTTGGGATTGGTGCCGGGAATAAGCCGAAGAAGAAAAATATCGTTGCATAGCTTGTCCTTTAAGACGCAAGTTCCCCCGCAGGGCTCAACCCGTCTTCTCAAAAGCCTAATCCCGTCTGCGAAAAACTCGCCCACGTCAGGGGAGTTTACACTCTCAAAGGCATCAAAACCCATGGTTCGCACCTTAACAGACCGGCAGCCTGAAAGCAGCTTGTGGTTAAATGCTATGCTAATGCCAATTACGTTGTGATCCACTGCCGCTAAGGCCGTTGCAAGATTGCTCCGCGCGTCTGAAAGTGGAGTGCCTATGGGCACCTGCGAACCTGTGAGCACAACGGGCTTGTTAAGGTTTTGCAGCATGAAGGTCAGTGCCGAGGCTGTGTATGCCATGGTGTCCGTGCCATGGGTTATAACAATGCCGTCATAATTTGGCAGGGCTGCAAAGACCTCCCGGGCAATAAGCTGCCACTCTTCGGACTGTATGTTGGAGCTGTCTAAATTAAGGATGCTGCGATAGGTCAAGTCGTAATATTCTTTAAATTCCTCCAGTGAGTTCATAAGCGCGGGCGGCGCGTCCTGGGGAACCAGACCATCGACTCCGGTGCGGCTGGATATGGTGCCGCCAGTTGCAAGAATGAGAACCTTTTTCATTTTGCCATCTCCAATACGCAATAATATGGCGGTATTGCCGCAAGTGGAGTATAGCACAACTTTTAAGATTTTAAAAGGGCCACGGCAAGCCGTGACCCTCTTTAACTTATGCAGCGTCCGGGTTTTGTGTAATAAGCCGCTCAAGTGCGCTGTAGCTTACAAAGACTTTTGCAAGCTGCGCTCTTGTGGCTGTTTCTGGGGTGGTAAGACCGAAAAAGCCTATCTTCCCCAGCTTGGTTTCAAAGATAAATTGAGTATTAAAAAGAGTGTCATTATCACCGGGCCTGAAGATATTGGCACAGATTATCGGGAAGTCCGCTTCCTTTTCCAGTGCCAGCAGATTTTCCGTGCCCCAGTCAAATTCATGGTTGCCGGGAACCATTAGGTCTTAGCCGGCAGCGTTCATTAAGCCAATGGCAGCTTTGCCCTTAGAGCGGTTTACCAGCGGGTCGCCTTGAGTGGCATCCCTGGCGGAGACCAGAATAACTTCTGCCCCGGCTGTCTGATAGTCCTTTTTCAGTTGGGCAATACCCGCTGTGCCAAGGCGTAGACCTTCAACTGCAAGGTCGCCGCCATGGGTGTCGTTGGTGTGGATAATGACCACTTTGCCCTCATAGTCCTCGCCTTGTCTTACAGCAAAGGCAGATACCGATAGGAGCATTACAAGCGTCAGCAGCAATGACATAATCCTTGCAAATTTCATGGTGCTCTCCTCAAGTTTAATTATTTGGAATGCTTATTACATTACACCAGTAGATGGCAAGGCTGTCTGTAAAATATTAATTATTTATTCGAGGATAAAACAGGACCTTAGTCTAAAATAAGCCGGGCAATGCCCGCGGGGGTGTCCACCAAGTATTTAACTCCTGCAGAAAGCAGCTCATCTCTGCTGCCGTAGCCGTAAAGCACGCCTATGCAGTCCATGCCGTAAACCCGCGCCCCCTCAGCGTCGTGGCGACGGTCGCCCACCATAACTATTTTTGAGGGGTCATTTAAACCCAGTGTTTCCATGGCATAGGCAATAACCTGATGTTTCTTTACGCGGGTCTCGTCCATGGTGCTGCCGGCGATATACTCAAAACAATCCCCAATGCCGTACCTAGCGATGATTTCTCTTGCAAAGGTTTCCGGTTTTGAGGTGGCCAGAACAATATGTCTGCCCCCTGCCCTGAGAGCCTCCAGCAGTTCCCGAATGCCGGGATACATAGAATTTTCCATAATGCCCCGGTCACTATAATAAACCCTGAACAATTCAATGGCTTTATCTGCCTGCTTTTTGTCAAAGCCGCAGTAGGAGGTGAAGGATTCGACCAGAGGAGGGCCAACAAATTGCTTTAGTTCATCGCTGTTGCCATATTTTATACCCATCTCGTCCAGAGCGTAAGTCACCGCATTAATTATTCCCGGTGCACTGTCGCTGATGGTTCCGTCTAAATCAAAGAAAACATACTTATACACGCTCATTGCTCTCGCTACCTTTCGCTAAAAACCGTTGATGCCATACTATCACGGCATACAACTTCATTCAACAGCTTAACCGGTTTTCACCGGAATTTTTGTAAGTTGTGATAGGAAAGCAAAAAGCAGCGGGCTTTTTTTGCTGATGTCTTGTATGTTTCTTTGGGCGTGAAATAACTAGAATACAGGGATGCTCTTAAAACAGGGGGGTATAAACCATGGGTATGGATCTCACAATGACCATCGCGGCCGCCGGCATGAGTATGAAGCAGGTGCAGCTTCAGCAGGCAGTTGACGTGGCACTGTTAAAGAAGACCATGAAAACAGAGGCGGATTTAGCGGCGCAGACTCTGAAAACGCTCCAGAGCATACCGCAACCCGGCAGATTACTGGACCTAACAGTATGAGAAAGTCTTTAAAAGGCGTCCGGCAATAAGCCGGGCACCTTTTAATTTACTAAAGAGGCGAAAATACCCTTGCAAGCGGGCAAAACTAATGATAGAATGCCGGAAATAGCTTCCTGAGGGAGCAGCTGGCGCATTTTGCGTGGCAAGTCAACACGCTGACCGTTTGGGTCTGGCTTGTCTTAAATAACAAGACTCATGTGCGGCTTTTTGCTGTGATTGAGTTTTCTTAAAATCAGGTGCGGTCAGTGCCCGATTATTTTTTTGGAGGAAACCGATGGGAGTCATTGAACTTGTAATTATTGCAATAAGCCTTGCCATGGATGCTTTTGCCGTGTCCATCTGCAAGGGGCTTAATATGGTGAAAATTAACTACCGTCACGGATTGATATTAGCTCTGTTTTTCGGCGTATTTCAGGCCTTAATGCCCCTCTTGGGCTGGGTTTTGGGTACACAGCTTGCCGACTATATAAGCTCCATTGACCACTGGATTGCCTTTTTCCTGCTGGCATTTATAGGCGGTAAAATGATAGCAGACACCTATAAAAACGAGCAGGAGGACAATACCTACATAGATAAGCTGGACATGAGGGAGCTTGTCCTGCTTTCGGTTGCCACCAGCATTGACGCGCTTGCCGTGGGTATAACCTTCGCCCTTCTGCCGGAAACCAATATAGTACTTTCAATTATTCTGATAGGTGTAATCACCTTTGCAATATCCTTCGTGGGGGTTATAATAGGCAATAAATTCGGCAACAAATTTGAAAAAACGGCTCAGTTTGCCGGTGGATTCGTTCTGATTTTAATTGGCCTTAAAATACTTTTTGAGCATTTAGAGATCATTGTTTTCTAATTTATGAAACTCAAAGGCGCTCTGAACTTTTTTAGTTCAGGGCGCCTTTGTTTATATTTTTATATAAGCCATTTGTTTACAACAGGAATTCGGGATAAGACCTCATACACCAGCAAGCTCAAAAGAAGATTTATAAACGCCAGTATAGGAATGGAGACAGCTAGCGGATAAAGCCCCACAAGGACCAAAATCTTCGGCAGAAAAAACGCATGAACCAGATAAATGCAGAAGGAGGCCTTTGATAGGTGCAAAACAAGCTTTGCCACCCGTTTTTTTGGGCTAAAGCCCAAGCACAGGCCAAAAATTCCTGCCGACATAAGGCAGACACCAAGAGTCATGCCCTCTAAAAAGTGTTCGTCCAGAGACCCTGTCTGTAAGGATGAGATGAGGGTGCCGCCCATAATAATACCGAAACCTAAAACCAGTAAGGCCCAATATGGTACTTTACCTTTTAAGGGATAGGACTTCATATAATAGCCCAGAAAGCAATAGCCTATAGAGGAGTAGGTCATGTTAAGCATCCACTTGGCGGGTATGCCGTCAAGGAGACTGAAAGGCCAGTAAGGCTGCACCGTCGGAAAGATGATACCAAGTAAAAGCCACATGAGCAGAAGGTATTGCAAAAGCTTTTTATCGGCATTTGCCGAAATAACACGCAGCACCGGCAAGAGGGCATACACAAGCAGAATAATGTGCAGAAAGTAAAGATGGAATTCCTGATTAAAAAGGAGTACTTCCTTAAACCCCTGCCACAGTGCGGGAAGGTTAAAACTTCCAGCAGCAAGCAAATGAAAACACTTGTAGGCAAATGCCCAAAACAGCATCGCCAATACCAGCCGGAGAATGCTCTTTCCCCAAAGGCGCTTTAAGGGCAGATCTTTGCCCGGACGAAGCATCAGCGCCCCGCTGCACATAAAAAACACCGGCACCGCAAAGCGCGATATGCTGCCCCAGAAAACGCTTGCGTACCAGTCGGGTGACGGGATTGGGCCGTACATGCTTGTTGCTGCGGTGTGAATAAGCAAAACGCAGAAAATGGCGATGGTTTTAAGCAGGTCTATAGAGTTATCACGTTTTTGCACACTTGGTGTTTCGTTCATGGTAGCCTCCAATATAAACATTAACGTTACAATATTATCATTGGTGCTTAAAAATGGCAACAATAAAGCACTGAGTTCTTCCCAGTGCTTTAAGGTTAATAGCCGTGTATTTCTTTAATGATGAAGTCCCTCCCGCTCAGAGGCATTAGGTTTTCCGAGTGGCATTTGGGGCAATATAGGTTAAATTCACGGCCGTTGAATTCCTCGCCGCAGTCATTGCAGCGAACAATACCCGGAATAACCTGCATCTCCATAGTTGTCCCCATTTCCTCGTACTTGGTTTTATAAATGGCGGCGGGAAAGCACTCGGTAATAAATTCCGGGATAATCCCCGAAATTTCGCCCACTTCCAAAACGATGGTTTCAATACGGCTTAGGTTTTCCGTTACCATTATATTGTCAATGGTCTTGAGCATGGAGCTCAAAATTCCCAGCTCGTGCATAATAACCTCTTTCTTTGGGTTTTATAGGGGGAAGCTTGCTTCCCCCTATAAAATCTCCATTACTTATTTGTTGCCCTTAACAGCGTTAGCTGCAATTTTTGCGGTGCGCTTCACAACGTGAGCGGCGACCTTAACGGGCATCTTCTCAAATTTGGGGAAGTGATCGTCTTTAAACTTTCTCAGGTGGATGGCATCGAACTTGCACATGGTGGTGCAAACGCCGCAGCCCAGGCACTTATAGGG
>CAZNUD010000009.1:0-5560 GCA_964576195.1 uncultured Oscillospiraceae bacterium | reverse complement strand
AACTGGTCGGCCTTGGCGGTATTTCCTCGGCCTAACTCGACCTTGGTTCCCTCAAGGAGCTTGCCCCAGTCAATGCATTGACCGACAGAGACGAGGACGTAATCAGCAGGAACAGTAATTACGCTGTTCTCATCGTATTTGGGGTAGAACTTGCCCTCTGAATCAAATACGGAAATGCACTGTTTAAATTCAACGCCAGTTACCTTACCGTTTTCAGTTACAATGCGCTTGGGTCCCCAGCCATTGTTGATGACAACGCCTTCACCGGTGGCTTCCTCGATTTCCTCGGGAAGAGCGGGCATTTCATTGGCACCCTCAAGGCAGTACATACTGGTGCTGCCTGCGCCCTGACGAATAGCCGTGCGAGCAACGTCTATTGCAACGTTACCGCCGCCGATGATAACAATGTTGCCGGAGAGGGAAGTGCCCTTGCCAAGATTGACATCCCGCAGGAAGTCAACACCGCTTATTACGTCCTTTGCGTCCTCGCCTTCAATGCCCAGTTTGCGTCCTGCCTGTGCGCCTATTGCAAGGTAGAAGGCCTCATAGCCTTGTCCGCGCAGAGCTTCGATAGTAAGATCCTTACCCACTTCAACGCCGGTTTTAAACTCAACACCCAACTCGCGGAGTACGTCAATTTCGGAGTTTACAACGTCCTTTTCAAGACGGAAGGCAGGGATACCCAGAGTGAGCATGCCGCCCAGCTTCTCCTGCTTTTCAAAGACGGTTACGCTGTAACCGTAAAGGGTTGCCAGATAGTAGGCGCAGGAGAGACCTGCAGGGCCGGCACCAATTACGGCTAATTTCTTGTGACTGTAATCATGCAGCTTTTCGGGGACAAAACGGTGCTCGGCGTTCATGTCCTGATCGGCGATGAAACGCTTAACATCATCAATTGCGATGGGCTGGTCAATGTCACCACGGGTGCATTCGCTCTCGCACTTGTGGGGGCAGATCCGTCCGCAAATTGCGGGCAGGGGGTTTTCCTTTTTAATAAGCTCAAGAGCCTCGGTGTATTTGCCCTGAGAAGCAAGCTTTATGTAGCCCTGAACAGCGATGTGTGCCGGGCAGGTAGCCTTACAGGGAGCGGTACCAGATTCCACAACATTTTCGCGATTCTCCCGGTAGTCGATGTTCCAGTCCTTTTCACCCCATGCGTGCTCAGTGATCTTCCTAACAACGTTTAATTCGGGTAAAGGTTTAGCGGAGCAAAGCTTTTGGCCCAGCTTAAGAGCGTTGGAGGGACAGTGCTCCACGCACTGGCCGCAAGCAACGCAGTTTTCTTCGTTTATTTCCGCTACAAAGTTTGAGCGAACAGCGTCGTAGGCTCCGAAAAGGGTCGCAACCCTTAGACCAAAGCAGGCGCAGGAGCAGCAGTTGCAGATAGCAGCGGTTTCGCCAATGTCTTCGATGTTGGGTATTTCGTGGACAAGACCGTTGGCTTCAGCAAGGCGAAGCTTTTCCTCAACCTCTTCTCGGGTAAGCTCTCTTGCTCTGCCGGTGCGGATAAAGTACTCGGCGCCGATGCCCATCTGGATGCACATTTCATGCTCAATGTGTCCGCAGCCCTCGCCGATAACCCGGCGGGCTGAACGACAGGAGCAGTTTGCCACGGAAAACTTGTCGTATTTGTCAAGATAGTAGGAAAGCTTTTCGTAGGGAACAGCTTTGGTATCGGAGGAGATTGCGCTTTCAACGGGGACAACGCGCATCAATCCGCTACTCGTTGGGAGCATGGGGGACATTGTGCCCATGCGCAGACGGGTGTATTCCTCAAAGCCCTTTCCGATTTCCGGGTGGGCTTTAAGCTGGGCTTCGTTTCCAACCATCATCTCGAGGATGCCGGGGGCAAAAATTTGAACAAAGAACTCGTCCTCGCCTTTAGCGTTTTTGGAAACGCGGAAAATACCGATATCGGCAAGCTCCAAAGCCAGCTTATGGGTTTCCTCAATGGACTTGCCGCACTTCTTCGCAAGGTAGTCGACAGTTCTAACCTTGCGCAGGCCTGCTGCCAGAGCAACGTCTGCCTGATCATCTGAAACAACGCCGGCCATGGAATAATACTCAGGTGCATTCTCATCAATTTTATTGAGAGTTCCGCTAATGCCGCCGACCATTTTGGCCAGCCTTACAATTTTGGATCTAAGTTCTGCCATTTTTCTTCCTCCGTATTGTTAAAGCATCTCCCAATGCTCATATTACCTTTGTGGTCAGACCACAGATATTTATTATATAACGCAGTTCGACTTAATGCAACCTCTTTTGATTGTTTCGTGAAAAAATAGTCAAAAAGAGGTACCAAGATAGGTTTCAATGTCCTCCGCTAGCAGCTTGTCAGCTCCGTCGGGGTCACGGTTTAAGAGGCAGCGCAGATAGTTTTCAGCCCTCAGCGCGCTGCCCTCCCTGCTATACATGCGTATTCCATTTTCCCAGAAAACAATACTTACCGTGCGAAAAGCATTTAAAACCAAGGGAAAAACGTTGTTCCCGCTGCGTACGCTTATGGCATGGTGTAGATCAAAAATACGCTCTGCCAAAACATGGGCGGCGACACTCTCGTCTGCGGCAATACGCTTGATTTCTCCCACCATCTCCAGCATGGCCTCCGCGTCCTCAGCGGTGTGGACCATAGCGAAGCGGCGGAAGGAAGCCCCCTCAAGAGCCTGACGAAATTCGAACATAGACTCAATAGTATGTCTGTCCAGCGAGCCTCTATTATAGCGCAAAAGGGCCGCAAGGGTTTCCTGAGTTCCCTTTTCACCGTAATTTGCAACAAAAACGCCCCTTCTGGGTATAATTGAAACGAAGCCCATGCGCTCTAGCTCCCCAAGCCCAAGATGAACAATGGTTTTGCTAACGCCCATTTCCGCCGCCAGCTCACGCTCGCTGGGAAGCTTTTCTCCCACGGCAAGCTTTCCGGAGAGAATAAGCTCGGTTGTTTTATCAACAAAAAGTTCTTTAATGGTGGGTGTCCGGATGGCTTCAAATTTCATACTTTAACCTCGCATTTCTGGTCTTACCAGGGATATTATATATACTTGTAAAAGAATGTCAAGCCTCTGACAAGTGAGAAGGCAAAGGGCCCTTTAAAGACAAAAAAGCGGCCGCATGGCCGCTTTTTTTGCATTGGGTTATTATGGATTTATACGCCGGAGGATACCGCTTGATAAGGGACTATGTATTGCTATTGGGAGAGTTGGAGAGTTGGAGAGTTGAAGAGTTGAAGAGTTGGAGAGTTGAAGAGTTGAAGAGTTGGAGAGTTTCATATCTTTAATTGCGGTGTCGCCTCCGGCGATGAATCGGCGAAACTAGCTTATGCGCACTTATTACCGTGAATCAGCTCAAGCTCTGTTACAACTGCTTCGTAAACTCTTTTGGGAGTTGCAGTAATAGCCTCTGAGCTGTTCTTTGCCATTGCCTGGCGGATAGCTGCGCTGATTTGAGAGGGGCTTCCGTTAAGTCTGGGTGTGTTTTCCTTCTCGTGTTTGAGATTGTTTGCAAATTCATCGGTTATTGTGGGTAAGTCGTAATTATATTCATTAAAGTTAGTCATGATAGATTCCTCCTAATTAGTAATTTGTTTTTTATAAGTTTTCAGGCACCCCGTAGGCTGACCTGTAATTGCCCTTTATCCGTGGTCAGCCCAAAATCTGGGGAATTTATTTCATCTTTCATGTTGACCACCCTCTTTATTTTAGTTTGTTTTTTGTTTCCCTCTTTGTAATTTCATTATAGAGGCGAAAAGTTCAAAAGTATAATATTTTGTTTGCCATATGCTTATTAGCTCGAACAGAATTAGGTGATTTTTTAACAGGTTATCAAAAATTAAAAATTAGTTATGATGTTTTGCACTACTGCGGGCAAGGCGCCTTTTACAACTAGCATAGTTTTTTGGTCTAACCATGTTTCTTTGGTTATTAACATGGATAATCTTATAAATAATGAATTCAAAAATAATTTTTCTATTCTTTATTTTACGTTACTGCAAACTTAAATTGTTGCCGTATTTTCGGAGTAAATAAGAAATAATATGATTATTTAGAAAAAAGTAGCAAAAATTTTTAAAATACTATCGTAATTATTACAAAACAGTGTAAAATAAACTTTGTATGTTTGCATATCCCGCCATATAAAATCAGCGGGACTATACGAAAAACAGGAGAATTGGACTATGAGAAGTAAACAGCTCGCGGCGGCAGTATTATGCCTTACTCTTGTGCTGGCCCTGTGCGCCTGCGGAAAAAGTGAAGCTGAGCCTGCACAGCAGCCCTCGCCGTCCCCGTCATCGGAGCCTATGGGTTTCGAGCACCAGGACATGGGTGTTGTTGCCACAATGGTAAAGGGCCTGAGCCCTGCCCAGATGCAGCTTATTACCGGCAGCATTGAAATAGTTGACAGTGAGGCTAAGGACGCCGGGGTTAAAATGACGCTAGTTTCCGCCATGGGGGACGGCTGCTTTAATTGCTTTAACGTTCTTGTGGAGCTGCCAGAAAACAGCAGCATAGAAAAGGGTGGATACGGTTTTCAGCGGGCAGAAATCATGTTTAACGACCCCCAAGCCCCCTTCACCACCACTGACTATCAGTGCAACGCAACAAATGACGACAATCCCAACGACAACAAATACACCCTTCGTCTTACAGTTGGAGCCAGCCGTTGGGATAATAAAGAGTATAATCTGGATAACGGCCTTAACCGCACCCTTCGCCTTAAAAACATTGTGTCCGATGAGGGAGAGATAATCTATGGGGGTCAGTGGGACTTTGATTTCAGTTATGCGGTAAACAGCGAATACATTGAACTTATTGATAGGCCCGTTCCTGTCTACGGAATCTCTGAAAACGGTAAATACGGCAAGGAAAAGTGGGGAGAAATAAGCTCCTTTGTGCTCTCAAACTTCTCCGCTGAGTGCCGCTATCGCATCGTGAGCGGCAAGGTCAGCGAACCATACAGCTACGGACTTGCTTACGTAGAAATGAAAAGCGGGGAAAGGCACCTTATCGGCTGCGACAGCAGATGGGTTGATGAAGAAACCGATGTACGCGACTATTATTTTGTAGTACCCATAATTATTGACCAAGTTAAGTGCATCCGTTTAACCGATAGCATAACTTTAGATATTTCATAGTTGAAAACGGGGCGATGCTTAAAAAGCACGGTTTGTCCTTAAACCAAAAAGGCTGATAATAATGATACGATGAAACTTTTTCCGATAATCGAAAGCATTGGTTTAGTAATCGCAAGCACAAGTATAAATCGAAAGCATAGGTTTAAGTATCGTAGGCAAGGGTATTAATCGCAAGCGTAGGTATGTGCTACCTTGCTCACGCCCATAAGCATCTGCAGGATGCGCAGCCGCTCCCGAATGGGATCGTTCAATGGGGATTGGGAATACTCCCCAGCAAGCATTTTTTGCGAGAAAGCCCGACAGGGATTTTGATGCAAAAAAGCAAGGTGTGTACCACCTTGCCCTGCTTGCCAATTTGTGTTTCGCTCTTTTCGGCTTTCGCAAGCAACGTCTAAATCAATCAACGTAATAATACATAAAACAACAAAAACG
>CAZNUD010000008.1:0-53258 GCA_964576195.1 uncultured Oscillospiraceae bacterium | reverse complement strand
GGTGGAGGTAGCGAGTTCGAATCTCGTTGCCCGCTCCATTTTTAGGCATACACCCCTTCGTATTCCCCGTTTCCAGCAAAACGAAAACGTGTTTTTGTTTTGAAAGCCTGGCGCCATAGCCAAGTGGTAAGGCAGGGGACTGCAAATCCCCGATTCCCCAGTTCAAATCTGGGTGGCGCCTCCAGAAGAATGACACCCTTTCGGGTGTCATTCTTTTTAGAAGTGCGTCTAACTTTTTAGAACTTATTCGTGGTGATTATTATGGAATTTACAAAGCTCTCCGCCCCTACGCTTAAGGAGCTGTTCATCGAACAGCTTGAAAAAATGATACTCAGCGGCAAGCTTCCAATCGGTACGAAGCTTCCACCGGAGCGTGAACTGGCCGCTTCAATGCAAATCAGCCGAAGCGTAGTAAACTCCGGTATTGCAGAAATGGCAGACCGAGGCTTTCTGGAAATTATCCCCCGCAGCGGTACCTACGTTGCAGACTACCGGCGAAAGGGCAGTCTTGACACCCTAGTATCAATCATGAAATTCAACGGAGGCACACTTCCGGATGCGGACATCCTCTCGATTTTAGAAATCCGTCTTGTGCTCTTTAAACTGGCCTTAGAGCTTGCCATCCCCCGGGTAACCAACGAGGACATCTCGCTTCTTGAAGAACTTTCGGAAAAGCTAGATGTAGAACAGTCTCCGGAAAGAGCGGCTAAAATCCTTTTTGACTTTGACCATGTGCTCTGCTGTCTTTCAGGCAACACCCTCCTGCCGCTTATTTTTTATTCCTTTAAATCACCGGATACAACTCTTTTTGAGCGCTTTTTCCGGCTTCATGGCTTTGAATCCATGCGCGTTCGTACCCGTGCCCTATGCCAGGCAATGCGCCATAGGGATTTGGAGGCAGCCGTGGGTATAATAAGCCGTTCAATCGAAGAAACCATCAGCGGCAGCACAACTCTTTATAATTAAATGCAAAACTCCCTCCGAAGGTACTTCGGAGGGAGTTATTTTATTGAGTTAGTTATCCTTATGAATTCGCATACTTCATTAAGAATCTTCCGTAATCAGACATTTTGATTTTCTCAGCCACCGCAATCAGCTTTTCCCGGGAAATAAGTCCGTTGCGATGTGCAATCTGTTCAAGGCAACCCACCTGCTCCCCTGTTTTCCTCCGGTACTCGCGAATAGCGCAGGCCGCATCCAAAAGTGAACTGGCATTGCCGGAGTCGAACCAGGTAATTTCCTTTTCAAGGGGAACTACGCTTAAATCCCCTCGCTCTAAGTAAGCGTTGTTCACTGAGGTTATTTCCAACTCCCCTCTCGCTGAGGGCTGCACGAGCTTTGCAATTTCGATAACCCTTTTATCGTAAAAATACAGTCCCGGAACGATGTAGTTGGACTTTGGATTTTCCGGCTTTTCCTCAATGCTTAACACTCGACCGTTTTCGTCAAATTCTACAACACCGAAGGGTCTAGGATCATCCATATAGCAACCGAAAACTGTTGCGCCCGAATCGCTGTCCCTTGCTTGCAAAAGCTTCTCCCTAAGTCCAGCCCCAAAGAAAATATTATCTGCCAAAGCAAGACAGACCCTATCACTACCGATAAAATCAGCACCTAGAATAAAAGCATCGGCAATGCCCCGTCTATCATATTGTTTAATGTATGTAATATTTGCACCAAAATTCTCACCATATCCCAGCAACCATTCAAATTGATGCTGCTCATCCGGAGGAACAATAATGCAAATGTCGGTTATCCCCAATTCCAATAGCACTGCCAAAGGGTAATAGATCATAGGCTTGTCAAAGACTGGCAGCAATGGCTTGCAGACAGAGTGAGTGATTGGATAAAGCCGCGTACCCTTGCCTGCGGCAAGTATAATACCTTTCATATAATGTCCTCCAAAGAAGTACAATAATTCTTGTTTCCAAATAAAGTATACCATAGCTTGCCATGCTTATCAAGTTATCCTACTCGTATGAAACGTTTCACATATACCACCAAAAACAAACGTTTGGTTTTGTGCAATGTGTTCAAGTGACTTTTGAATAGCGGTTGCTTATTGTATGAACCTACATTTGAATTTTAATCCTATTTAGTTTAAAATAACAGTGTAACGGGGGGCTACAAATTGCAGCCTCCTATGTGGCGCGTGCGGCGTTTGCACATTTAACCGCCCGCCAATTATGTGTTTCATTGAGGAGTGAAATTATGGAAAGTTATTTCTGGATTGGTTTCGTCGGATTTGCTCTTGCAATCATCTTTGCCGTAATTCAGGCAAAAAAGGTCTTGAGCTTTTCTGAGGGAAACGAAAAAATGCAGAAGATCGCAGCATCAATTCGCGAAGGTGCAAATGCGTATCTTAAGCACCAGTATACAACGGTGGCTAAAGTTTTTGCCGTTGTATTCGTAGTTCTTCTTATTATGGCATATGTAACCCGCGGGGAAATGCTCTCGGTATACACGCCATACGCTTTCCTAACCGGTGGCATCTGGTCAATGCTTGCAGGCTTCATAGGCATGAAGATTGCAACACAGGCCAATGCGCGCACAGCCCAAGCAGCATCTGAAAGCCTAAATAAGGGTCTTCGTGTTGCCTTCTCCTCCGGCTCCGTTATGGGCTTCACCGTTGTGGGCCTTGGTATGCTGGACATCTCCATTTGGTTTGTTCTTCTCTACTTCGTCTTTGATGTTAAGGATCCCACCGTTCTGGGCAACATTATGGTCATGAACGGCATGGGTGCTTCCTTTATGGCTCTGTTCGCCCGTGTTGGCGGCGGAATCTACACGAAGGCTGCCGATGTCGGCGCCGATTTAGTTGGTAAGGTGGAGGCGGGTATCCCTGAGGACGACCCCCGTAACCCCGCAACAATCGCTGACAACGTCGGCGATAACGTCGGCGATGTGGCAGGTATGGGAGCAGACCTCTACGAAAGTTATATAGGCTCCATCCTTGCTACCTTCGCTCTTGGCTCCATTGCCGGTTACGGCTTCAGTGGAATGCTTCTTCCCATGGCACTTGCCGTATGCGGCATTGTTTGCTCCATAATCGGCTCCTTCTTTGTAAAGACCAAGGAAGACGCAACTCAGAGCTCTCTGCTCTCAAGTCTTCGCACGGGCACCTATCTTGCAGCAATCCTCTCCGCTGTTGTGGCCGCACCCATATGCTTCCTAGTCCTGGGCACGGACAACAACTGCTGGGGAATATACATATCTATACTTAGCGGCCTTATAGGCGGCTGCGCAATCGGTTACTTTACCGAGTATTACACCTCCGATACTTATAAGCCCACTCAGGATTTGGCCGCAGCCTCTGAAACAGGCTCCGCCACCATCATCATCGGCGGTATTTCTCTTGGACTTAAGTCAACCCTTGCCTCTATTCTTGTAGTTGCCGCTGCCGTTCTTATCAGCTATTATGCAGCCGGCGGCACCATGAATATTATTGATGCAAACGGCCTGTTTAACGAAGCCTTCAACCGCGGTCTTTACGGCATAGGCATTGCAGGCGTCGGTATGCTTTCCACCCTTGGCATCACCCTTGCCACAGACGCTTATGGCCCCGTTGCTGATAATGCCGGCGGCATCGCCGAAATGGCAGGTCTTTCCGAAGAAGTCCGCCAGCGCACAGACGCTCTCGACTCTCTGGGCAACACCACCGCTGCCACAGGCAAAGGCTTTGCCATTGGCTCAGCTTCCCTAACCGCTTTGGCCCTGCTTGTTTCCTACGTTAATATTGTTCAGGCAAAGACCACTGAGGTACTTAACTTTAGCCTCACCAGCCCCACAGTTCTGGTTGGATTATTTATAGGTGCAATGCTCACCTTTGTCTTCTCCGCAACCACCATATCTGCTGTTCAGACCGCGGCCCAGAGTATCGTTGTTGAGGTTCGCCGTCAGTTCCGCGAAATTAAGGGCATAATGACAGGCGAAACTGACCCCGATTACGCCGCATGTGTTGGTCTGTGCACCAAGGGTGCTCTCCACGAAATGGTAGTCCCCGCACTACTTGCAGTTATTGTTCCCATCGCAACAGGCCTTATCCTAGGTGCCGAGGGTGTTGTAGGTCTTCTTGGCGGCGTATCCGTAACCGGTTTTGCAATGGCCGTGTTTATGTCCAATGCAGGCGGTGCTTGGGATAACGCAAAGAAGTATATTGAGGCAGGACATCACGGCGGAAAAGGCTCGGATTGCCACAAGGCTGCCGTTGTTGGTGATACCGTTGGCGACCCCTTCAAGGATACCTCAGGACCTTCTCTCAACATTCTGATAAAGCTCTGCTCCACAGTTTCCATAGTTTTCAGCGGACTTATCACCGCTTTCAACCTTTTAGGTATCATCGCCTAAATTAAATACCTGTAATTACACAGTTTTTTGCAAAAAGCAGCCGGAAGCCTAGGCTTCCGGCTGCTTCTGTATTATTTTCCCGCGTTTGCGGTAAGATAAGCGTTGATAAATCCGTCTAAATCTCCATCCATAACGGCGTTTATATTGCCGTTTTCAAAGTTCGTTCTATGATCCTTTACTAATGTGTAAGGCATGAAAATGTAGGAACGTATCTGACTGCCCCACTCAATCTTCTTCTGCACTCCCTTAATATCGGAAATCTTCTCCGCGTGCTGCTGTGCCTTAAGCTCAGCTAACTTAGCCCGCAGCATTTTCATTGCGTTGTCCCTGTTCTGGAACTGGCTCCGTTCGGTCTGGCAGAAGGTAACAATACCTGTGGGCAGGTGGGTTATGCGCACCGCTGAGGAGGTTTTGTTAATATGCTGTCCGCCGGCGCCAGATGAGCGGCAGGCCTGCATCTCAACTTCCTCGGGACGAATCTCGATTTGTCCGTCATCGGGAATGTCGGGCATTACCTCAATAGCGGCGAAGCTCGTATGTCTTCTACCCGCCGCGTCAAAGGGAGAAACGCGCACCAAACGATGAACACCGTTTTCACTGCGAAGAAAGCCGTAAGCATTTTCGCCGTCGATGTTAATCGTGGCGGATTTAAGCCCGGCCTCGTCGCCGTCCTCAAAGTCTAGCGTGGAACACTTAAAGTCGTGACGCTCCGCCCAGCGGATATACATGCGGTAAAGCATCTGCGCCCAATCCTGAGCCTCGGTTCCGCCCGCACCCGCGTGTATGGTAAGGATAGCGCCGTTTCCGTCATATTGTCCGGAAAGTAAGGTCGATAGCGTACTTTCCCCAATCTTACCGCTCAGTTGTTTAAAACCGGTTTTCAGCTCGTCCAGCATGGACTCGTCGTTTTCCTCAATAGCAATTTCGCAGATGGTATATAGGTCGTCCCAAGCCATCTCCATCTTTTTGTAATGGTCAACCTTGGCCTGCAGTTGTTTTTGCCGCTTCATAAGCTCCTGAGAGTTTCCCAAATCGTCCCAAAAGCCCGGCTTTTCGCTCTCCTGCGCGCACTGTTCGATTTCCTTCTTTGCCTCGTCCAGCTTAATGGCCACACGCAAATTATCCAACTCAGGCTTAATATTGTTTAGTCTCTGCTTGTATTCTTCAAATTCTAGCATATAGATACCCCTTTTTAATTGCCTAAACAGTATATACAAAAAATCTCACATTGTAAACAGATATGTGAAAAACTGCATAGTAAACTGCATGGCGAAAAAGAAACGCTATCTTTTGCAATTATTCCGCAAAAAACCATGTTGGGTACTTTCATTTATTAATATACTTTGTTATAATGGAAGTGAAATTATGGGCGCTTTGTGCGTTCACTAAATAAATACGCAGAATAGAGAGGACGATTATATTGATTTCACATGGCAAGGAGATTAAGGTTTTCGCAGGAAATTCCAATCCCAAGCTCGCACATGGAATATGCGACAAGCTGAATATAGAGTTGGGAAATTCCGTAGCAACGGCATTTTCAGATGGTGAGATTTCTATTTCCATAAACGAACCCGTTCGCGGGGCGGACGTATTTATCATTCAGTCCACTTGCGGCCCGGTCAACAACAATCTCATGGAAATGCTCATCATGATAGACGCAATGCGCCGCGCCTCTGCCGGCAGGATCACTGCCGTAATGCCCTATTTCGGCTATGGCCGTCAGGACAGAAAAGCTAAGAGCCGCGACCCCATCTCCGCAAAGCTGGTTGCAAACCTTATCACCGAAGCCGGTGCGGACAGGGTCCTCACCATGGATCTCCACGCCTCACAAATTCAGGGCTTCTTCGACATTCCTGTTGATAACCTTATGGGCGGACCTATTTTCGCCAACCACTACATCAAAAAGTTTGGCCTCGGCTGTGAAGACTGCATTGTTGTCTCTCCAGACGTTGGCAGTGTTGCAAGAGCAAGAAAATTCTCCCATAAGATGGGTTTTAACCTTGCCATTGTTGATAAGCGCCGTGAAAGGGCAAACTGCTCCGAGGTTATGAACATAATCGGTGACGTTAAGGGCAAAACCTGCATTCTGCTTGACGACATGGTTGATACCGCCGGGAGCCTTTGCGGAGCTGCCAAGGCTTTAATCGAAATCGGCGGAGCTAAGGATATTTATGCCTGTGCAACCCACGGCGTTCTCTCCGGCCCCGCTATAGACCGTATTAACGAATGCTGCATCAAAGAACTTCTCTTCCTTGATACTATCCCCTACCCCTCCAGCAAAACTTGTGATAAGATAAAATATATTCCTGTCCACTCTCTTTTTGCGGAAGCTATTGCCCGAGTATACGAGGAGGTCTCCATTTCCTCCCTGTTTGAGTAAGCATTTCGACCGCATATCGCTCCTGCAATATGCTAAGCTTTCCGTCGGTGCGGAGTGCAGCCGCACCCCACCGACGGATTTTTGTTACCCGCTTATATGGCGAAAGGATAATAATCTAATGTTATTTGGCAGAAAAAACGGCGGCGCCTCATGGGCAGTCGTCTTTCTCGGTAACCCAGGCAAAAAGTACGACGGCAGCCGTCATAATGTGGGCTTTTATACCGCCGACAAATTTGAATGCGCAAAGAAGATCAAAATTAACCGTCTTAAATTTAATGCGCTTACTGCCCTGACCACCTTAGGCGGAGAAAAGCTGCTACTTTTAAGGCCCCAAACCTTTATGAACCTCTCCGGCAATGCCGTTGGCCCTGCCACGAGCTTCTATAAAATCCCACCCGAGCGTATAATTGTAATTTGTGACGATATTGCTCTCCCTATAGGTAAACTTCGCATTCGCACAAAAGGCTCCGCCGGTGGTCATAACGGTCTAAAGAGCATTATTTCTGCTTTGGGAACGGACGAGTTCCCAAGAATTAAAATCGGCGTAGGCGCGCCTTCCTCCTACTCAACCGAGGAGGAAATTATAAATTGGGTTCTCGGCGGTTTTAGCAAAGCTGAAGCTGCGCTTATTGATAGCGCCTGCGAAAAAGCTATTGACGCCCTTGCCGTCTATATTTCCGATGGCGCTGATAGGGCTATGAACTTGTTTAATTGACAGCGGGTTCCGCCCGCTGTTTTTATAGTACGCAGTAAAGGTAGTGAAAGCCATGAATAAGGAAGAGATCTCCCGGTTCTTAGAATCTTTCGTCCAGGGCAGCGCCGTGCACGCAGCAGAGTACTTAGGCTCCCACCTCACCGATACCGGCGCCGTTTTCCGTGTCTGGGCACCAAACGCCGTTGAGGTTTTTGTCTCCGGATCCTTTAATAATTGGAGTGAAAGGGAAAACCCCATGCACTTTTTAAATGGGGGTATATGGGAGCTTGAAATTCTCGGTGTTAAGCTCACCGACTCCTATAAATACGTCATTTGTTCCCGGGACGGACAAACCCTTTGGAAGGCAGATCCATATGCAAAATATGCCGAGCTTCGCCCCGTAGGAGCTTCACGCCTTTATGATTTTTCTGCATATCAGTGGCAAGATAGCCGCTGGATGAAAAGCCGCAAAAAACGTAAGATATATGACCATCCCCTGAATATTTACGAGCTTCACTTTGCCTCATGGCGAACCAATGAGGACGGCAGCTCTCTTACCTACCGCCAGATGGCAGACGAGCTTATTCCCTATATTAAAGAAATGAACTTTACCCATGTGGAATTCATGCCCCTTACAGAATACCCCTTTGATGGCTCTTGGGGCTACCAGGTAACCGGATACTTTGCCGCCACCTCACGCTACGGCACGCCGGAGGACTTAATGTACCTCATAGATGCCCTTCACAATTCGGACATTGGTGTGATCATGGACTGGGTCCCCGCCCACTTCCCCAAGGACCCCCACGGCTTGGTCGAGTTTGACGGCACCCGCCTTTACGAGGACTCCGACCCCACCATGGCCGAGCATCCCAGTTGGGGCACCCGGATATTTGATTATGCCAAAGGCGAGGTGAGAAGCTTTCTTATTTCCTCCGCCCTTTTCTGGCTGGAGCAATACCATATAGACGGACTGCGAGTAGATGCTGTGGCCTCCATTCTCTACCTTGACTACGACCGCCATTCCGGTACCTGGCGCAGGAACAAATTCGGCGGTAACGAGAACCTTGAGGCAGTTGAGTTCCTGAAAGCTCTAAACGTTGCATGCTTCTCCTACGACGATAGTATCCTCATGATTGCGGAGGAAAGTACCGCATGGCCTCTTGTAACCGGTCCCGCCCATGCCGGCGGTCTCGGCTTTAACCTAAAATGGAACATGGGCTGGATGAACGACACCCTGCGTTACCTGAAAACAGATCCTCTGTTTCGCGCCGGCAGCCACAACGACCTTTCCTTTTCACTGATGTACGCCTTTTCGGAAAACTTTGTTCTCCCCCTTTCCCATGACGAGGTTGTGCACATGAAAGGCTCACTTATTGGAAAGGCCCCCGGCACAAGGGAACAAAAGCTCTCAAACGTAAGAGCCTTCTGGGCCTATATGCTTGCCCACCCGGGGAAAAAGCTCCTTTTCATGGGGGCCGAGCTGGGACAGGAGACCGAGTGGGATTATGCCTCCCAGCTTCCGTGGGATTTGTTGCAGTTTCCCGACAAAGCCGCACTCCACGATTATTTTAAGGCCGCCAACGGCTTTTACCTGGAAAACCGCCCCCTATGGTCGAGGGATTTTGATGCTGCCTGCTTCTCTTGGCTTTGCGCTGACGAGCGGGATAATAACATTCTCGCCTTCACCCGCAAGGACAAGGCAGGCAAGGAGCTTACCTTCCTCTGCTCATTCTCCGGCTCAGAAAACAAGTCTTTTCGCCTGGGCGTAACAAGCGCCGGACACTACACTGTCTGTCTTTCAACAGACGAAGCTTCCTTTGGTGGCAGTGGAAAGCTCACTTCCGGTCAAAGCTTCACAGCCTCAAAAATCCCACAACATGGGCAATCCCATTCAATTTTGATTGATATCCCCCCACTTACCGCCATATTCTTAAGAAGAACCCGTCCATCATCCACACAACCGGAGAAATCCGTTGTTTCTCAGCGTAAGCCTAAGATTACTAATTATTCGGAGGCCAATTTATGAAAAAAGAGTGTATCGCCATGCTCCTTGCCGGCGGTCAAGGTTCCCGCCTTTATGCCTTAACCGACAAATCCGCCAAACCCATAATGCCCTTCGGCGGCAAATACCGAATTATTGACTTTCCATTAAGTAACTGTGCAAACTCAGGCATAGACGTTGTGGGGGTCCTCACCCAGTACCAACCCCTTCAGCTTAACAGCTACATCAGCTCCGGTCAGCCATGGGATTTGGATCTCCAGCGTGGCGGTGTATATATTCTTCCGCCATATCAAAGCTCCGGCTCCAAAGGCGAATGGTTTTCTGGCACCGCAAACGCAATATACCAAAATATGGACTTTATTGACATGTGGGACCCCGAATACGTTCTTATTCTCAGCGGTGACCACATATACAAAATGGATTATTCCGATATGCTCTGCCAGCATAAGGATTCAGGTGCCGACTGTACCATAGCCGTCATCCGCGTCCCCATGCAGGAGGCTTCCCGCTTCGGCATAATGGATACCGATGAAAACGGATATGTTTGCCGTTTCACCGAAAAACCTAAAGAGCCCCGAAGTGACTTAGCCTCCATGGGCATTTACATCTTCACATGGGAGAAGCTTAAGGACTACCTTATTGCCGACGAAAATGACCCTAACTCCGAAAAGGACTTTGGCAAGAACATTATCCCCGCAATGCTTCATTCTGGTGAAAGGCTCTGGCCATACCGCTTTAACGGTTATTGGCGCGATGTTGGCACCATTGAAAGCCTGTGGGACTCTAACATGGATATGCTTTCGCCCAACCTTATAAATCTATACGACAAGTCGTGGCCCATTAAAAGCCGCAGCCCTGTAAAGCCCCCTCACTACATCGGAGAAACCGCCCAGATCCGCCACAGCATTATAACCGAAGGCTGCGATGTTAGGGGAAATGTCTCCAATTCAGTGTTAAGCAGTAGCGTAATCGTGGAGGATGGTGCAACTGTCTCTCACAGTGTCCTTATGCCCGGCTGCATCATCGAAAAGGGCGCAACAGTCCAGTATGCCATAGTTGGCGAATATGCCGTAATCGGCAGCGGGGCCGTGGTCGGCTCCTCCCCCACGGGTGCGGAAAGCTGGGGCATAACAACCTGCGGACCCAAGTCCCGGGTAGCAAACGGGGATACCCCTCCCGCCGGTTCCATGCTTTATTCTGAAAAGGAGGGCAAGTAATGATAGACCTTCACGGCATAATTTACGCCTACCATTCCTACCCCGCCCTTAACGACCTAGTTTTAAAGCGCACCAGCGCTTCCCTGCCCTTTTGTTCCCGTTACCGTCTAATAGACTTTGCCCTCTCCTCCATGACTAACGCGGGAGTGCGTAATGTAGGCGTGATAATGCAAACAAACTATCAGTCCCTGCTAGATCACTTAGAGGGCGGCAAAGATTGGGATCTAAGCCGGGGCAGCGGCGGTCTGTCTCTACTACCTCCCTATGGAATGTATAATAGTCAGTATGGGAACTACAAGGGCTGCATGGATGCCCTTTCCGCCATCTCCCCATACCTTCGCCATGTAAAGCAGGGCAACATAGTCCTAATGCGCAGTGACCTTGCCATTAATCTGGATTTAGGGGCCGCATTTGAGAGTCATCTGGCCTCCGGTGCTGAGATTACCGCCATCTGCGCCCCAAAGGTCTATGACAGCGGTAAGGATTTAATAGGCTTTGTTCCCGATAGCTACGACTTCTCTATGGTTTTCGGCTCCCATGAGCCTGAAGTGCTCGACTCAATAGAGGCTTATATTATCTCTAAGTCCCTGCTTATGGAGCTTATCAAGTATTGCAGCGTAAATGGTTTGTTTCACTTTCACCGAGATGCTCTCGCCAACTATCTTGAAAGCGGCGGCAAGGTGCACCTTTACCGCCATAACGGCTACTGCGCCCACATCTGCTCTATAGCCGGCTATTACAGATCCAGTATGGATATGCTTAATTCAAGACTTAAAGCTGAGCTTTTCCCCGAAGACCGCCCGGTATACACCAAGGGTCGTTCCTCTGTATACACCTACTATGGCGAGGAGTCCTCCGTAAAAAACTCTTTAGTTGCAGACGGCTGTTATATTGAAGGCGAGCTTGAAAACTGCGTGGTATTTCGCGGGGTAGCCGTCCATAGCGGCGCAAAACTTAAAGACTGCGTTATTCTGCAAGACTGCGTCATCGGAAAGGACGTAAGACTTTCCAGCGTAATTGCCGACAAAAATGTCAGCTTTTCCGATGGAACAGTCCTAACCGGTAATAAAGCCATGCCCGTTACAGTTGCAAAAGGTAAGCACATATAAGAAAGCGAAGGTAGCCAATGAACATTCTATATGCCGTCAGCGAAGTCGCCCCCTTTTCCAAAACCGGCGGCTTGGGTGATGTGGCAGGCTCCCTGCCAAAGGCTCTTTGCGCCTCAGGCCAAGACGCCCGCGTAATTTCGCCCCTTTATGGAACCATAGACCCAAAGTGGCGGGAGCAAATGACCTTTTGTTTTTACACTTATGTACATCTCTCATGGCGAAGCCAGTATTGCGGCGTGTTCAGCCTTGAGCATGAGGGAGTTATCTACTACTTTCTTGACAATGAATACTACTTTAACCGTCCCCTTCCCTACGGTGAGGCAGACGATGGGGAGCGCTTCGGCTTTTTCTCCAGGGCCGTCATTGAGATCCTTCCGCTTTTAAACTGGAAGCCTGAGGTAATAAACTGTAACGACTGGCAAACCGCCCTTATTCCTATCTATCTGCGCTATGAGCCGGCAGAATTTTACCACAGCATCAAAACCGTTTTCACCATTCATAATATTGAATACCAGGGTCGATTCATAGAATGGTGCCTCGGCGATGTGTTTGGCCTGCCGCGAGAGCTATACGACTTAGGCATAATCCGCTACGAGGACGGTATTAACCTCATGAAGGGCGCCATTTACAAAGCAGATTATGTTACAACAGTCAGCCCAAGCTATTCCGTTGAGCTTAGAGATCCATATTTTGCCTGCGGCATCCATGAGGTGATCGTCCACAATGCCTACAAATTTGCCGGCATTATAAACGGCATTGATACCCTCCGCTTTTCCCCGGAAAGGGATAAGCGCCTTCCCGCGCCCTATTGCGCAAAGGACCTTTCAGGCAAGTCAGACTGTAAAAAAGCTCTTTGCCGGGAGTTGGGGCTTGACGAAAGCGATGATGGCCCCATCATCGCCTGTATTTCCCGCCTTGTCTCCCATAAGGGCTTCGACCTTGTTTCAACAGCTTTAGACGGTCTTGTTTCTAAGGGCATCCGCATTGTAATACTCGGTACCGGCGAGGATGGCTTTGAAAACCGCTTTCGAGAAGCGGAAAACTTATACAAGGGCCGGGTCAGTGCAAATATCATGTATTCCGAGCAGCGGGCATCCCTGATCTACGGTGGGGCAGACATGCTTCTTATGCCCTCGAGAAGCGAACCCTGCGGTCTGTCCCAGCTAATCGCCATGCGCTACGGTACCCTGCCCATAGTCCATGCCGTCGGCGGCCTGCGTGATACCGTTCGGCCCTACCCCGGAGAGAATTCAAACGGCTTCTCCTTTGATGAATACTCTGCCGCCGCTCTTTTGGGAACAAGCGAATACGCTGTTGGGATATACTATAACAAGCCTCAGTGGCAAGAGCTCCAGCGGCGTGCCATGACAGAAAACCTTAGCTGGGAGCGCTCTGCCAAGGAATATATTAAAATATATGAAAGCCTTATCAGCTAGGCAGCAGCGACCTTTATGCCTTTATATAGAAAGGAAAAAATATGACAAAAATAATAGAGGCTGAGCTTAGAGCCTCCCTAACGGATAAGCTTGCAGCTCACTTTGGCGTTAGCCCGGGTCAAGCAACAATAAACGAGCTTTTTTCCGCCAGTGCTATTCTTATTAGAGAACATATTGCCCGAACCCGTGCGCAGCCCAAGGCAGACGACCATAGGCAACTTCATTATCTATCAATGGAGTTTCTTATGGGCCGTTCCCTTGCCAAGAACGCCTTCAACCTGAACATTTTTGACGAACTTTGGGAGGCCATAGCAGAGCTTGGCTTTGAGCCTGCAGACGTATTTGAGGCAGAGCCTGACGCGGGCCTCGGCAACGGTGGTCTTGGCCGCCTAGCCGCCTGTTATATGGACAGCGCCGCCACACTTGACCTTCCCACCACAGGTTATTCCCTCTGCTATGAGCTTGGGATGTTTCGTCAGGAGATAAGCCAGGGCAAGCAGGTAGAACGCCCGGATAAGTGGGATATTTCCCGCGAAAACTGGCTTGTACCATGCTATGATGATGAGGTTGAGGTGCGTTTCGGCGGCAACGTTGAGGAAAGTTGGGACTATAACGGTCACTGCACCACCCAGATTAAAAACTACACCTCCGTCCGCGCCGTACCCAAGGATATGCTTATTGCCGGATATGGTAACAGTAGGGTGAACACTCTTCGCCTCTGGGATGCCCAGTCTCCCCATTCCATTGATATGAGTCTTTTCTCCAGCGGCGAATACGTCAAGGCAATGGAGCAGCGCATCAGAGCTGAGGTTATTACAAAAGTGCTTTACCCTGCCGACGAGCACATTGAGGGCAAAATCCTCCGTATCCAGCAGCAGTACTTCTTTGTTTCTGCCACCGCCCAGTCCGTTGTCAAAAAGCACCGGGAAACCTACAAAGATGTGCGAAGCTTTGCACAACATCACATCTTTCAAATTAACGACACCCACCCCACCATGGTCATCCCCGAGCTTATGCGCATCTTCATGGATGAGGATGGTCTCGGCTGGGATGAGGCCATGGACATTGTTAAAAACTGCGTTGCCTACACGAACCACACCGTCATGTCAGAGGCTCTGGAATGCTGGCCCCAGGGGCTTATCGCCCAGCAGCTTCCCCGCATCTGGCAGATCATTCGTGAGCTTGACTCCCGTCACCGCCGCTTTTTGGTGGAAACCTTTTCCGGAAATGATGCCGCTATTTTACGTAACCTTATCGTCGAAGGCGGCAAGGTTCACATGGCAAATATTTGCCTTGCGGTGTGCTGCAAAATCAACGGTGTTTCCGCCCTCCACAGTGATATTTTGCGCAACGACCTTTTTAGGGATATGTGCTCTCTAGACCCATCAAGATTTGAAAATGTAACAAACGGTATAGATCATCGCCGTTGGCTTGCCCAGATAAACCCAGAGCTTCACTCCCTTATAACCCGCCTTTTAGGTAGCGATGCCTATCTTACGGACGCCTCCCTCCTTATTGGTTTGGAGCGCTTTGCCGATGACGAGGATGTCCTCAACGAGCTTGAGCAAATTAAGTCTCGCAACAAAATTAAATTTGCTGCCTATCTAACATCACAGGGCAGCGTTACACTTAACACAGACGCCATCTTCGATGTTCAGGTCAAGCGCCTGCACGAATATAAGCGCCAATTGCTCTGTGCCATGCTCATCGCCCATCTTCAGCAGCGTATTCACGATAAGCCCGATGCGGATTTTCTTCCCCGTTGCTTTATTTTCGGTGCCAAGGCTGCCAGCGGTTACACCGTAGCAAAGCGGATAATAAGCCTGGTTTGCTCATTAGCTGACGATATTAATAACGACCCTCTTTGCAACGGTAAGCTTCAGGTGGTTTTTGTGGAAAATTATCGTGTCTCCGTTGCAGAAAAGCTTATGCCCGCCGCACAGGTGTCCGAGCAGATTTCAACTGCGGGAAAAGAGGCCAGCGGAACAGGCAACATGAAGCTAATGATGAACGGCGCCATCACTATCGGCACTTTGGACGGCGCCAATGTAGAAATGCATGAGCAGCTGGGGGATGAAAATATGTTCCTCTTTGGCCTTCATGCCCATGAGGTGCAAGCCCTTAAGCGGCGCGGTTACTCACCGACGGAGATTTATGAAAATGACCGCCGCCTCCGCCGTGTTCTCAACAGCTTTTCCAAAGGATTTCGTGACGGCGAAAGCTACTCTGACTTAGTCTCTCGCCTTGTCTACGGCGGCGACGACTACATGCTCCTTGCTGACTTTGATAGCTACCTTTCCGCGCATGAGTGCATGTATGAGATACTTTCTAACAAGCGCAAGCGCGCTCAGATTTCCCTTAGGAACATTGCCCGCAGCGGTATTTTTGCCGCTGACCGAGCCATTACTCAGTACGCCCAGAATATTTGGAAGCTATAAGCAGTTTCCCCAAAATACCCAAGGTCATTGCCTTGGGTATTTTTTTATGCCGACCTGTTTAGCCGATTTTTTCTATCACTTGTCCGCTATACTATACACATGAGAACGATTTACGTGGATGATATGTTCCTTCTAAACCTAGTAATAAATTATCTTCTCCTTGTGGCAACCGCAAAGCTATGCGCTCTGCCATTAAAGCGCGGACGCTTTGCCCTTGCCGCCGCATTAGGCGCAGCGTATTCTGTTGCACTGTTGCTTCCATCCATGGGCTTTTTATCCTCACCTGTAATAAAACTTTCTCTTGGTGCAGTAATGATCCTCATATCCTTTGGCAGCAATAAAAGTCTACTCAAGCCCTACCTTGCCTTTCTATGCGTTTCCGCCGCCTGTGCCGGTGCCGTCATTGCAGTCTCCCTTCTGACCGGTACCCCCGCCGAAAACGGATACTACATAGGCGCGTCCATGAAAACTCTGATTTTAACCTTTGCCGCTGCCTATTTTGTCCTGACTTTGGTTTTCTCGCGCATTACGAAACGCCGCAGCCGGGAAGTGCTCACCGCCTCAATAGTCCTTTGCTCGAAAACTCACAACTTTACAGCCCTTCGCGACACCGGTAACGAGCTTTTCGACCCCATCAGTAGACTTCCCGTTATGGTAATGGGTCTTGACGCTGCCACCGCCCTTCTGCCTAGCGATTGCCTAGCCGCTCTATACCTGGGAGCCTCCGATTTTATTCAATCTTTATCTACATATCCGGAGCTTAAATCCCGGTTTCGTCTGGTGCCCTATTCGGCTATAGGCACAAAGAGCGGCCTTCTGCCGGTCTTCCGCCCCGATTCCCTAACGATAAACGATAAGGAAACAAAAAACCTTTTGGTGGGGCTTAGTCCCATTAATTTAAGTCCCGACAATGAGTTCTCTGCAATTATATAAAGACTAACAGAAAAAGTAGTATTTAAGTGGGTTATATCCCCAAACAGGAGGTGAAATGGTGGAAATTAAAATCCCAAAATATTTGTTAAACGCCCTTCGTCAGGCTTTAAGCCGTTTGGGCCTTACACCACCCCCGATTTTTTACATAGGCGGTAGCGACATTCTCCCCGCCCCTCTCCCCCGTGAGCAGGAGCAGGTAGCTCTTGAAGCCCTGGACAAAGGCGATGAGAACGCCAAGAGCCTGCTTATAGAACACAACTTGCGTCTTGTGGTCTACATTGCTCGGCGCTTTGAAAACACCGGTGTGGGCCTGGAGGACCTTATCTCCATTGGCACCATCGGCCTTATAAAGGCCATCAATACCTTTCAAAATGAAAAGAAAATTAAGCTAGCCACCTATGCCTCCCGCTGCGTAGAAAACGAGATACTAATGTACCTTCGCAAGATAAGCCCGCAAAAATCAGAAATATCCCTAGATGAACCTCTAAACACGGATTGGGATGGCAACGAGCTGCTGCTGTCCGATATTCTCGGCACTGACAGTGACGAAATCTCCCGCCCTCTGGAGGAGGACGCAGACCGCAAAATGTTAATGGATGCGGTAGATGGGCTAGACTCCAGGGAGCGCAGCATCATTATCATGCGCTTCGGGCTTGGGGGCACCCATGAATACACCCAAAAGGAAGTGGCCGACATAATGGGAATCTCCCAGTCCTACATTAGTCGCCTAGAAAAGCGCATAATTCTCCGACTTCGCCGGGAAATGATACGTCAGACCCGATAGTAATAGGGCGCGCTGCTTTGGCAGCGCGCCCTATTACTTATTTTATAAATTTCAATGCAGCCATAATCTCCGCACAGCTTAGCTCCCGAAGGGGCTCAAAACGGCCATCTGATAGCTCAAAAACTCCGTTGTCCACAAGGATTTGCACTATACTGCCATTCTCACACCGGTCTATGTCCCCGATAGTAATATTTGCGTCTTTTGCCTCAAATCGCCCGGCATAAAAAACTGCGTTGGCTAACTCCTGTCGACTTACGTGCTGGTCTCCGTCAAAGTACTCCAACCCGTCCTTACCCTCCCGCCAGCCAATATACCCTGCATTAACTGCTGTTTCTATATAGTCAAAGTCAGCATCCGTCCAGTGAACGTCCTCAAAGTGTCCATAGAGATGTGTGTTGTTCTCTGTTAGGTAATGCTTTGATGAGCCAGGCACATAAATCGGAAGGTGAAGATAGCGCACCAGCATATTAGCAAAGTCTATGCGCGTTGCCAAAGAATCACTTTGGTAGGCGGATGCATCGTCCATTAGCTGCGGATACATAAACCGCGCAATCTCCCGCACACCCTTGTAAAAGCGGAAGGTTGGCGAGGAAATGAGCTTTTCATCTATAACAAAAACTTTTCCTTCCTTCACCGCCTTCACCGTATCAAGGCCGGGTCTCTCCGTGATGGAGCTAAGGTCCGCACCCGCGTTCATTGCTCCTCTCTGAGATATATAAATATCAATTTTATCACCGTTTTCCAGAACTTTTTCCGCTCCGTATTCCGCAATGGAACTGCCCTTTTTTATAGGCTCAGCACCCTGGGCAATGTTTATGCCTCCTGCGTATTCTATAGCCAGCGCCGGCATACTTCCCTTAGCCGCAGTTCTAACGTTATCCTCAGTGGACTCAAAAAACACCGTCTGCTTGTCTGAAAGTCTGCTCGTAAGCTCATGTATCGCCGCTATATCCGCATCAAACTGCTCCAATAGTTTCCTAGCCGTTACCTCAGTCCCTGTCAGCATGGCGAGCTTTTTAATATACTCCGGAAAAACCTCCATACTCTCAGGATAAAGAGACACAACAGTGATACCCGCGCTTTTTAGTGCTTCAATAAATTCCGGTGTAGAACGGGA
The DNA here is from genome assembly GCA_964576195.1 of uncultured Oscillospiraceae bacterium. Classification (GTDB taxonomy): domain Bacteria; phylum Bacillota; class Clostridia; order Oscillospirales; family Oscillospiraceae; genus UBA2658. The sequence continues at coordinate 34,801 of CAZNUD010000008.1, read as the reverse complement.
AATATGTGGTCTTATGATCACCACATCAGGCTCCGCCGCTATCACTATCTCCGGGTCGCCCTTGTAGTCGTATATAGCTTTTTCTTCAGCCTCCACAGGATAAACGCAAGTCGTGTGTCCACCTAATACCTGCTCTCCCGCACCAAGAGAATAGAGATTTTCCGTATGGGCGGAATAGAAGGAGATTATCCTCTCTGCAGGCTTATCCAAGCTTATTATTTGCCCCTCATCGTCCACAAAGCTTATGGCGCCCTCGCTTTTTTCCGGTACAAAAGTGTTTTTGGTTTCACTGCAACCGACCAGTGCAAGGCTAAAAGCTGCCCATATTGCAAAGATAAGACACGATGCAAAAGTTAATTTTGTTTTCTTCATCTCGTTCACCTGCGTTTCTATTTAAATATTGTCGTTTATTATAAAGCCCTTATCTCCAAAAATCTCTGCGTCAACAGAAAAAACTAGCTTAAAAAACTCTTCGTCCATAACCTGCCTTGGTTCACCTTCAGCAAAAACTCTGCCGTCCTTCAGTGCGCAAACCCTGTCGGAAAACCTATAAACGGTGGAAAGGTCGTGATGAATGGAAACAACGCTCATGCTTGTTTTTTCCACCCGATTTCTTAATAGCTTCATCATGGCGTATTTTGCCGCCACGTCCATCTCACTCATTGCCTCGTCCAGCAGCAGCACCCTTGGTTGCTGCATGAGCGCCCTGGCCAGCACCACTCTCTGCCTTTCCCCGCCTGAAACCTCGGTTATTGGCTTATCGGCAAAGCGCCACACATCGCAGCTATCCATAAGCTCTCTTGCCGTTTCAAGCTGCTCTCCGCTTGGGGACTGAAAGCGTCCCAAACTCGGGTGCAATCCCATAAGCACAATTTCAAGGCAACTAAAGGGAAAACACATATCCTGACCTTGCGTCACCACCGCTAGGTCTTTGGCTCTTTCTCTAAAGCTAATGCGTGAAAGCTTCCTGCCCCCAAGCAAAACTTCGCCCCTGTGGGGCTTAAAAAAACCTGAAAGCAGCCCTAAAAGCGTTGTTTTACCGCATCCGTTAACACCTACAAGGCTTACATATTCCCCTTTTGAAACGGAGAGGGAAACGCCCTTTATGACCTCGTTGCCGCTATAGCCGAAAGAAAGTGCCTTAGCTTTTAAAATGGGCTCAGTCATTTGTTTCCATCCTCCTCCGTCTAACGAATATCCAGATGAAAAACGGTCCACCAAAAAGTGTTGTGAGCACCCCGACAGGAATTTCCCCGTTGGAAATAAGTCTTGTAACAAGGTCAGCCCCCGTGAGCAGTAGCGCCCCCAAAAGTGCAGACAGCGGCAAAAGCAATCTGTTATCAGAAGTATGGGAAAACCTCAGCAGATGGGGCACCACCAGCCCAATAAAACCGATAACCCCGCAAACGGATACGCAAACTGCCGTAATGCAGGAACATACAGTCAAGTAAAACAGCCGGGTTGCCTTGACGTTTACACCCAGCGCCTGGGCATTCCTTCCGCCCAGGGTCATAATATTTAGCTCCCCGCTTTTCCATATGCAAAGAACAAAGCCGGTAATCACAACCGGAGCCGCCAGAAGAACATCGCCCCATGTCTTTGCACTTAAGCTTCCCATTATCCAAAACACAATGGCTGAAACGCCCTCTCCCGCCAGCATTTTCATAAAGCTAACACCAGCGGACAAAATGGAGCTTAGGATAATTCCCGCTATAATTAGGTTAGAGCTTATAAGCCCTCCCCCCTTTTGGGAAATGGCAATAACCGCCGCCAATGTAAGCAGTGCAAAAGCCAGCGCAAGCATCGGAATAGGGAGATATACGGCAAACAGAATATTAAGTATTATTGCAAGGGACGCGCCGAAGGCCGCTCCCGTGGATATTCCCAAAGTGTAAGGGTCAGCCAGCGGGTTTTGAAGTATCGCCTGAAAAACTACACCTGCACAGGAAAGCCCCGCGCCCATCAGCGTCCCGCAGATAATTCTCGGCAGCCTTAATTTCCAAACAACAGCCACCGCACCTTCCGGAATTTCGCTGTATAACTCAGGGTTTTTAATAAGCTTTCCCCAAATGATCTTAAGCGTATCGCCATAGCTTATGTCCATAGCCCCCAGCCCAACGCTGCCGGTTATAAGTAAAAGTAGAGCCGCCACCAGCAGAATCCCAAAACCAAAGCATTTTCTTCTTGCTCTTTTATAGCTCTCTATTGATTTATAAGTGTGCATCCTAACCTCCGGACAATAACTGCCCAAAACAAAAAAGCGGAAAGCCAAAAAGCTTTCCACGCAGGACTCCGAGAGCGATAATATAGCCCCCCGGAGTATAACTAAAAAGACGTACCCACACAGAGCACATCAAACAGCTATTAGTCCGACTTTGGTGACCGCAAAGCCTAAACCCCAACGCGTAAGCGCGGGAACAGGCAAGTATTCCGGCTAATCGCTCGACAAAAGCCTGCCCTTGCGCCTTCCCGGTGAACAACCAGTGACCTAATGCAAGAGCTATAAAGCGAATTACGGCAACGGGCTTGCGTGGGAATTTCACCCAGCTTCCATGACCTGCTCCAAAGTTTTACAATTCTATACTACCATCAAAAATTATTGGTGTCAATGACGTATCCCCTATTGCCAATCCCATCCTTGACAAGTGTCCAAATCAGCACCATAATGTAAGAAAGCACTAAAAATAATGGAAAATTGTCTAATAGTAAGGGAGCGACCTATGAACGAAAAACGCCTTATCGGCCAAAAGCTTCTCCGCTGCGGCTTCACCACCGGCTCCTGCGCAGCAGCCTCCGCAAAAGCCGCCGCTAAACTCCTGCTTCTTGAAGAAAAGTCGTTAAAGGCCTCCATCCTTCTTCCCGGCGGCAAAGCCCTTACTTTAGATATTGCTGACCATGTAAAACACTCCGATCTTGCCCGCTGCGCCGTTAAAAAGGACAGCGGTGACGATCCCGATATAACAAACGGCGTTCTGGTTTATGCCACCGTCCGCCGCACCCCTTCCGGCATAACTATAACCGGTGGCCCTGGAATAGGAAAAGTGACCCTCCCCGGTCTTGAACGCCCAGTCGGCGATTGGGCAATAAACACTGCTCCCCGCAAGCTAATAGAGCAAGAGCTTCTCTCCGTATTATCAGATTCGGGCGAAGTCTGCGGCCTAATATGTGAGCTTTCTATTCCCGGCGGCGAAGAAATTGCGAAAAAAACCTTTAATCCCCGTTTGGGTATTGTTGGCGGACTTTCCATTTTGGGCACATCAGGCATAGTGGAACCCATGAGTGACAATGCGCTTATAGACAGCCTCCGCCTTGAGCTTTCTCAGCTTTATGAAGCCGGTGAGCGCCGTGTCCTCCTCACTCCCGGCAATTACGGCGAGGACTTCTGCCGCAGCACTCTTTCCTACACACCCCCCATAATAAAATGCTCCAACTTCATCGGCGACGCTATAGATGCCGCCGCGCAATTGGGCTTTAAGGAAATCCTTATGGTTGGACATATTGGTAAGTTCTCAAAGCTTGGTCTCGGAATTATGAACACCCACTCAAAAAACGGTGATGGCCGCATGGAATGTCTTTCTTCCTGCGCCTTAGAGGTCGGTGCCTCCGGTAACGAGGCCCGCACTCTGCTTTCCTGTGTTTCCTGCGACGCTGCTCTGGAACTCCTAAAAAAATACGGTCTTTTCTCCGACACTATGCTTCTCCTTGGCAGACGCATTGAGTATAACCTCTCCCGCAGAGTACCGACGGACATAGCCATAGACTTCATCTGTTTTACAAACGCCCCGGCTCCCACGATCCTCTGCGCCAGCAAGCCCCTTGATAAGCTATCATCTAATTGGAGGTAACGCCATGGTTCATTTTGTCGGTGCCGGCAGCGGCGCGCCCGACCTTATCACCCTTCGGGGCAAAAGCCTTATTGAGCAGGCAGACCTTATAATCTACGCCGGTTCTTTGGTCAATCCCCACCTATTAATCTACTCCCGACCTGGCTGCCAAATTCTAGACAGCTCAAAAATGACGCTTGAAGAGATTATCTCAGCCCTCATTTTAGCAGAGAGTGAAAATAAAACCTCTGTCCGCCTTCATACAGGCGACCCCTGCCTATACGGTGCAATCCGCGAGCAAATGGATGCACTGACGGAAGCGGGCGTTCCCTTCGATGTCTGCCCCGGTGTATCCAGCTTTTGCGGTGCCGCCGCATCACTAAAAACAGAATATACTCTCCCGGGTATTTCCCAAAGCGTAATAATCACGCGCATGGCCGGAAGAACTGCTGTCCCTGAGGGGGAGAGCATCGAAAGCTTTGCACGCCACGGCGCTACAATGGTCATCTTTCTCAGCTCAGGGTCCATTCCCCAGCTATCTGCATCCCTGCTACGCGGTGGTTACTCGCCCGATACCCCCGCCGCAGTTGTCTACAAGGCCACATGGCCAGAGGAAATAATTCTCCGTGGTCCCCTTTCCTCCATAGCCTCAATGGCACAGGCAGAAAACATTACCAAAACCGCTTTGATAATAGTAGGCAATGTCCTCGGCAGCGATTACGAGCTAAGTCGGCTCTACTCCGCCGATTTCCCCACAGAATACCGCCCCGCAAAGGAATAGACAAAAACTTTAAATATGAGAGGAGCCGGAAATATGGGAATCTACGCGATCGCATTCACGGAAAAGGGCATGGAGCTTGGACAACACCTTGCAAGCGCCACCGACGGTGAGATTAAGCTCCACCGCTGTCAGGACGGCGAGCTAATTAAATGGACAGGCGAGCATTTTATCCCAGGTGGAGCAATTGTATTCATAGGCGCTGTGGGCATAGCTGTCCGGGCAGTCGCTCCCTTCCTCAAGCAAAAATCTACTGACCCCTCGGTGGTAGTAATTGACGAGGCCTGCCGCTTTGTTGTTCCCATTCTCTCCGGCCACATGGGCGGTGCCAACGCATTGGCAAAGGGCCTTGCGGATTTTCTTGGCGCAACCGCGGTAATAACCACTGCAACAGACGTATCAAACGTCTTTACAGTAGACACCTGGGCCACCTCCATTGGCCTAAAAATTGCCAACCCCGACAAGATAAAACATGTCTCCTCTAAGCTTTTAAATACCGGCAGCGCCACCTTTAGCAGCATCTATCCAGTCTCCGGTGAGCTTCCGCAAGGCCTTAAACAGCTTCCTGACGGTGCGGATTGTGACTTCTCCATAAGCTACCTTTCCGGCATTCCCGAAAACACCCTTCATTTGGTGCTTCCCGTTCTGACCCTTGGTATCGGCTGCAAAAAGAATACTCCCTTCGAGGCCATCGAGCGCGCCTTCACAGAGTTTATGAACACCTGTGGCTGCCACAAACTTGCCGTTTGCCAAGTATGCAGTATTGACCTGAAATCTAGCGAGCCGGGCATATTAGAGTTTTGCTCTGCCCACAATTTCCCTGTGAATTTTTTCTCCGCTTATCAGCTATCACAGGCAATCGGCGACTTTTCAAGCTCCGCCTTTGTGGAGGAAAGCACAGGTGTAGACAATGTCTGCGAGCGGGCAGCCGCTCTTGGCAGCTCCGGAACACTACTAGTGCGAAAAAGCGTTTTTGACGGAATAACCATGGCTTTGGCTGTAAGAGAGCCCAAACCGGAGGTAGCAGATCCAAATGAATAAACTATACATAGTGGGCATCGGTCCAGGAAAAAAACAGTCAATGACCTTTGAAGCTGATGCCGCCATTTCGGAGGCAGACATCATAGTTGCCTATACAAAATACGCAGAGCTGGTGCGACCCAATTACCCAAAGAAGGAGTATTTTACAAGCCCTATGCGGGGCGAAAAGGAGCGTTGCCAAAAGGCCCTCGAGCTTTGTCAGAACGGCAAAACCGTTGCGGTCGTCTGTTCCGGTGACAGCGGAGTTTACGGCATGGCAAGTCTCATATACGAGCTTTCTTCACCTTTTGATATGGTTGACATAATTGTAGTTCCGGGGCTTACCGCCGCCCTTTCCGGCGCAGCTCTTTTGGGTGCTCCTCTGTCACATGACTTTGCAGTAATAAGCCTCAGTGACCTGCTTACTCCCTGGGAGCTTATAGAGCGGCGTTTGGCCTTCGCAGCACAAGCGGATTTTTGCATCTGTATTTATAACCCGGCCAGCCGCAAGCGCCCGGACCATCTTGTCCGCGCCTGCGACATTTTACTTTCCTATCTTCCCCGTGAAACTCTCTGTGGAATAGCCAGAAACATTGGAAGAGAAGGCGAAAAAACCCAAATTATGCCCCTGTCCCATCTTAGAAATGCCGAAGTTGATATGTTCTCCACCGTTTTCATAGGAAACTCTAAAACCCGCCTGATAAACGAAAAATTGGTCACCCCCAGGGGATACAAAAATGTATGATGTAATTCTTTTTGGCGGTACCACTGAAGGACGTCTTTTGGGCGAGGAACTTTGCCGCCTGTCCCTCCCCTCCCTGATATGTACAGCCACTGAATACGGCGGCGAATTGGTTAACATAACATCAAGTGCTGCTAAATTACGCATGGGAAGAATAAGCGAGTCTGAAATGCGCTCTCTGTTCACCTGCCATCAACCAAAGCTTATTATTGACGCTACCCACCCCTACGCCACCCAGGTCACAAAAAACCTCCGCGCCGCCTGCGAGGCATTAGAACTTCGCTATCTTCGCATTGTTCGTGAATGTCTTTCTTCAGACGGCTGTTATCAATGCGAAACCATGCCGGAACTTATCTCTCTTCTTAACTCCAAGCCCGGCAAGATTTTTTCAACACTGGGTGCAAAGGAAGCTCCTGCACTTACGGCGGTGGAGGATTATAAAAAACGCATAATACTCCGCATTCTCCCTCAGCCCTTTGTCCTTGATAAATGCCTTAAGCTTGGATATTCTCCGGCGAACATTATCTGTATGCAAGGCCCCTTTTCCGAAAAAATAAACCTTGCCATGTTCATAGAAACAGGCGCCGCCCTCCTTGTAACAAAAGAGTCAGGAGAACAAGGCGGTTTTGAAGAAAAACTTTCTGCTGCTAGGGCTTGTGACATGGATGTGTTGGTACTCCGCCGTCCTCCGGAAGCCGACGGTATTAGCCTAAACGAAGCAATAGCGAAACTAGGAGAACTTGTAAAATGAAATTGGTTTACATAATTGGTTGTGGCATGAATATGGGATCACTTACAAGCGAGGGTGCTGCCGCCCTGTCGGAAGCGCAGGTAATAATGGGTTCCCCCAGATTGCTTGAATGCTTTGCCAATCCCAGCCATGAATGCTTCTCTGCATATCGAAAAAGCGAGGTAGACTCCATCGTCGCCTCCTCAGATAAAAATGTTTTTGCCCTTTTAGTCTCGGGTGACACGGGCTTTTACAGCGCTGCCTCCTTCTATGGAGAGAATTGTGATTATCGGGTGCGCTTCATTGCAGGTATATCCTCCGTTAACTACTTTTTCGCCAAATACCGCCTGCCATGGCAGGATGCCAAGCTTCTCAGTGCCCACGGCACAAGCTGTGCTGCTATAGATGCTGTCCGCCGCAACCGCCTTACCTTCCTTCTAACAGGCGGAAACGTCAACGAAATAGCCACAGGCCTTTGCGACAGTGGCTTTGGTTCTCTAAAAGTCCATGTGGGTGAGGCTCTTGGTGATAGTGACGAAAAGGTTAACATAATGTCCGTTTGTGATCTCCGTCTGCATAGTTTCAGTCCTCTCACCGTGCTTATTATAGAAAACCCCACCTTTGATAAGCGCCTGAGAATCGGCATCCCCGACAGTGAATTCACTCGGTCTGAGGGCATACCCATGAGCCGCAGTACCACCCGCGCCGCTATAATCTCTGCCCTTGAAATTTCCCCTGATCATTTGTGCTGGGATGTGGGCTGCGGCACAGGCTCCGTCACTGTCGAAATGGCTCTGGCCGCTTATGAGGGCAAGGTCTTTTCCATAGATAAAAGCCCCCGTGCCTGCGAATTGACTCAGTCAAATTGCTCCAGCTTCCATATAGGTAACGTAAGCACCATAAACGGCCTTGCACCCGAGGCCCTTCGTGACCTCCCTGCTCCCAGCCGTGTCTTCATCGGCGGCTCCTGCGGAAAGGTCGATGAAATCGTCCGTTTGGCCATCTCCAAAAACTCCACTGCCCGCATAGTAATAACCGCCACCTCACCCCAAAGTGCAACTGCTGCCATCGAGGCCCTCCAGGCCTCGGGTATGGAAGCCCAGCTTATGCAGCAAATCTGTGCAACTGGCAAAAAAACTGCCGGCCTTCACATGCTCCAAGGCGGTAATCCGGTTTATATAGTTTTGGGAGACGGCTTAAATGGATAGAATAATAATCGCGGGCACAAACAGCGGCTGCGGTAAAACCACCGTTACCCTTTCTCTGCTTTCCGCCTTTCGCAACCGGGGCATAAATCTCTGTTCCTTCAAATGTGGACCCGACTATATTGACCCTATTTTCCACCGTGAACTAATGGGTATTCATACCCGTAACCTTGACCCGTTTTTTACCCCCGGTAAAGCCCTTTCCGATGCTATTGCAAGCTGCGATGATAAGGAGCTTACTATAATTGAGGGTGTAATGGGCTATTATGACGGCGTTGGAGCCACTACTAAGGCCAGCACTTATCAGCTTGCCTGTGAAACAAAGACCCCTGTTATTCTGGTGCTTCGTCCCCAGGGCATGTGTACCTCGGCGGCGGCCATAATGCGCGGTTTTAAAACCTACAAGCGCAACTCAAACATAGTCGGCGTAATTTTTAGCTGTGTTTCCGAAAAAATGTATAGCTATTTAAAGCCCCTTGCCCAGTCTTCAGGGCTTCGCCCCTTGGGTTATCTTCCAAAGCGTGACGACCTTATGATCCCCTCCAGACACTTGGGCTTAGTCTCCAATTTCAACAAGGCAGACATTCAGCGTCAGCTTGGCCTTTTAGGGGAACTAGCGGAAAAGTACATAGATCTTTCCGCCGTATTGGAGTTGGCTACTGCCGCCCCTCCCCTTCCCTCACTGGTAAAGACCGCCCCTCCCACAGCCAACGGCCCCACAATTGCCGTTGCCCGGGACGATGCCTTCTGCTTTATTTATGAGGAAAACCTTGAAGCCCTTCTTGCCGAAGGCTGTCAATTGGTTTATTTTTCCCCCCTGGAGGACAGCGGACTGCCGGACAAGGTAAGCGGACTTTACCTTCCCGGCGGTTACCCCGAGCTTTACGCCCCCCGGCTTTCAGCTAATACTTCCATGCTGAAAGCCATAAAAAATGCTGTAAGCGACGGGATGCCCACCATAGCCGAATGCGGCGGTTTTATGTACCTTCACAGAAAACTGGATGATTACACTATGGTAGACTTTCTGCCAGCAAGAGCTTATAAAACAGACACCCTGAAACGCTTCGGTTACATCACACTCAAGGCCGGAGCCGACAGTCTTATAAGCGAAAAAGACGATGAAATCCGCTGTCACGAATTTCACTATTGGGACAGCACTGATACAGGCGAAGCCTTCACAGCCGAAAAAGCAGGCTCCAAAACCTTTTATACCTGCGCCTACGCCAGCGATAGTCTATACGCAGGCTTTCCCCATTTATATTTTCCAGCCGCACCTAATATAGCCCCAAGATTTGTAAATAAAGCTGCGGAATACTCACGTTTAAAGGAAAGGTAGCCGCCTATGAACCCGCTGAAAACTGCCGCGATAGCCTTTTCCACCTATTCAGCTATACCCATGCCAAACTTTAATTGGCAGGAGCGCGAATTTGGCTATGTCCTCTGCGCTTTTCCCTTAGTCGGCGCAGTTATAGGAGCTGCCTATTACGGCTGGTCTGCCTTATCTGCCTATCTTTCTTTAAGCCCCACCCTGTTCGCCGCCGTAGGGGTGTATCTCCCTATACTCATAACAGGCGGTATACATTTAGACGGCTTTTGTGACGTTTCCGACGCTCTTGCATCCCACCAGTCCCGAGAAAGAAAGCTTGAAATTCTTCAGGATAGCCACATCGGTGCCTTTGCCGCAATTAAATGCACTGTTTACCTTCTTCTTAAATTTGCTTTATTATGCCAGCTTGAATTCCGGTTTGCCGCAATGGTTTCCATTGGATTTGTCCTTTCCCGTGCCCTCTCAGCCCTTTTAGCACTTCTTCTTCCCAAGGCCCGCAAAACCGGCATGCTTTTTGCCTACACCGGTTCTTATAATAATCATCCTGCCATTATCATTACCTGCGCATTTGCTGTTATCACCTCCGCCGTAATGGTGATTAGCGCCCCACTGTCCGCCTCCATCGCCCTGCTTTTCTGTGCCGCATGGTGCCTAATTTACATTCGCCAGACAGCAAGAAATTTCGGCGGTATAACCGGCGACACTGCGGGCTATTTTCTACAGATTTGCGAAATACTCATTATTACTGCCGCCGTACTCGGCAGCATAATAGAAAGGCCAAATATATGACAGTCTATCTTATTCGTCACGGTCAAACGCAGTGGAACATACAAGGCCGCTACCTTGGTATTACTGACATACCCCTTTGTGACCTGGGCATCGAAAGCGTACACAAGGTCAGTCCTCCCGAAACAGACCTAATCTTCACCAGTCCCCTTATCCGCTGCCTTCAGACAGCCGACATTATGTTTCCCAACCGTCCTAAGGAAATTATCGAAAACCTCCGGGAGTGTAACTTCGGTAATTTTGAGGGCCTCAACGCGGAAGAAACAGAGATAGATGACGAATACCGCCGCTGGGTAGACAGCGGCTGCACCGCCCCCATCCCCGGCGGAGAAACCGTAGACGGTTTCCGCAACCGCGTCTGCTCTGCCTTTGAAGAGATTATACTAGCTCACACAAACGTTCAGAGTATTGCTTTTGTCGTCCACGGCGGCGTAATAATGTCTCTTTTGCATCGCTTTAATACCGAGTACCATTCCTTTTATGAATACAAAATCGAAAACTGCGCCGTTATCACCTGTGACTGCTTTCTCGAAGGAGGTATCTCTCTAGAAGCAAAAGGAGGCGGCTTCCTATGAATGCTTACCTAGCCCTTATAAACCCCGGCATCTGCCAATGCGCCGCTCTTTTCCTGGGCGTAGTCATGGACCTTTTCTTAGGTGACCCCCGCAAGTTCCACATAATTATCCTAATAGGCAAGCTTATAAACATCCTTGAGCCTCGCCTACGCCGCCGCTTTACCAATAATCTCCTTATAGCCGGTCGCTGGCTCCTTATCCTCACCTTGCTTTCAGTCCTTCTCCCTGCCGCCGCTCTCCTATATGGGGCCTATCGTCTTAATATCTTCATTTTTATTTTCCTAAAAGCTCTCATTTACTGGCAGCTAATCGCCGGTCGTGAGCTAACGCGGCAGAGTATGGCGGTGTACTACTGTCTTAAAGAAAATGACCTTCCCGCCGCCCGCCGGGCCGTGTCCATGATAGTCGGTCGGGACACTCATAGTCTTGATACTCAGGGGGTTTCCAAGGCTGCCGCCGAAAGCGTTGCAGAAAACTCCTCAGACGGTGTGATTGCCCCCCTTTTCTACATAATGCTTCTGGGTCCTCTGGGCGGTCTCGCCTACAAGGCTATAAACACACTTGACTCCATGGTGGGCTATAAAAGCCCGGAGTATATAGATTTTGGCCGTGCCAGCGCAAAAGCAGATGATGGGGTCAACTTCCTGCCCTCGCGCCTATCTGCGCTGCTGCTGATAATCGCCTCGCTTTTCCTCGGCTTTGACTTCAAATCGGCCCTTCGAATTTTTCGCCGTGACCGCAATAATCACGAAAGCCCCAATTCCGGACAAACCCTATCCGTATGTGCCGGTGCTCTGCATATCCGTCTATGCGGCCCCACAGTCTATCAAGGCAAGCTTACAGAGCGCAAGTTTATTGGCGACGAGCTCCGTCCCGTAACCCCCACAGACATCATACGCACCAACTGCCTGATGCTTCTCGGCTCTGCCCTTATGTTGGGGATAGTCGCTTTGTTTACAACTTTTGTATACAGATAGGAAACACTATGGAAAAATATTCCCATGGCGGTAACATTTACAACCAGCCGATTATTCAAGACTTCTCCGTTAACCTCAGCCCCCTTGGAATGCCAAGTGCCGTGGTTGACGCAATCAAACTCTGTGCCCACGAAGCAGGAGCATATCCGGACCCTGACTGCTCTGCCCTCTGTTCAGCCATTGCCTCTTACCACGAAGTAAATGAAAACGCTATCCTCTGTGGCAACGGTGCGGCCGATCTGATTATACGCATAGCTTTAAGTCTGAAGCCTAAAACCGTTCTTTGTCTGGCCCCCAGCTTTTCTGAGTATGAAAAGGCCGCCCAGCTTTCCGGTGCCAACTTTAAAACCCACCTTTTAAGCTCTGAAAACGACTTTCTCCTAAGCCCCTCGGTGCTTGACTCTGTAACACCCGATGTGGGCCTGGTATATATCTGCAATCCAAATAACCCTACAGGTAGCTTGGTCGAGCCTGAGCTTCTCGCTGCCCTCCTAAAAAATTGTGAACAAACAGGCGCAATTCTTGCTGTAGACGAGTGCTTTCTCCCCCTCACCGACGGCCCTTCCATGATAGCCCATTTAAGCTCACAAAGCCTAGTAATAATCAGTGCCTTCACCAAGACCTACGCCATGGCGGGACTGCGTCTGGGATATATGATAAGCTCCAACGAATCTCTCTATAGAAAGGTCTCGGACTTCTCCCAAAGCTGGAGTGTTTCCTCCGTTGCCCAGTGTGCGGGACTTGCGGCCCTCAAATGCAAAGATTATATTCCTCAGGCCAAGGCCATAATTAAGGCACAGCGCCCGTACCTACGGGAGGGACTGGAATCCTTGGGCATCAAGGTTTTTCCTTCCGACGCAAATTTCCTCCTTTGCCGCAGCCGGAAGCCGCTTTATAAGCCACTGCAACAACGAGGCATCCTCATCCGCTCCGCCGCCAACTTTAGAAACCTGGATCATTGCTATTTTCGCGTTTGTGTTTCTAAAAAAGAGTTAAACGATCTTCTTTTATATAATATTAGTGAGGTTCTAAATGGCTAAAGCTATAATGATCCAAGGAACAATGTCAAATGTGGGCAAGAGCATAATTACCACCGGCCTTTGCCGCATCTTTGCCCAAGAGGGCTTGCGTGTCGCGCCCTTCAAGTCACAGAACATGGCCCTAAACTCATATATAACCGACGAGGGTCTGGAGATTGGACGGGCTCAGGCGGTACAAGCGGAAGCCTGCGGCCTAGCCCCCAGCGCCCTTATGAATCCGGTTTTATTAAAACCTACCACTGATTGCGGCTCCCAGGTCATAGTTAACGGGCTTGTGCGTGAAAACATGACCGCCAGCCAATATTTTAAATACAAAACAGCTTTAATCCCCGAAATAATGGCCGCATATAACCGCCTTGCTGAGGACAACGATATAATTGTAATAGAGGGGGCGGGCAGCCCCGCAGAAATTAATCTCAAAGAAAATGATATAGTAAATATGGGCATGGCGCGTCTGGCTAAGGCCCCTGTGCTTCTGGTTGGTGACATTGACCCAGGCGGCGTTTTCGCCCAGCTTGCAGGCACCCTTATGTTGCTTACAAATGATGAGCGCGAAATGGTTAAGGCTCTCATTATTAACAAATTCCGAGGAGATTTGGAAATACTTTATCCCGGTCTTCGTATGCTCCAAAATATTACTAACAAAGCTTTAGCTGGTGTGGTTCCCATGCTTGATTTAAGTATTGAACAGGAGGACAGCCAAAGGGCCCGCCCCAGTGTTAACACTAAATCCGCCCTTAACATTGCTGTTATTTCTCTCCCCCGTATGTCAAACTCCACGGACTTTACCCCTCTGGAAACGACCCCCGGCGTTACTGTTTCCTATGTCAAACGCCCTGATGAACTTAATAATCCCGACCTTATTATCCTCCCCGGCACCAAAAGTACCATTGCCGACCTGCTCTGGCTGAAGAAAGCCGGCTTTGACGAAAGAATTAAACTTTACGCCCAGGCAGAAACCCCAATAATTGGCATCTGCGGCGGCTATCAAATGCTGGGTAAGACTATCACGGACTCTGTCGGTGCCGAAGGCGGCGGCAGTGCCCAAGGGCTTTCTCTTCTCCCTGTTAGCACGGTCTTTTCCAACCAAAAGCGCTGCACCAGAGTATCGGGAAAAATCATAAACAGCAGCGATCCCCTACTTGCTCTTAAAGGCTCCTGCGCCCAGGGTTATGAGGTACACATGGCTGAGACAAACTTAGAAAATGACGCCGCTCCCTTTATAATGCTTCATAATGGCAAAAATGATGGCTGCGTTTACGGAAACGTCCTTGGCACCTACCTCCATGGCGTTTTCGATAATGACGACCTTCGCAAGTGTCTTTTATTTTCCCTTTGCGACAGGCGGCAGATACCCCGCAGTTCTATAGCAGTTGAGTTTTATAATTCACGCCGTCAGCAGGAATACGACAAGCTTGCCGATGCCCTGCGCCAAAGTCTTGATATCCCCATGATCTACAGCATACTGGAGGCAGGAATTTGAAAGGTCTTATACATCTTTATACAGGTGACGGCAAGGGCAAAACCACCGCCGCCCTGGGCCTTGCACTGCGCTTTGCAGGACACGGCAAAAAAGTAATAATTGTCCAGCTTTCCAAGGGCCGCGAAACCGGTGAGCTTAATTCCTTTGCGCTTATTCCGGAAGTAACCGTGCTTCGAAATAGTCGCGACTTTGGCTTTTGGAAAACCATGTCTGCAACTGACCGCGCCGCCTGTAGAAACGAAAATAACTCAAACCTTTCTACGGCCGCCAAAGCCGCTTTCCGCGGCAACTGTGACTTGCTCATTTTGGATGAGCTTACTTCCGCCTACGAAAACTGCGCCCTCGACCGTGAATTAACTGAGAAGTTAATTACAAATAAGCCCCCTTTCCTAGAGCTAGTCATTACAGGACGAAAGCCAGCCGATTTTATGCTTCAGGCAGCAGATTACATTTCCGAAATAAACAGCCTTCGTCACCCCTATGAACACGGCATTACCGCCAGAGAGGGAGCTGAATTTTGAATAAGCCAATAGAAATTATACGGCCCGATGAGATTGAGTCAAGTAGCTTTAAAATAATTGAATCCGAGCTTCCCCACCCCATAGCACCGGAGCTTGCCCCCATTATTAAGCGCGTTGTTCACACAACTGCAGACTTTGACTATGTTGATAATCTCTGCTTTTCCGAAAAGCTTGTGTCTCATGCCATCGCAGCACTTTTAAATAGAACCGACATTGTAACAGATACCAATATGGCAAAGGCCGGTATTAATCAATCCCTCCTATCAAAGCTGGGCATAAACGTCCACTGCTTCATAGCAGACGGTGATGTGGCAGAAAAGGCCAAAGAACAGGGCTGCACACGGGCCGCAATCTCAATGGAAAAGGCAGCCGCAATAAATCGTCCCCTGATTTTTGCCATCGGCAACGCCCCCACAGCGCTAATTAAGCTTCATGAACTTATAAGCTGCGGTTCCTTAATACAACCCGCGCTAATAATCGCTGCTCCCGTGGGCTTCGTCAACGTGGTTTACAGTAAGGAGCTTATTATGGACTTAGAAATACCCTACATTGTTGCCCGTGGTCGCAAGGGCGGCAGCAGCGTTGCCGCCGCAATATGTAACGCATTGCTTAAAATTTGCATTGAGGAAAAAACCAAGTGCACAACTAAGTAAAATGACCGCAAAAAACCGAATACTCAGGTTTTCTGTGGTCATTTACGAGTTTAGCACCAAAATAATGTTCATAATATTCACAGTATTTTGTATACTGTGAATATTATTTATCTCTTTTTGTGTTAATGCACAAATAGCTTTTGGCTTTTTCCGGAATTATTATTTAATAAATATCCATAATACACTTGCTTTATTTCAGTAAAGCACTTATAATATTCATATTCTACGAATATATATACAACTGTGGTGATATTAATGAATAAAGTCTTTATTGATGGTTCGTCCGGAACCACCGGCCTTCGGCTTAGCCAACGCCTATCTATGCGAAGTGATATTGAGCTTCTGAAAATCAGCGATAACCTTCGGAAAGACCCTGGGGAAATAAAAAAATTTATGTCTCAAGCGGACTTCACCTTCCTTTGCCTTCCCGACCCGGCGGCAAAGGAGGCAGTGCAACTGGCAGAGGGGCTGAGCACTAGAATAATTGATACCTCCACGGCCCACCGCACCGCCGGTTCATGGGCCTACGGCTTTCCCGAGCTTTCCCCTCGGCACCGTAGCAGCATTCAAAACTCAAGGCTGGTGGCCTCCCCCGGCTGTCATGCCAGTGGCTTCATTTCCCTGATATATCCTCTAATTCAGGAAGGGGTCCTTAACAAATCCGCATTGCTTAGCTGCAACTCACTAACAGGTTACAGCGGCGGCGGCAATAAGCTGATAGCTGAATACGAGGCCCCTGACCGCCCATCAGAGTACAATAGCACCTATGAATATGCCATGGGGCAAGAACACAAGCATATGCCCGAAATTCTAAGCCAATGCGGCCTGGAAAACGCCCCGGTTTTCCAACCGGTTGTCGGCGACTTTTACGCAGGCATGCTGGTTACAGTCCCCCTACACGTATCACAGCTAAAAGGGCATCAAAATCTATTATCTATCCGCAAGCTATTTAAGGCCCATTACGCAGGTTGTCTCATGGTGAGGGTAATGGACGAGGAGCCCAGGGCATTATATACAAACAGTCTGGCCGGTCGTGACGATATGGAGATATATGTTAGCGGCAGCGACCAGCACATTGTTCTTGCTTCTCGCTTCGATAACCTGGGAAAGGGAGCATCGGGGGCGGCAATCCAATGCTTCAATCTCATGTGCGGCCTTCCGGAAAACACGGGCTTGGTTGTTGGTTAGAGTGCATATTTATTCTTTTATACATATTATTCAAGTAAAATAATCCTACGATAATTGATACCGGAGGTATTAACAATATGAAAATAATTGAAGGCGGTGTCTGCGCTCCAAAGGGCTTTGAAGCGTCCGGAGTATCATGCGGAATTCGTAAAAAGGGCCGCAAGGACTTGGCACTTATAGTAAGTGAAAAAAGGGCTGCAACCGCCGGTGTTTACACGCAAAATCTAGTTAAGGGTGCCCCAATTATAGTTACCCAAAAGAATATAAAAGATGGGTATTCCCAGGCCATAATATGCAATAGCGGCAATGCAAACACCTGCAACGAAAACGGTATTGAAATAGCAGAATCCATGTGCGCTCTTGTAGAAAAACACTTTAATATCAGGGCTTCCGACGTTTGCGTGGCCTCCACAGGCGTTATCGGGCAGAAACTATCTTTGTCCCCTATTGCCTCTGGAATGGACGCCCTCGCCTCTTCTCTCGGAAACAACTCTGAAGATGCGGCCCGGGCCATTATGACCACTGACACCACAAAAAAAGAGCTTGCCCTTGAATTCCGGCTAGGCGGCAAAACTGCTCGTATTGGCGGCATTGCCAAGGGTAGCGGAATGATCCATCCCAACATGGCAACCATGCTTGTTTTTGTTACCACCGATGTGGCAATCAGCCCGGAAATGCTACAAAAGGCACTAAAATGGGCTGTAGATGACACATTTAATATGATAAGCGTTGACCGTGACACTTCAACTAACGACACAATGCTGGTCATGGCAAACGGCATGGCAGAAAACCCTGAAATAACTGGTGAAGGCGCTGATTTTGAAGAGTTTAAGGCAGCGCTGTTTGAGATTTCCTCTATACTTTGCCGTTGCATCGCCAAGGACGGAGAGGGCGCATCAAAGCTTCTTGAGTGTACTGTAAGGGGCGCAAGAAGCAAGGAGGACGCAAGAGTGCTTGCCAAGTCTGTCATATGCTCCAACCTGCTTAAATGTGCTATGTTCGGGGCCGACGCCAACTGGGGCCGTGTATTATGCGCTCTTGGCTATGGGGGTGTAGACTTTGATGTTTCTAGGGTTTCCGTTTCCTTTAAGTCCTCTGCAGGTGAAATCCTTGTCTGCCAATATGGCGGCGGTGTTGATTTTTCCGAAAATAAAGCTAAGGTAATCTTATTGCAGGACAACATAGAAATTTTGGTCGGACTCTGCGAC
Organism: uncultured Oscillospiraceae bacterium; assembly: GCA_964576195.1. Classification (GTDB taxonomy): domain Bacteria; phylum Bacillota; class Clostridia; order Oscillospirales; family Oscillospiraceae; genus UBA2658. The sequence continues at coordinate 16,744 of CAZNUD010000008.1, read as the reverse complement.
GGAACAGAAGCCGCCACCGCCTACGGCTGCGACCTTAGCTACGACTACATAAAAATAAACGGTGACTACCGCACCTAAACAAACGCTGCTGTATGTAATTATTTTTTGGAGGTCACTATGGAAAAAGAGAAGCTTTCAAACGCTCAGAGGGCAAAGGTTTTAATAGAAGCGCTGCCCTACATACAAAATTACAACAGCAAAATTGTTGTAATAAAATACGGCGGAAACGCTATGGTTAACGACGAGCTTAAGCGCGCTGTCATGGGCGATATCGTTCTTCTGTCTCTTATCGGTGTGAAGGTTGTGCTGGTCCATGGCGGCGGCCCGGAAATTAGCAAAGTGCTGGGCAAAATGGGCAAGAAGTCCGAATTTAAAAACGGTTTGCGGATTACCGACCAAGAGACAGCCCAGGTGGTGCAGATGGTTCTGGCGGGGAAAATCTCCAAAAATCTGGTTAGCCTCATCGGCAACATGGGAGGTAAGGCCATAGGCCTCTCCGGCATGGACGGTAACATGATAGAGGCAAGGAAAATTGACGATGAGCTGGGCTTTGTGGGGGAAATCACAAAAGTTGATCCCACGCCCATTATAGACGTGCTGAATAATGGCTATATTCCTGTGATTTCAACCATTGCCTACGACAGAGATGGCAACAGTTACAACATTAACGCTGACACTGCCGCCAGCCGCATAGCGGGAACCTTAAAGGCAGAAAGTCTTATTTCTATGACAGATATTTCCGGTTTATTACGGGATAAAAACGACCCCTCCACCCTCATTCCGGTGGTCAACGTAAGCGAAGCTCCACAACTTGTGGAAGAGGGAATTATATCCGGCGGCATGATTCCAAAGGTAGAATGCTGCATTGAGGCCATACGCCGGGGAGTTAAAAAGGTTTTTATAATTGATGGCCGTATACCCCACTCCATACTGATCGAAACCCTTACAGAAGAAGGCATAGGAACCATGTTTATATGAAATGAGGAGAATTATGGACATAAAAGAGCTTGACAATGAATACATAGCAAACACCTATAGCAGAGCTCCGCTTGTTGCAGTAAGGGGCAAGGGCGCAAAAGTCTATGACGAGGACGGCAAGGAATACATAGACCTTGGCAGCGGCATAGCAGTTGATACCTTCGGCATTTGCGACGAGCCGTGGATACTTGCGGTGGAAGAGCAGCTTCACAAACTGCAGCACCTTTCAAACTTGTACTTTACCGAGCCCCAGGCAAAGCTTGCAAAGCTGCTGTGCCAAAAGACCGGTATGAAAAAGGTTTTCTTTGGGAACTCCGGAGCGGAAGCCAACGAATGTGCCATTAAATGTGCAAGAAAATACAGCCACGACAAGTACAGTCACGACAGAAGCAACATAATAACCCTTCAAAACAGTTTTCATGGGCGGACACTGGCAACCCTTTCCGCCACGGGACAGGACAGCTTTCACGTACATTTCGGGCCGTTTTTGGGGGGCTTCGTCAACACCCCGGCAAATGATTTTGAAGCACTGAAAAGTGTCTGCGACGGCAGTGTTGCGGCGGTTATACTGGAGCTGGTTCAAGGAGAGGGCGGCGTCCTGCCCCTTGATAAGGACTATATTAAGGCTGTTGCACACCTCTGCAAGGAGCAAGATATCTTGCTTATTATTGATGAGGTGCAAACGGGAAACGGGCGCACAGGCAGTCTTTACGCATATATGCAGTATAATATTCAGCCGGATATCGTCAGCACCGCAAAGGGGCTGGCCGGGGGCCTTCCCATGGGTGCCTGTCTTATGGGAGAGAAGGTTAAGGACACCCTCTCCGCCGGAACCCACGGCTCTACCTTTGGTGGAAACCCCATATGTGCTGCGGGAGCTTTAAGCATCGTAAGCAGGCTTGACGAGGCGCTGATGAAGGGTGTGAAAGCCAAGGGCGAGTATATAAAAAATGAGCTTGAAGGTGCAAAGGGCGTAAAGTCCCTTACCGGGCTGGGCCTTATGTTGGGCATAGAAACGGAGCGACCGGCAAAGGACATCGCAGCGGAGTGCCTGCAAAGCGGTGTTATTGTGTTGACGGCAAAAAACAAAGTGCGACTGCTGCCGCCTCTAAACATTGATAATAAAAATCTAATAAAAGCCATCCAGATATTGAAGGGAGTTATTGCAAAATGAAGCATTTATTAAAGCTGTCAGATCTATCTTCGGAGGAAATCACCGACATTTTAAACCTAGGTGACCAGCTAAAATACGAGAAGAAAAACGGAATTGAGCATCATCTGTTAAAGGGAAAAACCCTGGGCATGATCTTTCAGAAAAGCTCTACCCGTACCCGCGTAAGTTTTGAGGTGGGTATGTATCAGTTGGGCGGACAGGCACTTTTTCTCTCCTCTCGGGATTTGCAAATTGGTCGTGGCGAACCTGTGCAGGACACAGCCCGGGTGCTTTCCCGTTATTTGGATGGCATTATGATACGCACCTTCAAACAAAGCGAGGTTGAGGCGCTGGCAGAGTACGGCTCCGTCCCAATTATAAACGGCCTTACGGACTACTGCCACCCCTGCCAAGTACTTGCTGACCTTATGACCATCCGGGAATATAAGCACAGCTTTAAAGGTCTTAAGCTTTGCTATGTAGGCGACGGTAACAATATGGCAAACAGCCTTACTGTGGGCGGCATAAAGATGGGCATGTCCGTTGCTATCGCCTGCCCGGAAACCTATAAGCCCGACGAGGCGATTATGAAATGGGCTAAAGAAAACGGCGATTTTGTATGCACCACCGACGTTTTGGCTGCTGCTAAGGATGCTGATGCATTATACACCGACGTGTGGGCATCCATGGGTCAGGAACAGGAATTTGAGGCGCGTTGTACGGTCTTCAGCGATTTTCAGATTAACGATGCAGTTATGGCTGTCGCAAAACCCGACGCTATGGTTCTCCACTGCCTGCCTGCCCACCGCGAGGAGGAGATTACAGCCGAGGTTTTCGAAGCTCATGCAACAGAGCTGTTTGACCAAGCAGAAAACAGACTGCATGCTCAGAAGGCCGTAATGGTCAAGCTTATGTCAAGCACCTAAGTAAAAATCTATTACATATTGACCACGGCGCGCTATTTTACGAGTGCGCCGCTTTTTTATACAAAAATGCGGTCAATGGACAGGAATTGAGCATAATGTGTAAAGAGAACTAATTTGAAAGGATGATGCTTTGTGGGCAGGCAGCACATTATGCGATATTTTTTGGGAGGCAACACGGCAGACGGTTTTTCCTCTCTTTATGACAACTTTGTGTCGCCCAAAAATGGGGACTTTTTATGGATAATCAAGGGCGGCCCCGGCTGCGGAAAGTCGAGCTTCATGAGAATGATAGGTGCGGCAGCTGAGCGAGCGGAGCTGGAAGTTGAATACGCCTTGTGCTCAGGTGACCCGGAGTCCCTAGACGGGGTTTACATCCCCGAACTGAAAACCGGTTACATGGACGGTACTGCCCCACACGTGGCAGACGCGAGGATTGCGGCGGTAGACTCGGCTTACCTTGATTTGGGTGTTTTTTATGACAGAGAAGCTATTGCCGAATATAAGACTGAACTGGAGCGATTGATTGCTGAAAACAAGAACCAATATACAAAGGCCTATTCACTGCTATCAGCGGCGGGAAGTCTGCGCCGGGGCTGGCTCGGTTCCCTTTCAGGCTATGAGGCAAAAAACAAGGCATTGGCGCGGATTGAAAGTATTGCAGCCCGTGAGTTTGGGAAAAAACAGCGTCATAAAGGCAGCATTAAGCGGCGCTTTATAAGCGCTAACACCTGCAAGGGGGAAATACATCTTACAGAACCTGAGGAAGGCATTTACCAGAGACTATACAGTCTTGAAAACCGCTACTTGCTGGGTAGTTATTGCATTGAGCATCTGGCTGATAGAGCCATATCGTCGGGATATGATATTTACCTATGCCCTGACGCGCTTACTCCGGAATTTTATGAGGCTATGTTTGTGCCCGGGCTTTCCCTGGGATTTGTATGCAGGAACAAAAACGTCACCGCCAAAACAGAGATAAGCCGAAATATCAGGCTTGATAACATGGTTTCTTCTGAAAGCCGCAGGGAGCTTAAAGCCTACGAGCGTCTAACGGAGAGTTTAAAGAGCGCGGCTTATGGGGCCCTGTCGGGGGCTAAGAGTTTCCATGATCTTATCGAGGAAAAATACAATCCCCATGTTGATTTTGATGGGGTTTACGGCCTGGTTGAGGAACACATTACACACTTGGGGTTAAAGTGATACTGTAAATGGTACTAATTCAGACAGTACGGAAGCGTGAAAGCGGAAATGCGCCCTTGTCCCTTTTTCGGGCTCACTATAGCAAACATAAAAATGGGACTCCCTTTCTTTTAAGAAGGAGAGTCCCCATTTTTATGTGTAGCTGTGGATTATTCGGAGAAATCGGAATTAATAAGAGATTCTAAGGTGTTGAGTGCCTCTTTCTCGTCACTGCCATCGGCAATTAGGCTCACGGAAGTACCCTTCACAATGCCCAGAGAGAGAACTCCCAAAAGGCTCTTTGCGTTGACCTTGCGGTCATCCTTTTCAATCCAAATATTGCTTTTGAATTCGTTCGCCTTCTGTATAAAGAAGGTAGCGGGTCTGGCATGCAGTCCGACCTGGTTATTGATAGTAACTTCTCTTGTTAGCATCAGCGTCACTCCTTATGACCAAATGACATAATGTCCTCGGGTACTGGATACATTTTATCAAAGTATATTAAAAACGTCAACCGATTTTATCCATTTTGTTGATTTGCACAGCAATAATGTTCACTAAATCAAGGTTTTACCTAAGTTCGACAATAGTAACCCCGCTTTCCCCCTCACCATATTTCCCTAATCGAAAGCTTTTGACCAATTTATTGTTTTTTAGATTTTGCTGCACTGCGGCACGAAGTGCTCCGGTGCCTTTTCCGTGAATGATGGATACAGTCTCAAGCTTGCTCATTTGAGCACTGTCAAGGTATCGTTCAACCACGGGGATGGCCTCGTCCGTCATCATCCCCCGTATATCAAGCTCTGGGCTGGTAGACATCTTGCGAAGAAGCGCTCCGCTGGTTGCGGCGACCTGCGTTTTGACTTTGCTTTGGTTTTCAAGAAGGTAGACCTCATCCTCCCGGGCGGTGACCTTCATAATTCCGGCTTGGAGGGTAAGGCTGCGGTCGTCTGAAATAGCAAGAACGTCGGCTTTTACACCCATGGAAAGGAGCTCCACTGTGTCCCCCACCTTGAGAGGGCGTGAGGACTTCTTTTGTTCTCTTACTTCCTGTACCTGACGTCCCAGTCGCTCATCTGCTTCGTTAAGCTGACGGCGAAGCTGGGCGCGAGCTTCGTTTTCTATAAGGTGGTTATGCTCCTTATTTTGGCGCTTTCTCATGTCGTCAAGCTGGTTAAAAGCGTGCTCTGCAGTGCGTCGGGCATCCTCCAAAATTCTCTCGGCATCCCGGCGGGCCTTTTCATCAGCCATTTCCAAACGCACAGAAACCTCGCGCTTTAATTTCTCTGCTTTTCTTGCGTCCTCCTCAGCCTGACGAAGCTTGCGGCTTAAAGCTTCCCGGTCAGCCTCAAGAAGCTTACGTTGGGCCTCAAGCTTTTCTATTGTCTCTTCAAAATTTGCGCTGTCCGAGCTTATTCTGCCACGGGCGTCGTCAATTACACATTTAGGAAGGCCAAGACGCTCACCTATGGCAAAGGCGTTGGATTTTCCGGGAATGCCTATAAGAAGCTTATAAGTGGGGCGAAGGGACTCCACGTCAAATTCGCAGGAGGCGTTTTGAACGCCGGGGGTGTTTGTTGCAAACACCTTTAGCTCGGCATAGTGGGTTGTGGCGGCAATTTTGGCGCCTTTTTTTCGGGCATTTTCTATAATGGCCGTTGCTAGGGCTGCGCCTTCAACCGGGTCGGTACCTGCTCCCAGCTCATCGAACAGGAGAAGACTTTTATCATCGCAAAGCTCAAGGATTTTTACAATATTTGTCATGTGAGAGGAAAAGGTGGATAGAGACTGCTCAATGCTCTGCTCATCGCCAATATCGGCTAGCACGGAGCTGAAAACAGGGACAGAGCTACCATCGGCAGCGGGAATATGCAGACCGCAGGCTGCCATGATACATAGGAGGCCGAGGGTCTTTAGTGATACGGTTTTTCCTCCGGTATTGGGTCCGGTTATCATAAGGGTGTCAAAGCTATCTCCAAGCTCAATGTCTATGGGGACGGCCGTATCTTTAGGCAGCAAGGGGTGGCGGGCGCGGCGAAGGACTACCCGGCCCTCACTAATACTCGGCTCGTCAGCGTTCATGGCGAAGGATAGCTTTGCTTTGGCAAAAATGCAATCAAGAGCCACAAGAACGTTATAGTCCTGTATTATATCGCTGCAGTGCTCACCACATTCTGCGGAAAGCTCGGCAAGAATTCGGTCGATCTCCTGCTTCTCCTTGGCTTTTAGCTCGCGGATTTCATTGTTTGCCTTAACCGCCGCCATGGGCTCTATGAAAAGAGTGGCACCGCTGGAGGAAATGTCATGGACAAGACCTGGAATGCTGCTCTTGTGGTCAGTCTTCACAGGGATAACATAGCGCTCGCCCCTTGTTGTTATTATTGCCTCTTGAAGGGCTTTTGAATAGGAGGGAGAGGAAACTATTTTTTGCAGAACCTCGCGGACCTTTGCCCCGGCATTTCGCATATGTCGGCGAATATCGGCCAGGTCGGGGCTGGCGTTGTCGGCAATCTCGTCCTCGCCTATTATAGATGTGGTAATCTTTTCCTCGAGAAATTTGTTTGTAATAAGAGAGGAAAAAAGAAAGTCTATGTCACTTCTGCCGCAGCTATCGCCGGAGGCATAGAGCCGGATATTGCGGGCAGCATTTAAAACAGCTGCTATGTCCATAAGTTCCCTTGTGTTGAGCTGTCCCCCCATGTCGGCCCGGTTAAGGGAGTTTCGAACGTCCTTAACTCCATAAAAAGAGGGGCTGCCCTTTAAGGCCACCATGGCCTTTGCCGCAGTGGTTTCCCCCAAACGACGGCGAACCTCGTAGACGCTGTCTGCCGGGCGAAGAATTCTAAGCTGCTCCTTGGCGGGAAGACTGACGGCCTCCGCGGAGAGCATATCCAATACTGTGGGGAGCTCTATGGTATTAACTGATTTTTCATACAGGTCTGTCATAAGTATCTCCTAGTTTTTGGGACAATTGCCTTGCGCTATTTAACGCTGCGCCAGTAATCAAGGGAGGTGAAACGTCGGTCCAGCTGGGCTAACAAATAGCTTTCACAAATTCGAGAAAGGTGCTTTTGAGCTTCCTTTTCCAGGGTAAAGGAAAAGGCACGCTTTATGTCACTTTGTACTATATGGCGCAGGGCTGAGAGGGATGCCGAGCACAGAGGAATCGTTTCACCGTAGTCTGAAGGGCAGTCTGAACACAATATAGTGCCGCCCATGGTGCTGAAAATAGGGTTTTCCGGCTCCTTACCACAAGACGAGCAGTATTCAACTATAGGCTCGTAACCAGAAAGACACATAAGTTTAAGCTCAAAAACGGCTTTGATGTGCTCCGGCGAATATAGGCGGCGGCTTAGGGCAAAAAGACTGTTTAATCCGAGACTAAGCATCTGGACATTGGGGTAATCCTCGTCGGAGCTTGCCTCAAGAAGCTCTGCGAAATAGTTTCCCAGAGCGAGTGCAGCAATATCTTCCCTTAGTCCTAAAAACTGCTCTACCGTCTGACCCTCGCTAATAGACCAGCGACCGTTATACTGGTATAAAGTCATTTCCGAAAAGGTTAAAAGCTGACAAGCGGCAGCAATTTTGCTACCCTTGCGCATAACTCCCCTGGCGGTTACGGTAAGCTTGCCTTCGTCCTCGGTAAGCACGGTTAGTATTTTATCGGCTTCCTTGTATTTTACTTCTCTTAGCACTAAGGCTCTTGTTGTTTTGTGCATATTATGTAACCCTCAGCCGTATCGACCCGCGCATTTTATGGCTTTTCATTTAAGAAAAGGCATAAACAGTGATATCTACCGACGAACAGCATCATCCGTGCTTAGATACCTACGCGAGCCGACACGGCACATCTCAAAAACGGACCCGGGGCTTTTCCCCCGTGCCGTTGAAAGCGATGGTGTCCTGCGGTGGGAAATACGGCTCTTTTTTTTTGTCTTTCATAGCCGAGCGATAAATAAGATAGCACAGTGGCTCTCCCGTTTCGCAAAACATTTTCCAAACGAAATTGTCTTTCACACCACATCACCTCGCACAATTATTATGTGCCGGCAAAGCGGGATTATAATTAATCGCCGTCGGTATTTTTATTCAGAAAAACCAAAATTTCTCAACAGGGTGTCGCTGTCGCGCCAGTTTTCCTTAACCTTGACCCACGTTTGAAGATAGACCTTAGCGCCCATAAATCTCTCAATGTCTTTACGGGCCATCTCTCCAACTTTCTTTAACATCTCGCCGTTTTTGCCGATAATCATGCCCTTATGGCTGGCCTTTTCGCAAAAAATGGTTACGTCTAAATCTATTATCTCCTTGTCTGTGCGCTCGGAAAATTTTGTAACGACAACGGCGGTTCCATGGGGAATTTCCTTATCTAAGCAGTGAAGAAGCTTTTCACGGACTATCTCTGCGCAAACCTGCTTTTCAGGCTGGTCTGTAACCATATCCTCAGGAAAGAGTCTTGGGCCGGGAGTGGCATATTTTTCAAGCTCGTCTAACAGAACGTTTACGCCATCCCCTTTTCGTGCGCTTATGGGTATTATAGCAGAAAAGTCGTGAAGGTCGGCATAGGCAGTTATTACCTCTAAAAGCACAGGCTTTTCCACGGTGTCTATTTTGTTTATTACCAAAATTGAGGGTGATTTGCTCCGCTTCAACTGCGCAATAAGCTCAAGCTCCTGAGGGCCTGCGGAGGGGATAGGCTCAACCATTAAAACAACCGCGTCAACATCGGCAACGGAGGCCTTGATTACCTTAACCATATATTCGCCAAGGCGTGTCCTGGCCTTGTGGAAACCCGGAGTGTCAATAAAAACTATTTGGGTATTGCCCCGGTTCAGGATGGCGCAAATACGGTTTCTGGTGGTCTGAGGCTTATTGGATACTATGGCGATTTTCTCTCCAACCAAGGTGTTTGTAAGAGTTGATTTGCCAACGTTTGGACGGCCCGCAATTGTTACCATGGCGGCCTTGGTCTGCGTTTGGTTTTTCATCGGTTTTCTCCTTTGAAGTTTCCCCGCACAAAGAAAATGGCAGGGACAAGAGTAAGTATTATAAGGAAGGCCGCTATGGGCCATTTAGTAATGAAGGCATAAGCGGCGTTTAGCCTTTCAGTGTTAAAGAAAATTAGGCAGCCAATAACAGCAGAGGCTATTGCAGAGACTAAAACAGCGCCGGCAGCGGCATCCTTAACAAATCCTATGGCCCGGCTTTGCCGGGGGTGGAGGACATTGCACAGACGCTCTATGGCGGTGTTTATACACTCAAGGGATATGACCGCGGCTATACATAGAATGAGGATGAACCATTGGTTATGGGAAACGACGGTAACAAATCCGGCAAGAATTACATAAAAGGCAAAGCACAGGTGAATGCGTAAGCTGCACTCCTCACGGACTGTTTTCTTTATACCGCAAAGGGCATATTTAAAGTGCTTCACTGCTCCCTCACTCCTTCAAGCAAGGCCATAATATCCTTTTCTCTGGCACGCATCTGGCGCTTCTGCTCACCCTCATCCATGTGGTCATAGCCTAGCAGGTGAAGCATGGAATGAACTGTTAGGTATTGAAGCTCTCTTTTTGTGCCATGGCAAAACTCTCTGCCCTGAGCAACGGCGTGCTCAATTGATAGGGCCATGTCGCCCAATACTATACGGCCGGTTTTGGGGTTTACTTCGCAGTCTGACGGGTCAAAGGCTCCGGCCATCAGGTAGTTGGCAGGAAAGGAAAGGACGTCAGTGGCCCTGTCTACTTGGCGAAATTGTCGGTTTAATTGGTGAATACTCTCATCATCCGTGAGCAGGACGCTGAGCTGACAGGGGGCGCTTATACCTTCTTCCTTCAAGGTAGCTAGGACAGCAAGCTTAATTAGGCGCTTTGCAGAAAACAGGCCCAGTCCAGGCTTTTCACGGATGAAATAGACTTTGTGGCTCATTAGTTTTTCCTCTTAAAGGTTTTCTGAGTAATTTTTTGCCCTGGGACAGACTTTGAAAAGGCGGGCTTGGGGGCGTTTTGGCTGCGCTTCTTGTCTTCAGCTTCGTAAGCCTCAATAATGCGCTGAACGAGCACATGTCGGACAACGTCCTCACCGGTTAGGCGGCAGATCTTAATATCATTTATGTTTTGAAGCACGCGCATGGCCTCCTTAAGGCCGCTCTGCTTGTCACCGGGAAGATCTATTTGTGTTACGTCTCCGGTTATTACCACCTTTGAGCCAAAGCCTATGCGGGTTAGGAACATTTTCATCTGCTCACGGGAGGTATTTTGAGCCTCATCGAGAATAATGAAGCTATCATCAAGGGTCCTGCCTCGCATATAGGCAAGGGGGGCAACCTCAATGTTGCCGCGCTCAAGGTACTTGTTGTAGGTTTCCGATCCCAGCATGTCGAACATGGCGTCGTACAGGGGGCGAAGGTAGGGATCCACCTTGCTCTGCAGATCCCCGGGAAGAAATCCCAACCGTTCCCCCGCTTCCACAGCCGGACGGGTGAGGATAATGCGGTTAACCTCTTTGTTTCTGAAGGAATTCACTGCGGCGGCAACGGCAAGGTAGGTTTTGCCCGTTCCGGCGGGACCTATGCCCAGGGTTATTGTGTTTGACTGTATGGCATCCACATACTCCTTCTGACCGACGGTTTTAGCCTTAATGGGCTTTCCCTTGGCTGTTATGCAGATTACATCCCCGGCTATTTTGTCAATTTTTCTTTCGGCACCCTCACGTACTAACTTAATAATATAGCGGACGCTTTGCTCGTCTATATTCTCACCGCGTCCTGCCAGAGACAAAAGTCCCTGTATCGCCTTTTCCGCAAACATCACATCCTCGGCTTCCCCGCTAATGTGAAGCTCCGACTCTCGATCCACTACCTTTACTTTAAACTCGTCTTCAATAAGGTGGATATTTCTATCAAAGGAGCCGAAAACGCTGATTATCTGCTCCATGCGGTCTACCGCCATAATTCTTTCTGTCATTGAGTAATGTTTTCCTCCAAGGATTCATTTAGTATGCGGACCTGCTCAATTTCCGCTTGGGTCATGGGTAGCTCCTCTGCTATATCCTGCCTGCACTCAGCACGGAGTGTGGCAACTAAGCAACCGTCTGTTTCCGCAAAGGTTATGGACTTTTTAATTACCTCTCCCCCCTCCCCTATGCGGCGGAGAAGCTCTGACTCCGCCCGCTCGGATAACACCTTTTTGGCAAGGGCCGTGTCAATTCGGGCGGAATAGGTTTCGTAAGCCAAGCTTTGCTCACAAATGAGGCTAATGGGAAATGTGAAGATCCCATTAATCCCCAATTTGTATTCATGAATAATATTATCACACTTTGCACCCGTAATTCCACTGCTTGAGTAAAAATTTATTCGTTTATTCCCAAAAATCAGGGCAAGGCGGCTGTCTTTTTCGCCGGTAGGAACCTTCTCCGTATATTCAATGGACATGAGTACGGTTATTTCGTGCCATGTGCGGGCTATTACCTCGCCTTTGGCATGGCAGACAATCGTGCTCTCCGACATGGAGGGAACTGCGCCGGAAATTAAGATATCACCTTTTGCTACGGTTTGGCCTCTGATAAACAGTGGCTTTCCTTGGAAGGCACGAAGCTGTTCTATTATGCCCGGATATTCGGCAACAACATTAACAGGCTCTTTTTTTACGTAGACCTCAGGGATCTCTGTGCGTTCACGTAGAAGTATGCGGGCACGGCTGCCAAATACGCTTACGCTTATCCATTTGATTTCCGGAATTTTAACCATTACACGGTTTCTAATGCTGTCGCTTGAATAGGAGGGGTGAAAGCTGCCGATAAAAACACCGCAGTCCTCCATGGCGTTTAGTATTTCCTCGTCGCTGACCTTTTCATTCCCGATAATCTCTATTTTCCATGTGAACATGGAGAGAATAACTAAAAGCGAAAACATTGCCAGGGGCAGCAGCCACAGGACGTAACGCCGCCGTGCTTGTTTTATTTTAAGAGGTGCACCGCGCCGGTTAAAAAGCTCCAGGTCACAGCGACTTTCTTCCGATAGATCCAGAACTCGGGACACATCTTTAAGGCGTATGCAAAGTTTGAGAGTGAAGTCCCCCTCCGGTGTGACGCTCCAAAAACCTATCTGTCTTTGAGTTAGTTTATCAAGCAGCCGGGCAGGTTCGGCGCCTGTGGCGCTGATAATGGCATATCCTCTAATTAAATCTGAAAATCTAACCATTGCAGCCCCTTTCAGCACAGCTCCACGGAGATTATGAGGCCGCGCACAACTATGTCGGTGAGGGTCATGGCGGCAAGTTGCAGCCCGTCGCCGTTTATGCGCACAAAACCGCTCCTTGACCGCACCTCAATGCGCTCTTTTGTATAGGTCATTATGCCACCATGGTTTTCTATGAGAACCCTGCTGCCGCAGATGGTTATTTTAGGTTCACGCGGCAGAATCTGAGCTGGCAGGCCAAGCTTATCCATCAGGGGACGCGCGCGTTTTTTGCTCTTCACCTTCATCACCTCGAATAAGCTTATGAGTCGAAGATCAGTTTTAGCAGTATTTGCTTGGGGGCATTATCATACACTTGTCCTAATAGGGGGCGATGCAATGCTTAAAAAGAACGGTTCACTAGCGGTCTCAGCAGTCCTGGCGGCTTTGGCTTTTATCGGGCTTACCTTGTGTCCGTCAGCGGTTTCTCATGGAGCGCGAAGGGGAATTGAGATTTGCTTAGAAACAATCCTTCCATCGCTATTTCCATTTATGGTGGTGGGCAGCCTTATTACGGAGCTTGGATTAACGGCAAAACTATCTAAGGCCCTCTCCCCTGCCACATCAAGATTATTTGGGGTTTCCGGGGCGGGCGCCGGGGCTTTTTTTCTGGGGCTGACAGGGGGTTATCCGCTGGGAGCAGTGGCTGCAGTCCAGCTTAATAAAAATGGCAGTGTTTCAAAAAGCGAGGCGGAAAGGCTTTTAGGCTTTTGTGACAATACGGGGCCTGCTTTCATTATTGGGGTCGCTGGCGGGGAGGTTTTCAAGAGCAGTGCCGCAGGAATTTTTCTATACGGTGTACATATTGCCGCAGCTATACTTACGGGAATGCTGCTTTGTTGGAAGGAGCACGGGGAGTTTGCTCAGTTTGCTGGGGATGTTAGCTTTAGACCCTTGCCTGAAGCTTTCAGTGCCTCGGTTAAGAGGTCCGTTTCCGTTTGCGGGGCAGTATGCGGCTTTGTGGTGTTTTTTTGCGTGGTTTTGGGGCTATTGGAGGAAAGCGGTTTGCTTATGGCCCTTATGGGGCGGCTTTCAGAAGGCTTTGGCCTGGAGCTTGGCTTTTCGCGGAGCCTACTGACAGGGCTCATGGAGCTTGGAGGCGGTATAAGCTCCATGAAGGGTATGGGCATTTCTGCTTTAAATCTTGCACTGAGTGCATTTATTCTGGGCTTTGGGGGACTTTCGGTACAGGCGCAGGCCCTCTCGGCAATAGCTGAGGGCGGACTATCTGCCGGAAAGCACCTTTGGGGTAAGTTGCTTCACGGCTTTTTGTCCGCCCTTCTTGCTCTTATTGGGTATCCTATTTTCTTTTAGTTTTCCAGCGCCCATTTAGCAGCGTCAACGCCGCCGTTTATATAGTCAAACTGCTCACCCAAGATACTGCGAGCATCTTCAGCCGCCTGCTGCATATCGGCATAAACAGCGTCATTAATGATGCCCATGTTGTTGCCTTTATTATAGCTGTCTATTGCAGAGTTGAGGTTCCATACAGCATAGCGGTAACCGGGGTTTAGACCGTAGTCGTTCATGTCCATCATCTTCATCGGGTAGTAAGCAATATGACGGAGAACAGTTTCACCGTTGTCAAGATTCTTCCGAATATTAATATGGAGGGCAGCGGTGAGGTCGGTGTATGGGTCGTCCATACAGGAGACAAGATTCCCCATGGAGTAAACCATGAAACATACACGCTCGTTGCCATTTTCGTCGGTCACCTTGCGAAGCTCCATAGGTTCGGGTACGTGGGGATGGCCACCGATGATAATATCTGCCCCCTCCTGAAACAGGAAGTCGGCAAGCTCTATCTGATAGGGTCTAGCGCTGGTTTCGTATTCAAGCCCCCAGTGCATTTGGACTAGAATTATGTCTGTATTAAGTGCTCTTGCCGCAGCCATGTCCTGACGGAGAAGCTCGTAGTTAACGTCGGACATGTTGTTGTTCAGATAGTCGTTATAGAAGATGTTTACAGCGTATTCAAAGCCTGTTACGGGTATGGCGTTTGTCCCGTAGGTATATGACATAAAGGCGATGCTAATGCCATTAATATCCTTAACTACTATGCCGTTATTAAGGTCACGCTCTTCTTGGGAGCGGTAGGTGCCCACATGATCAAGCCCGTTTAGGTCTAGAATGTCCAGAGTTCTGGGAATACCGGCTTTCTGTCCGTCTACGCTGTGGTTGCTTGCGGTGTTTATTAGGTTAAAGCCCACAGTTTTTAAGGTTGTCGCAAGCTCGGGAGGAGATTTAAATTCGGGGTATCCGGTATATTCCGCTGTTTCGGGGAAGGTGGTTTCCATAGTACATATGGAGTAATCGGCGCTATTTGTGCAATCCCACACTCCCGCAAAAATGGGGGCATAGTTATAGCTGCCGTCTTGACCCAAAGACTGGGTATTCAGACCGGAATGGACAACAATATCTCCGCATATGCCAAGGGTGGCTTCGGCATAGTTTTCTGGCTCCGTGACCGCCTCCGGTGTGGGGGTGGGCGTTGGGATGTGGGCAGGAGTTTCCTGAGCCTCAAGCTGCTCCTGAATTAGGCGTTGATTTTCCGCATAGCTGCGGTAGACTATAAGGCCAAGAATAGCTATTAAAGCCACAAGCAATAGGCCGAGAATACTTTGAGTAATTTGTTTCATACTTAAAATCCTTTCGGCGCGGGGGCGTTTATCTGGGCTTACTGCCCCGGTTTTTGCCGGTTTCCGATGAATACCGATATTTCTTGTATATTCTACCACAGATTTACGAAAAATAAAGTGCTATTTATATTATAACATGCTAATATTACAGTTGAGATAATGCTCCACGGAGGTAATAATGGACGAGCTTCGCAAAAATCAAACCTATACGGTGAAAATTGAGGGATATTCCAGCACCGGTGCGGGAGTATGCCGCATCGGTGGAAGAGCCGTTTTTGTTGATAGAGCACTGCTGGGGGAGCTTTGGCAGGTGCTTATTCTCAAGGTTACGGCCTCGGCAGCTTACGGCAAGGGTGTAAAGCTTCTTTGCCCCTCCCCTGCCCGCATCACACCAGCCTGCACTGTGTTCGGCAAGTGTGGCGGCTGTGATTTAATGCATATGAGCTACGATGAGGAGCTGGACTTCAAGCTAAAAAGGGTCAACGACGCCTTTAAGCGGGTGGGCGGTTTGGATTTTGAGGCTGAAATGATTATCGGGGCCGACCATGAACTTAGATACAGAAACAAGGCCATTTACGCAGTGGGCAGCGGTCAGGACGGTGCTATTACCGGGTTTTTCCGTGAGCGAAGCCACGACATTATTCCGGTTACAGACTGTCTCATTCAGACTGAGCTCTCTGTACGATGCACGGCGGCCTTAAGAGAGTTTATGGACAAGCACCACATTCCTGCCTTTAACGAAAAAACAGGAAAAGGCACCGTGCGGCATTTGTTTACCCGGTGCAGTATGACTTTTCCCCAATCGGTGGCGGTCATCGTTTCCACCAAGGGGCTGCATGAGCACACAGCGGCGCTAATAGAAACCCTGAGAGAGGCTTGCCCGGAGCTTACTGGAATAGTATTGTGCGTTAACAAAAGCACCGGAAACACTGTGCTTTCAGGTGAATATTATACCCTTTGGGGAAGCGAAATAATTGAAGACGAGCTTTGCGGTATTCGTTTTTGTATTTCACCCCAGAGCTTCTTTCAAATCAATCCTAAGCAGGCGGAGAAGCTTTATGTTCAGACACTTGAGTACGCCAGCCCCAAGGGTAAGGAGACGGTTCTAGACCTTTACTGTGGAGCTGGAACCATAAGCCTGTGTCTGGCAAAGAACGCAAAGAGGGTTTTCGGCGCGGAGGTGTCGCAGGAGGCTGTTTTAAACGCGCGGGAAAATGCTGTCAGAAATGGAATTGAAAACGCCGAGTTTATTTGCGGTGACGCGGGAGTCGCTGCAAGGGAGCTTTCGCAAAGGGGCGTTCGGCCGGACACGGTGGTGGTTGATCCTCCAAGGAAGGGGCTTAGCTCCGATGTTATTTTGACTATCTCAGAGATGGCGCCGCAGCGGGTGGTTTATGTTTCCTGTGACCCGGCTACATTAGCGCGGGATATGAAGCTGTTTGTAGAAAAGGGCTACGGGCCTGTAAAGGCTGTTGCAGTGGATATGTTTCCGAGAACCGCGCACGTTGAGACGGTTGTATTGATAACAAGGGTAAGAGAGTAAGGGGCTGGAAGGCCCTTTATATAAGCCATTCGTGTGTTTTTGCGTTCGAAATTAGAGCGCAGAATATGAGAAGTTTTCGCTTCATGGGAA
>CAZNUD010000007.1:0-57086 GCA_964576195.1 uncultured Oscillospiraceae bacterium | reverse complement strand
CGCTCTATCCTGCTGAGCTACAGGCGCATGTATGAAATTGTTGTGTTTGAACCTTATGCCCTTTTTGCCAAGGTGGAAGGTTTTCCGTGACCTTAGGAGGCTCGCACTCTATCCAGCTGAGCTACAGGCGCATATTTAAATTCAACGCCTCGGTATTGTAACGCAGAAAGGCCCAGCTGTCAAGGTGAAAAGGTTTTGTAATGTGGATTGGATCTAATTTCAACGTATGACACTCGTCGGCACGCCATAGGTCGAAAAACGGACGGGCTGGGAGATATCAAAGTTGTCGATAGCTTTGATAAGACCAATGCAGCCCACTTGAAACAAGTCGTCTACCCGCTCGCCGCGGGACATAAATTTCTGAATTACCGATAGAACAAGGCGCAGATTGCCGTTAATTAGCTTTTCCCGCGCCTTTGTATCACCCTCTTTGCACAAACGAAGCAGTTCCATGGTCTCCTCGTTTTTCAGTACCTTTAGTTTTGCGGTGTTTACGCCGCAGATTTCAACCTTGTTCAGCAACTTTAATTACCTCCCTAGCGGTTAATACAGCTTAGTATTCCCTCATATGCACAATTCATTCTTTTGGATAAAAACTGTTGACTGGTAGACGGTACTGCTTTATCATCAAATGAAAAGCAATTATTTAAGAGGTGAGCGAATGTTACCAGTGGAAAAACTGTCCGCAGAAAGCCTGCGCGGCTTTTTACCAAAGGAGATTTGTCCGGGACAAATACACATATTTGACATCATTGACTCCACAAACAGCTTTGCAAAAAATCTTGCCCTTTCAGGCGAGAAGGAGGCCCTAGTGGCCTCCGAGGAGCAAAGTGCCGGTCGGGGAAGACAAGGAAAGAGCTTTTATTCCCCTAAGAGCACAGGGCTTTATATGAGCCTGCTGCTGCGCCCTGCGGAGCTTTTTGGCGAAACCCAGATGATTACCATTGCAGCGGCTGTGGCGGTTTGCAGGGCACTGGAAACTGTGTCAGGGACAGAGCCGAAAATTAAATGGGTGAACGACATTTACTTTGAGGAAAGAAAAATTTGCGGGATTCTATGCGAGAGCGTAAAAGATCCCCAAAGCGGGGATGAACTGGGAGTTATTATTGGCGTGGGTATAAATTGCAATACAGATAGTTTTCCGGCCGAGCTTGAAAATCTAGCGGGGTCCTTGGGAATATGCCTATCCAGAAACCGCCTAGGGGCGGAGATTTGCGCGGAGATTTACCGGACTCTGGCATTGAACAGGCAGGCAATTCTTAGTGAATACCGTAGCCGTTGGCTAATGGAGGGAAAGCGAGTGTGCTTCGACAGAGGCGGTAGGAATATGCATGCCGTGGTTGTAGGAATTGGTGAGGATGGAAGCTTAATTGTGATGTCCGGATGCGGCGAGAGAATTGCATTGAATAGCGGCGAAGTGCAGCTTATAGGTCTGGGAGAGGGGAGATGAAAAAAGCTCTCAGCGTTAAAGAAATGGTGCTCTGCGCGCTGTTCGCTGCGCTTATTGCGGCGGGCGCATATATCAGAATTCCGCTGCCTGCTGTGCCTTTTTCCATGCAGTTTTTCTTCACAAATCTGGCTGGTCTGTTGCTGGGGAAAAAGCAGGGGGCGGTGTCTGTGCTTATCTATATTTTTATCGGTTTGCTTGGTATTCCGGTTTTTACCCAAGGGGGCGGGCCGGGTTATGTGCTCCTCCCATCCTTTGGCTATCTTCCGGGAATGGCGCTGGGGGCATGGTTTTCGGGGCTCATTGCCGAGAGAAGCAATGGAATGAAGGGCTACCTTATTGCTGGATTTACGGGACTTTTTGTAACCTATTCGGTGGGGGCCACTTACTATGCCCTAATTAACTATTTCTATCTTTCCTCCCAAGTGGAGATTAGAAATTTGCTTATTTACTGCGTTGCGGTTTTTTTACCCGGGGACGGGCTTTCCGCCCTTCTTGGGGCTTACCTTACAAAGCGTTTAAAACCGGTTATCCTGCGCTCTGACAGCGCGGCATGACACATATGCTTAATTAGTCTGTTGACAGCATTTGTTAAGATACTGCATACTTGATAATGCTAGTCGTATATTAGTTTTAACCAAAGATGGAATTGCTGAGCAGGGAGGCCTCGCTAACTGCTGAAAAAGGACGGAATTTATGCCTTCTTCTGCGGCAACTCTGCTGCGGAAGCGGCCTGCACATGAAAGGAGCTATAATGGGCGACAATAGGGTTCTTCATTTTTTTGAAGAGATTTCTAAAATACCGCGGGAAAGCGGCGATGAAAAGGCTATTAGTGACTATTTGGTTGGCTTTGCCAGAGAGCGCGGCTTGGAGGTATATCAAGACCAGGTCTATAACGTAATTATTAAAAAACCGGCCACGGTTAAGGATTGCAAATGCGCCCCAGTTATTTTGCAAGGACACACCGACATGGTTTATGTGCGGGATGCCGGCTGCAACAGGGCCTACTCAGACGGTATCGGCCTTATAATTAAAGACGGTTACCTTTCCGCCGACGGAACCACACTTGGCGCCGATAACGGCATTGCGGTGGCCTACGCGCTGGCTGTTTTGGACAGTGAGGACATTCCTCACCCTGACCTTGAGGCGGTTTTTACCGTTTCTGAGGAAACGGGGCTTACCGGCGCACAGAAGCTGGATTGCTCAAGGCTTAAGGGAAAATATCTCTTTAACATGGACACCGAGGAGGAAGGGGTTTTCTTCACAAGCTGTGCGGGGGCCTTTCGCAATGAAATTACCCTGCCGCTGTATTTTGAACAACGGCATGGTCAGGAGCTTACTCTTAAAATAAGCGGACTTCGTGGAGGACATTCCGGAGCTGAGATACACACGGGAATGGGAAACGCCATAATTCTTATTGGCAGAGTGCTGGCGGCCCTTGGAAATAGAGTTGGTATTGCAAGCATTACTGCCCAGGGCAAGATGAACGCCATTTGCAACAACGCCCAGGCCAAGCTTTTCTGCAGCCCGGAGGGTTTGGGGGAGATTGAAGCATTAGTAAAGGAAATGGAAGCAACATTTTGTCATGAACTGGGTGAGCGTGACAGCGTTAAGCTTACATTAGAAAAGGGTGAGGGTAAAACAGCTAAGTGTTACACCGAGGCTTGCAGAAAAAGGGCTGTCGCGATTCTTACACTTATTCCAAACGGTGTTATGGGTATGAGCTTTGATATTGAGGGTCTTGTGGAAACCTCCGCAAACCCCGGTTTTATTGAACAGAGCGAAAACCGGTTGAGCATTCTATCCTCAAGCCGCAGCAGCGTTGGCAGCCGCAAGGAGGAAATGCGGGTAAGATACGGCGCCCTTGCCGAGCTTTGCGGGGCAGAGTGCGTTTTTTCGGGAGATTATCCCCATTGGGAGTACAAGCAAACTTCGCCACTGCGGGATTTGGCAAAGGATACTTATCGAGAACTGTTTAATAAGGAACCTGAGGCAATGGCACTTCATGCAGGATTGGAATGCGGGCATTTTGCCCAGCGCCTTCGGGATACAGATATTATCTCCTACGGACCCAATCTTTATGACATTCACACCCCAAGGGAACGGGCGCAACTGGAATCAGTTGACAGAATGTGGCGTTTTACTCTGGCTATTCTTAAGAAGCTGGCAGAGCAGTAATAGATATAATAATATAGAAAAAGCGCGGCAGATTACTGCCGCGCTTTGCTATTTAAAAATCAGTATGGCACATTTTCGGGGTCGGCACCAATACGCTGATTTTTGTCTATAGCGCTGATTTGTGCCATTTCCTCCTGTGAAAGCTCAAAACCAAAAACTTCATAGTTTTGATGTATCCGTTCCTTGTGGGAGGACTTGGGTATAATAACAAGGCCCCGCTGGAGATGCCATCGTATTATGATTTGGGCAATGGACTTACCATGGGTATGGGAAAGCTCTTTTAAAACCGGGTCATCCAAAATGCCGTAGCTCAGCTTGCCCAGAGGCCGCCACGCGGTGATGGCTACACCTATTTCAAGACAGTAGTCAATAAGCGCTTGGTTTTGAAAATAGGGGTAGGACTCGATTTGGTTCATAGAGGGGAGAAGTCCCGTTTGCTCCTTAAGCCTTTCAATGTGGTGGGGATTAAAGTTTGAAACGCCTATGGAGCGCACAAGCCCCCGATCCTTAAGATCTATTAGTTCCTGCCACGCATCCTCATAGCCTTCAACCGGCCAGTGAATGAGATAAAGGTCTATATAATCTAAATCAAGTCTATCAAGGCTTTCCATAAAGGAGTCTCTTACAGTATGGGATTTTATTCTGTCCACCCATACTTTGGTGGTAACAAAAACTTCGCTTCTCTGAAGGCCGGAGGCTTTCACCGCCTTGCCCACGGCGCTTTCATTGCCGTAGTATGCGGCGGTGTCTATATGGCGATAACCCTTTTCCAGGGCCCAGACTATGGCGTTTTCGCATTCGCCGCCCTCGGAGGTTTTATATACCCCGAGGCCAAGCTGCGGGATGGAAACACCGTCGTTTAAAAGTAGAGTGTTCATAGCTCACGCTCCTTATAGGAGTAGTAACCGGTGGCAAATTACTCTGCCATAGTTTTCATATATATACTCCCATTGCTTTTGATGATTTTATTATACTTTCACGTTTTTTACAAGCTTAAAAACGTCCGGGAGGGGACCTTGGCTTAATATCTTAGCTTGAAAACCCTGCAGCATCATGGCATAATATTAGTCAACTTAGTCGACTAATTGAAACGAGGTATAATACTATGCGCAGTGAAGGTTACAGCACTAAGCTTTATAATATTATTATCGACTATCTTAAGGACAACCGTGAAAGGGCGGTTACGGCCGCAAATGTATATGACTACATCCACACGATAAACGAAAGAGCAAACAAAACCACTGTATACCGAAATCTGGACAGACTGGTTTCCGAGGAAAAGCTCTTAAAATATGTAACAGATGATGGGAAAATGGCAAGCTATATTTTCAGAGAGCCTGATAGTGGCTGCGGTGAACACCTGCATTTGCAGTGCTCCCAGTGCGGCAGGGTGGTGCACCTTGACTGCGGCTATATGGACGAAATAATCCGCCATATTTCCACGAAGCACGGCTTCGACTTGCGTTGCGCCAGTTCTATTCTTTATGGGCACTGTAAGGAATGTGCCGAAAAAAGTAAAAATGCAAAAAACTAAGGGTTTTCGATATAATTTTCTTGACATTGCCAATAAGCAAGTTTATAATCCAATTTGCAAATGAATTGCATATTGGCATATTGGCTTATAGATTTTTAGGAGTATTAAATGAAGAGAATTTTTGCACTTTTTTTAATTGCGGCTGTTTATTTAGGCGTTTTTTGCGCTTGCGCCGCACCGGAAGTGGAAAACAATACAGAGGGCCTCGTTATAGCCGTAAGCATAGTTCCGGAGGAGGCCTTTGTTAAAGCTGTCTGCGGTGATTTGGTTAAAACGGTTGTAATGGTGCCGCCCGGGAGCAGTCCTGAAAACTATGAGCCTACCCCTATGCAGATGGAGGAGTTCTCAGATGCTGTTATATATTTCAGCATAGGCATCACTACAGAGAAGAATAATATTTTACCCTCTGTAAATGAAAAAACTAAGATCGTTTCACTTGCCGATGTATGCGCGGTGGAATATGATGATAGGTTCATAGGCTCTGAGCGCGATCCGCACATCTGGCTTTCCCCCAAAAGAGCGGTGGTAATGGTGAACACTATTGCCGAGGAAATGAGCGCTCTTGACAAGGCAAACGCGGAAACCTACAAAAACAACGCCAAGGCTTATATTGAAGAAATAAATGCTGCCGATACTGATATAGAGGCAGTTTTGGAAAAGCTTTCTTTTAAGAAGTTTATTGTTTTCCACCCTGCATTCGGTTACCTTGCCGACGATTACGGACTTGAAATGTACGCGCTGGAGGAAGAAGGTAAGGAGTCAACCGCTGCCCATATGCAGGAGATGATAGACCTTGCAAAAAGAGAGGGGATTAAGGTTATTTTCTATCAGGCTGAGGCAGACAGCAGTCAGAGCAAGGCCTTTGCCGAGGAGATTGGCGGCGTAACCGCTCAGCTTGAGCCGCTGTCCGGAGATTATATTAATAACCTTAAAACCATGGCAAATACTTTATCGGAGGCGATAAGTGGCTATGACGAACAGTGACAACGCACTGGCTCTCCACATAGAAGACTTATCCGTTAATTACAGGCACACACCGGCTTTAAACGGCGTGTGCCTTGATGTGCAAGACGGGGAGTTTCTAGGCATCATAGGCCCAAACGGCGGCGGCAAGTCTACGCTGCTAAAGGCAATTCTTGGACTTGTGGAAAAAAGAAGCGGCAAAATTAGCATTTATGGCAGTGAAAAGCCAGAGGCACGGGCGCTTATAGGCTATGTGCCCCAGTTTTCCTCAGTAGACAGGGCTTTTCCGATTTCTGTGAAAGAAACCGTTATGACCGCCTTTCAAAAGGGTGGTCTGCACCCATTTCTCCGCTTTAACGACAGTAACAGGCAAAAGGCTATGGAAATGCTTATAAAAGTGGGCATAGAGGAGCTTGCTCAGCGGCAGATATCAGAGCTTTCCGGGGGAGAGTTCCAGCGGCTGCTTATTGCGCGGGCGCTGGCTGTGGAACCAAAGATACTGCTGCTTGATGAGCCTACAGCAAGCGTTGACCCCGCCTCGAGGGCAAGGATATATGAGCTTCTGGCGGAGCTTAATAAAAGTGTCACCATTGTTCTTGTCTCCCATGACCTTATGGCTATTGCCTCGCAGGTATCAAGCCTTGCCTGCCTTAACGATAAGCTTGTTTACCACGGCGCACCGGAGCTTAACCAGCGAATCGTAACTGAAATGTATGGCTGTCCGGTGGACCTTATAGGCCATGGTGTGCCGCACAGGGTGCTTGGCAGTCACGAATGCAAATTGGACTCGGGCGGTAAAGCAGGGGAGGGCAAGTAGATGTTTAGTGCTATCCTTCACTATCAGTTCTTGCAGAATGCGGTTTATACCTGCGTGCTGGCTAGCGTTGTTTGTGGACTTATCGGCGTGATAATTGTTGAAAAGAAGCTTATTATGATGAGCGGCGGCATTGCTCACACTGCCTATGGCGGCGTAGGCCTGGGCTATCTATGCGGCTTTGAACCGATGTTTGGTGCGGTGCTTTTTTCAGTGGGCGCGGCAGTGGGCATTGGGGCAATTAAGCGTAAGGGCGGGGTGCACACGGACATTATTATCGCTCTTTTCTGGTCCCTCGGCATGGCTCTGGGTACGGCTTTTATAGGCTTTATGGACAGTTACCCGCCGGATATGAACAGTTACCTGTTCGGAAACATTCTTTCCGTTACCAAGAGCGAACTTACCATGATGATAGTCCTTGCGGTAGTAGTGTGTTTTGCGGTAATTATCCTTTTTAACGATTGGAAGGCCTTCCTTTTTGATGAGAGTTTTGCAAGTATTATCGGGCTGAAAACAACTTTTTTGGAATACTTACTGCTTATCCTTGTGGCACTTACCATTGTAGTGCTTATACGTGTTGCAGGTATTATCCTTATTATTGCATTACTTACGGCTCCGGCGGCCACGGCAGGACTAATATCAAAAAAGCTAAAGTCACGGATGTTGATAGCGATTGCACTTGGGCTATTCTTCTGTCTTGGGGGACTTTGGATTTCCTATGTACTGGGAATTGCCAGCGGTGCAACTATTATCGTTTTTTCCGTTGTGATGTATGCTATAGTCTTTGGAATTTACTGTTTTATCGGCAAAAAAGACATCAAAGCGCCCGTGAAATGAAAAAAAACGTTTATTCCGGCACTCACAGCAAAAAACACTATTTTTATTGTATGATATGTGATACAATAGCTAATCGTGAGATTGTGACCAATTGCTCCTTAGCTTTTGTATCACGTTTTTATTTACCTGGACACCGAAAGGAATGATTTGCGCAATGAGCTATATTGTGATGGACATGGAGTGGAACCAGGCCATGTCCGCTCAATCCGCTGTGTTTAATAAACTACCTATTCACCTGCGTGGTGAAATAATTCAAATAGGCGCAGTGAAGCTGACAGATGACCTCCAGCCCGGAGAGGAATTTCAAATTGATGTTAAGCCGATTTATTTCAGAAAGATGCACTATAAGGTCGAGAAGCTGACCGGATTTGATAAGGATAGATTGGAGCAGGGTGTGGGCTTTGTTGAGGCTTTCAACAAATTTCGCCAGTTCTGCGGCGAAAATTGTACCTTCCTCACCTGGGGTTGCGACGATAAGGGCATTATGGAACAGAATATTATCATCCATGACCTTGACTGGGACTGGATAGATAAATGGATTAACATTCAAGTTATTTATAATTTGCAAACTATGGCAGGAAGAAACCAGACGGGCCTTTCCATTGCAATGGAGCACTTTAAAATTGAGCAGACCCGCGTTGCCCACGATGCGCTGGGCGATGCCTATAATACTTCCCTTGTTTGCGCAAAGCTTGACCTTATAGAGGGCCTTAAAAAGTATGAGGAAGCAGCCAGGACCCTTTCCATTCAATGCAAATGCGAGAACGGGGAGGGGCAAAGCCGCTTCGAAGCCGAGGAACACAAGGCTTTTACAGGCTACGCAACAAAGGAAAGTGCCTTTGACGACAAGGAGCTTGCAGCACCCCGCTGCCCCAAGTGCCAGGAGCGCATGAAGGCCGCCCGCTGGATAAATCAGGGGGACAGGCGATATATGTCCCTGTGCTCCTGCAAAAAACACGGCACCTTCCTTGTACGAATTAAATTCCGAAACACCGAGGACGACACACTTACGGCAAACCGCATTATCTACAAGGCCGACGAAAAGATGGAGGACTTTTATAAATCCAAGGCCCACCCGACAAAGCGCCGACGCAGCCGCGCCAAGAAAAATAGCTTGTTTGCTGCCAGCGAAGCAAAAGCACAGTAAGCTTTTCGCGCTAAGTATTTCCGGAGGATAGAATGACTTATTTAGTAGCTTTACTTTCAGGCCTGCTGCAGGGTATTGCAGAATTTTTGCCCATTTCAAGCTCCGGACACTTTGCGGTGCTTCAGAGCTTTTTCGATCTTACAACTTCCGGTGAGGATGACTTGCTTTTTCGAGTTTTGCTTCATATTGCAACCCTAATTACGCTGTGCCTGGTTTATAGGAAGGATATTGCCGAAATGTTTAGGGAGATAGTAGGCTTTATCCATGACTACCGTCACCCCAGCCCCGTGGAGGACGGGCCCAATCCCGCAAGACGATTGGCGCTTATGATACTAATAGGCACGCTTCCTCTGTTAATAGTGCTGCCCTTTATCAATCTTATTGATAAGCTTTATTCCAGCACTATATTTATTGGAATTGCATTTATTTTTACTGGCACTGCGCTGTACGTGGCAGACAAAGCGCAAAACGGAAGAAAAAATGCAGGAACCATGACCGTTATTGATGCGCTTATAATAGGCGCTTGTCAGGCCTTTGCGGCACTTCCGGGAGTATCCCGTGCCGGCTTGACCATTGCCTCGGGAATGGCAACGGGATTGGAGCGAAACTTTGCAGTAAAGTTTTCCTTTTTGCTGTCTCTTCCAGCTATTTTCGCATGGGACATCATTAAACTATCCAAGGCCCTTGAAGTGGGAGCAGTGGAGGAATCCAAGGCCCCCATGTACCTGCTGGGCATGCTTGCGGCGGGAGTTTCCGCCTACTTTTCCATCAGTCTTGTAAAAAGCTTGTCCCAAAAGGGCAAACTCGCTAAGTTTTGCTATTACTGCTTTACAGCGGGAATAGTAAGCTTAGTTTTAAGCTTTGTACTATAATTTGGAGTGATAATTATGGCTCAAACAAAACAGACGGCCGCAAAAAAATCTGCGGCAAAGAAGCCCCCAGCAAAAACCAATGCCAGGGCAACTCAAACGCGTAGAAAAAGCGTTCCACCTCCTCCGCCGCCTAAAAGCCCCGTGCCAAAGGTGCTTGGAACGGTTTTCTGCTTTTTCTTTGGAATTTTCTGCGTTATTGGTTTTTTTGATGTGGATGCATGGCTAATTACATATTTCTGCGGTTTTGTAAAGGGCATTTTGGGCTGGGGATACTACGCTTTCCCCCTGTCGTTATTCATATGCACTTGGGTCCTTGGATTCAGCCGTGGTGGGAACACAGCCTTTAGAGCAACCAGTGCTCTGCTTTTCCCCGTTTTTCTTGGGTCTGTCTACCACCTGTTTTCCATTGGTTCAGATTGGGAGCTTAACAAAGACATTATTAAGCAGCTTTACGAATCTGGAGCCGCTATGACCACCGGCGGAGTAATTTCAGGCTTACTGGCTCTTATTCTTAAGCCTGCTGTCAGCATTTACGGGGCGCTGCCGGTATTTGCGCTTTCGTTTGTTTTCTTTGGAATGAACAGCCTTGGATATACTGTTCCCATGTTTATCCATATGCTTATCCGAATTTTAAAGGAGCGCAAAGAGCTTAAGGCCCAAAGGGCAGCTTATTACTCGGAAATGCGGCCGGAGCAGTATGTTCGTCAAAAGCAGTTTGTTAGTGCAAAACCCGAATTGCCTGTTAACACGGCTGACGGCAAGCGCAAGCACCGGCTCATTGACATTCCCATGGACGAGGATTGCCAAAATGCGGAGGTTGAGAAATATGAGCCGGAAAAGGTGGGCTTTTTTAATACTAAACCCAGAGTGCGTACACCCGACCAGCTTTTAGCTGACAGCACGGAGATAATAGCCGATGACCCCATATCAAAGCGTGGGATTAAATCCGCCATGCCCACAGATAACGTAAAGCCCCTCTCCGTTGAGGAGGCCGCCGTTGTTGCAGGCCTTGCTAAAACCGTTGCAACGGAAATTACCACGGCAGAACCAAAGGCTGCGGAGGGGGTGGCGACCACAGCTACTTCCGCCACAAAGAAAATAAGCCATGAAGAGGTTGAGGCGGAAACACAAGAGATAACAAAAACCATTGAAAAGTCCACGGTAGACTCTGCAGATGCCTACAAACATCCCCCGGTTAGCCTTTTGAGGGCCGGGAACGGCACGAGTGTAGACGGCAGGGAAGAGATAGCCCTTAACCGCGAGCGCCTTGAGAGCACCATACAAAGCTTTGGCGTTAATGCCGGAATCACAAGTGTTACTCGCGGGCCAACAGTAACCCGCTATGATTTGGAGCTTGAGCAAGGCGTTAAACTTGCAAAGCTTACAAACCTTGCGGGGGATCTCGCCCTTAGCCTTGGTGTTGTAAGTGTTCGCATTGCACCGATTCCGAACAAAATCTCCACCGTGGGCGTTGAGGTGCCGAATAAGATAATAAGCACTGTTTTACTACACGATATTGTGGACAGCGCTGCCTTTAAGTCCGCCAAGTCAAAGCTGAGCTTTGCCATTGGTAAAGACATTAGCGGCAATGCTATTGTGGGCAATATCGCAAAGCTTCCCCATCTGCTCATTGCCGGCACCACCGGCTCGGGCAAATCCGTTTGCATGAACTCACTTATTCTAAGCCTTTTATATAAGTCCCCTCCGGAGGATGTAAGGCTTATTATGATTGACCCCAAAATGGTGGAGCTTGGCGTCTATAACGGTATTCCTCACCTGTTTGTTCCCGTTGTAACAGACCCCAAGAAGGCTGCCGGCGCTCTGCAGTGGGCTGTTGTTGAAATGCTTAAGCGTTACCGCCTATTTTCCGAAGTGGGCGTGCGTGATCTGGCTGGATACAACGCTTACCAGAAAAACCTTGGTGAGCCCAAATTGCCCCGAGTAGTTATAGTTATAGACGAGCTGGCAGACCTTATGCTTGTGGCGGCAAAAGAGGTTGAGGAGAGCATCTGCCGTGTGGCCCAGATGGGCCGCGCCTCTGGAATGCACCTTGTTATCGCAACACAGCGCCCCTCAGCCGATGTAATAACCGGCCTTATGAAAGCAAATATCCCCAGCCGCATCGCCTTTGCGGTGTCCTCCGCAATGGAAAGCCGAATCATATTGGACAGTTCAGGGGCTGAAAAGCTTATCGGCCAGGGAGACATGCTCTATGCCCCGCTGGGTGCGGGCAAGCCCGTGCGTGTGCAGGGTGCGTACGTTTCCGATGAGGAGCGCGAGCAGGTGATTAACTTTGTTAAAGAGGGCGCGGAGGTCGAGTACAGCGAGGATATCCTTGCGCAAATCGAGAAAGCCGCTGAGGCAAAGAGCAGCCCCGCCGACAGCGGAAAGGCAGAGTCCTCCAACGACGAAGCGGGAGATTATGATCCCATGCTGCCGCAGGCGGTGGACGTTATTTTCGAAACTCAGCAAGCCTCTGTTTCCATGCTTCAGCGCAGGCTTCGTCTGGGCTATTCCAGAGCGGCCAGGATAGTGGATCAGATGGAGGAGATCGGCGTTGTTGGCCCCTTTGAGGGATCCAAACCGAGGAAAATAATGATAAGCAAGCAGCAATGGCAGGAAATGCAGACAGTTCAGGGCACAGCACCAATTGAGAAGCTTTCCGACGAGGTGACTTTCGCACAGTACGAAGATGTCCCCGCCGAAAACTGGAAGGACTAAAAAACAGGAGCCTCCGGTGCAAGCCGAGAGTTATTTTACCCAGGGAGATACTATGACAGATTACCTTAATACCACCCTTGATGATGCTCAACTTCAAACTATGAGCGTCCTTGGCCTTGCTCATATAGGTGACGCAGTATATGAGCTGCTTTGGCGCACATGGCTTTGTGCCCACGGTAAAACCACCTCAAAGGGACTTCACAAAGAAACAGTCTCACGGGTTTGCGCAGTGGCTCAATCTAAGGTAACGGAGTGCCTTTTGGACAGACTGACAGAGGCGGAGTGTGCCGTATATAAGCGGGGAAGAAATGCAAAGGTGAACTCTGTTCCAAAGAACGCGGATCTTTCTGACTACCACGCAGCGACAGGACTTGAGGCACTTTTTGGATTCCTTTACCTCAAGGGAGAAACGGGCAGAATAAATGAACTGTTTGAAACTATTATTCAGGCAACAGAAATGCCCTAAAGGGCAGGGGAGAAAAAATGCCACTTGACGCTGTAACCATATGTGCCCTTGCAAAGGAGCTTCGCGGTTCCCTTATAGGTGCAAAAATTGATAAGGTCCAGCAGCCGGAGAGGGATACGGTGGTATTATCTTTGCGGGGCAGCGGTCAAAACTGCAAATTGCTGCTCTGTGCGGGGGTGGGTACTGCAAGAATTCATGTTTCTACGCAGAGCTATGAAAATCCCCAAGCGCCGCCTATGTTTTGTATGCTGCTGAGAAAGCACCTTGTGGGTGCGCGCATCTCCGCAATACTGCAGCCGGATATGGAGCGCATGCTAGTGTTTCAGCTTGACGCCTATGACGAAATAGGAGTAGAGACAAAAAAAGAACTTTTGGTTGAGATGATGGGACGAAACTCCAACATCATTTTAGTTGCCGATGATCACATTATTGACTGCCTTCGCCGGGTGGACGGGGATATGAGCCGCGTTCGCCAGGTTATGCCGGGGCTTATTTACCGTTTGCCGCCAAAGCAAGAAAAGCCTTCGTTTTTTTCGCTTACTAGCGAACAGAGATACGAACTGCTCAGTAATGCCGATGGCGACCAGCTTTCGGACAAGTGGCTGCTAGACAGAGTTTCCGGCCTTTCTCCGCTGATTTGTCGGGAGCTTTGTTTCATCGCCTTTGATGACAGCTCAAAGCAGATAGCAAGGCTTACAAAGGATGACATTGCTGCCTTTTTAGAGGCAATGAACCAACTGGCGGAAAGGGTGAAAAAGGACCACTTCCAGCCCACTATGATTTTTCAGGAGGAGAAGCCCTTTGACTTTTCCTTTATGCCGATATACCAGTACGAATCAAGCATGGAACAGGAGGAATTCCCAAGCTTCTCCGCACTTTTGGAGGAGTTTTATACTCGACGGGCAAAGCGGGAACAAATGCAGCGAAAGTCCCAATCACTGTATAAGCTTATTAAAAGCGCCCACGAAAGAACCCTGCGCAAGCTTGCCGCACGTCAGGAGGAGCTTCGTGTCGCCGCTGACAGGAATAAACTAAAGCTCAACGGCGAGCTTATAACCGCAAATATTTTTAGTATTAAAAAGGGCGATAGGGTACTTGTGACGGAGAATTACTACCAGGAGGGGAACCCTCTCATAAAAATTCCCCTCGACCCTAAAAAAACGCCCCAACAAAACGCAAGTATGTATTTCCGCGAATACAACAAGGCAAAGAGCGCCGAGCAGCATCTGGGCGACCTTATCATAAAGGGCAAGACCGAGGAAGCCTACCTTGTGAGTGTTATGGACGCCATTGAGCGCGCCGAAAGCGATAGGGAGTTGGCAGAAATTCGAAACGAACTGGTGCACACGGGTTTTGTTAAAAAGCAGAAGTCCAAGAAACCGGAGAAGTTTAAGGAAACGCCATATCTCTGTTTTTTCTCAACAGCGGGCTTTCCGATATACGTGGGTAGAAACAACACACAAAACGATAGGCTTACTATTAAAACTGCCCGCCGCTCGGATGTTTGGCTCCATACCAAGGATGTTCCTGGCAGCCATGTAATAATATCCTGCGGCGGTGAAGAACCTGATGAGCAGACCATTTTTGAGGCTGCAACGTTGACGGCATATTTTTCTCAGGCGAGAAAATCAGGCAAGGTTGCTGTGGACTACACTCAAGTCAATCACGTTAAAAAGCCCTCCGGCTCCATGCCGGGAATGGTTATATACACCGACAATAAAACCATATTAGTTGAGCCTGACGAAAAACTGGTGCAAAGCCTAAAGTCCAGAGATTAGCTAAACGCCCCTGCCAATTGGCAGGGGCGCTATTCTATCTGTTTTCCAAAACCTTAATCGAACCATAAAGAAGCTTTGCGCACTCCGCCCGTGTAAGGGCGTCGCTTGACATATAGCCGGAAATTTTGCAAGCGCTGAGGTTTGCACATGCCTGGGCTGCCCAGACGGGCGCGTCAGCATAGCCCTCATCAAAGCGCACGTCCGTAAGTCTAAGCGAACGGTCTAAAATTACGGCTGCCTCAGGATAACTAATTTTTGTATCGCCGTTGAAAACTGCTGTGTCGTAGCCATTGGAGTAGCCGTTTATTACACCGGTTAAAAGTGCGGTGGAGACATAGGGCTTCATGTGGTCCGGAATAGACTCATCGTCGGCAAAGCCTGTGGTGATGACCCCCTCTAGAATATCTACGTCGGCAATCTTCATGCACATGGTTAGAAACTCGCTGCGTGTTACCTCTGCTTCCGGGTTAAAGACATAGTTTCCGCCAATGCGTTCGCCCACAAAAATGTCCCTTTCAGCCAAGGCTATTGCGGCACAGTGGGCGCCGTTTCCATCCATATCGGAATAGGCGACCTTACAGTTGGGTTTAATGAGCTTAATGATAACCGTTGCCTCAGAAGAGTATTTGCCGTTACCGTCTACAGCCTTGTAGCCAAAGTAGTCTTTGCCCCGCTTACCCTGACCTGGTGTGTAGACAAAGGCACCACTATCGGAAAGCTCAATGCTTCCCTTGGACGGGGGGGTGGTTATTTCAAAGGTGACCACTTCATCGTCCGGTGACACGGCCTTCAGTTTTCCCTCCACCGCTGTTTCTCGATAGGTGGTAATTTCAAGGTTTTCCGCTATGGGGAAACCCTGCTCGGCCCGGGCCGAAACATATACCATGCTTACAAGCGTAACAACCGCAAGTGAAAGTGCGAAAATACGCGCTGTTTTACGTTTCATGAAATGTAATCCTCCATGCTAGATTTTCCGCTGTTGGGCGGATAAGGTTATTTTGCACGGCAGGAAGGGTATTTATTCCAAAAAAAGCTCAAGCCGCGCAAAAATGGCGGCTTGAACCCGACTTTAGATCCAATTTCCGAATA
This sequence comes from uncultured Oscillospiraceae bacterium, assembly GCA_964576195.1. Lineage (GTDB taxonomy): Bacteria > Bacillota > Clostridia > Oscillospirales > Oscillospiraceae > UBA2658. The sequence continues at coordinate 41,239 of CAZNUD010000007.1, read as the reverse complement.
AATCTTATCCACAGGTTCCCGGTGTACACTTATCCGGATTGTCTTTTGGAGGAAAGAAGTCGCTAATAGGGAAGGGAACACGGCTAAACAGGGTGCATGGATCCTCATCGCCGCCTCCTGCACATTCCTTTTCAGGGATGCAGTAGTCATAAACGGGTATGAGCAGTTGAGTGCTGCGCTCAAGACGTATTATGGAAAACTGGCCAAGGGTAACGTATAATTGCTTTCCTGTGCGATTTGTTACAATTTCTTCTGTGAAGCAGCATGCAATCTCCTCTGGAATTTCTCGTGACTCCATGTCAAGCTGATCAAGAACATTGCAGTCGACAATCTTCATGGACAATGCCAGCGGATCAACCGCCTCCACTATGGCTGTGGGAAGGTTTGAATGGCTGCGGCCGCTGTATCTGCGGTTCTCGGAGCTAAATACCTTTGAGTTTCCTTCGCTGCCGTAAAGTATTACCCGCTTGTCAAAAATTGCAAGGCCGGTTACTATGCGCTCCCCGGGGAAGGCCTCGCCAATAATTTTGTAGAAGTAGGTTACGTCTACGGTATAGCAGCCACGATTAAAGTTTATGTCCTCCACTCTTACATCTGCGAACAGCAGCTTTGCGCTTTTGGGTCTTACGCTGAACGCTGTATCTATTATGGCCTGTGAGCCAAAAGCTGGGTAAACCCTCAGGTCTTCAATGCAGTCCTTATCTCGGCAACTGTCGAATACCTTGCTTGTGTGTATGCACACTGCCTCGCGGATGTTCTCCTGCGTGGCAGCTGTGGCTGTGCCGTTTCTTTCTGCCATTATTATGCCTCCTACTGGAAGATTTGAAGCTTCTCGATACAGTCTATGCGATTGTTGCGTATTTGTGATAACAATGATTTGACGTGAAGGAAAAAACATAATATAATTACATTATTAGTAAAAAATCAAACTTAGTAAGGAGGTGCCGCAGTGGACAGACTGGGTTTTATAAGAGAAAAGTTCGATATTAAGCTACTTATATTATATGTTCTAAGAATGCTTCCTGCCGGCATCAGCATTGAGGACTTGTCAGACCTTGTTTTGGTTGATGACGGCTTTGGCTATTTTGACTTTTCCCAGTGCCTTACGGAGCTGGTGGAAACGGGTCATGTGGAGCTTTGCAAAACACTTTATAATATAAGCCCCCTGGGTGCCACCCACGGGGAAGCCGCTGAAACAAGCATACCCTTTTCAGTGCGCACAAAGGCCCGGGAGACTGCAAAAGATACTATCGCCCGCATGAAGCGCGACGCACTTATTGGCACCAGCCACGAACCGCTGAAAAAAGGCGGCTTTAATGTTAAGCTCTCTCTTTCAGACGATATGGGAAAGCTAATGACGCTTACTTTGCTTAGCCCCGACGGGGAACATGCAAGGGCCATGGAAAAGAGCTTTCGCGCCAGTGCTGAGGATATTTATCTAGCCATCCTCCAAATGCTGACGCCGGAGAAATAAACCGAAGGACAGATAAAGATGAATACTTTTATTCCCAAAGGATACAAAAGCACACTTGGCGTTTACGACACGCAAAAGGCAATCGGTCTGCTAAAGCGCATTTTTGCAGATCAGCTTGCTGGTAAACTGGGCCTCTACCGTGTATCCGCTCCATTGTTTGTGCCAGAGCATTCGGGCTTAAACGACGACCTAAACGGCGTTGAACGCCCTGTTTCATTTGATATAGCCAATACAGAGGCCATCGGTCAGGTGGTACACTCACTGGCAAAGTGGAAGCGTCTGGCCCTGAAGCTTTATGATTTTTATCCCGGTAAGGGTATTTACACAGACATGAACGCAATCCGACGGGACGAGGAGCTGGATAATCTCCACTCCATTTACGTTGACCAGTGGGACTGGGAAAAGGTAATTGAACGCAAGGATATAAATGTTGATTACCTTAAGGAGACTGTAACAGCCATAGTAAACGCTCTCTGTGATACTCAGGAAACCATGCACTCCATTTATCCTCAGCTCAGCCTTGACGGTAAGCTTGAGCGAAACGTAAGCTTTATTACGGCCCAGGAGCTGGAGGACATGTACCCGGACCTTAGCCCCAAACAGAGGGAAAATGCCTATGCCAAGGAGCACAAAACCATTTTTATTATAGGCATTGGCGGCGCACTTAGAAGCGGCAGACCCCACGATGGTCGTGCCCCCGACTATGATGATTGGAACTTAAACGGAGACATTTTGTTCTGGTACGAGCCTCTGGGCTGTGCTATGGAGATCTCCTCAATGGGCATACGTGTTGACCCGGAAACACTGGATAAGCAGCTTCGAATTTCCGGCTGCGACGACCGAAGAGAGCTTATGTACCATAAAATGCTACTGGGCGGTGAGTTACCTCTCACGATTGGCGGAGGCATAGGACAATCCCGTCTAACCATGCTGCTATTGGATAAAATCCATATTGGTGAGGTTCAGGCATCCATCTGGGACCAGCAGACAATTGATAGCTGCAATGCAGGAAACGTAATGCTTCTGTAAAACGTGAAACACAAAGAAACAGCGTCATTTCCTTATGAAATGACGCTGTTTTGCTATTTATTATTGCAAATTTTGAATTTTATTGCATTGTTATGACACTACCCGTGGGGACGATCGCGATATAAGTCTTACCTCGACCAAGTTTCAAATCTTTGCCGTCGTCGTAGGAGTAGAGGAAAGGCTTATTATCCCCGCTATGGCTCCAGAGAATGTTTCTGGTAAGGCCGCCGTTAACAAAATAACCCGTACCGGTGCCGTAAAGGTCAATGGCTCTGCGGCCGTAATCGTCTATAATAGTTGTGTCAGCATATAGCACCAACAGGTTTTCAAACTGCACGGTCTCGTTGGTATTGCCGTCAATAAGATCGCTTTTATACTGGTAACCGGTATAGTATCCCTCGGTGGGATGATAGGTGAAGCTTGTGTTCTTAAGACCGTCGAAGCTTACATCGACGCTGGATGCAACGGCAGCCTTATCTCCCATTTCAACTTTGTCTGTGAATATCATACCATATTCGTAGCCGCTATCGTGCTCGGTGTTATAACCCAAATCAGCAATGCATTTTGTAATATTCTCAGAGTTCGTAAAAAGGCTGTGCTCTACACCATACTTCTGGCGGGTTAGGTCACGGTAAAATACCGTAGAGCTGTAGAAGCCTCGAACACCGTCAATGTTGTTTATAGATTCGGTGGCTATATCGGAATAGGCCTGCTCGCTGCCACCTGCGTGAACGTAAATTGCGTCGTAGCTTTGGGCTATATCTATATAGTAAGGACGGGAGGAACGCATGCTTCCGATGGCCTTAATATCTTCCATACGGGAAAACACAGGCATCATGCGGGTAATATCGCCCTCAGCGAGGACTTCATAAATAATTTCCGCCTGGGAAATGCCACAAAGGGGCTGAGCGACGCTGATGTTGTTAATCATAATCGCATAGGGACGAAGAGAGGAAATATCTTCGTCGATCCCCTCGCCGGAAAGGGGATCATAAATTGGTTCCGGGGTGGCTTCGGGTGTGGGAGTGGGGGTGTTAAAAATTGGGGGTTCGGCGGCAATATCGCCCTCATCAGGCTTCGGTGCGCAGGCTGTCATCAGCATAAGCAGCGCTAATACTAGAAATAGTGTTTTTTTCATTGTGACCTCCGGAAAAGCGTCAATATATGTAGTTGTGGGCAGAAATATGTCGGAGCTACTTTGGGTATAATACTATCATTTTTACATGTTGTCAAACAGCTTTATAAGTGTTACTATTAATTAACTGTAAGATGAATTTTTTTGTTAGGAGGCGTCTATTATGTATGGTAAAATAAAGCAGGCGTCCAAGGACGCCATGAGTGAAATTCTGGAAAAGGCCCAGCTTCGTTTGGGTGATTTGGTTGTTGTGGGCTGCTCCTCCAGTGAGATCGTGGGCGAGCAAATAGGTAAGGGTTCCGCCCCCGATGCCGCAAACGCCGTGCTTGACGGCATTTTGCCACTTATTCACGAAAAAGGTCTATATATTGCAGCCCAGTGTTGCGAGCATCTAAACCGTGCTTTGGTGCTTGAGCGCGCTGCCGCTGAACACTTTGGCTATGAAATTGTCTCCGCTGTTCCGAAACCCAAGGCCGGAGGCTCTTTTGCCACTGCCGCATACCTTGCCTTTTCCGATCCTGTTTTGGTGGAACATGTGCGCGCCAGTGCCGGACTTGATATAGGAAGCACCTTGATTGGTATGCACCTTAAGGACGTTGCTGTGCCGTTGCGCTTAGAGGTTAAGAAAATTGGCGAGGCATACGTAACAGCGGCTTTCACAAGGCCCAAGCTTATTGGCGGCCAACGAGCGCAGTACAACTGAGGATAAGTAGGGTGGGGCGGGGACTTCTAAAACGGGGGTCTGCCGCCCTTATTGTAAAAATAGCTATAAATTGCCAAGCGGTATTTTTGCAGTCAGTATAAATAGTCCAGTGTAAATCGTTAATTATTAAATTTTGCGATTTAGCATGCGAATTAAATTATTTTTCTTTTAAAGCTAATAAAAAGCTGTTATAATACAATACAATTTTTAGACAAGGATGCCGCACTCAAGGAGGCCTGTATGTATAGAATAGTAAATAAACGAATTCTCAACGAAGCGGGTACTACAATCGAAATGAACATTGAGGCTCCGCGGGTGGCAAAAAAATGTCTTGCGGGGCAGTTTATAATCTTTCGGCTGGACGAGTTCGGTGAAAGAGTGCCGCTTACCATTGCCGATTACGATAGGGAAGCGGGCACGGTGTCCATTATGTTCCAGCCGGTGGGCCGCAGCACCATGATGCTTGCCCGGCTTAATCAGGGCGACATGATCGCCGACTTTGTGGGTCCTCTCGGAAACCCCACCCATGTGGACGGACTTAAGCGAGTTGCGGTTGTGGGCGGCGGCGTTGGCTGCGCCATCGCGTACCCCATTGCTAAGGCTATGCACCGCAATGGTGTGGAAGTTGACATGATAGCCGGCTTTAGAAGCAAGGATATTGTAATGCTTGAAGACGAGATGAGAGCTGCCTGCTCAAACCTTTATATCACCACAGATGACGGCTCCTACGGGGAAAAGGGCTTTACTACGGACAAGCTCAAATCTCTTATTGATAGCGGCAGGGTCTACGACCAGGTTGTGGCCATCGGTCCGGGAATGATGATGAAATTTGTCTGTAAGACCACAGAGCCATATGGGATTAAAACCATCGTGTCCCTTAACCCTATAATGATAGACGGTACGGGGATGTGCGGCGGCTGCCGCGTAACTGTTGGCGGAGAAACCAAGTTTGCCTGCGTAGATGGCCCGGAGTTTGACGGTCATCTGGTGGACTGGGACGAGCTTTTAATGCGCGGAGCATTTTATAAGGATCAGGAAGCAGAGCAGCAGTCCCACATTTGCCATCTAACAGGAGGTGTCCGCCATGGCTAATATGTCATTAACCAAGAACCCAATGCCCGAGCAGGAGCCTCTTGTTAGAAACAAGAACTTTGACGAGGTCTCCACAGGTTACGGTAAAGAAGCTGCCATGGACGAAGCCCGGCGCTGCCTGAACTGCAAAAATAAGCCCTGTGTTGCCGGCTGTCCTGTTAATGTGCGCATACCCGAATTTATTGCCAAGGTTGCCGAAGGCGACTTTGAAGGAGCTTATGAAATTATCACCGGCACCAACTCCCTTCCCGCTGTCTGTGGGCGAGTGTGCCCGCAGGAGGGTCAGTGTGAAGGAAAATGTGTTCGCGGTGTAAAAGGTGAGAGCGTGGCCATAGGAAGGCTTGAGCGCTTCGTTGCTGATTGGCACTGGGAAAACGCGCCTAAGGCCACCGCCACTAAAAAGAGCAATAACGGTCATAAGGTTGCCGTTATAGGCTCCGGTCCCAGTGGTCTTACCTGCGCGGGAGATTTAGCTCGTATGGGCTACGATGTCACGGTTTTTGAGGCCTTTCACAAGGCAGGCGGGGTGCTGGTTTACGGTATCCCCGAATTTAGGCTTCCTAAGGCTATAGTTCAGGCCGAGATAGACAATCTTCTTGCTATGGGCGTTAAGATTATCACCAACGCAGTTATTGGCAGGGCAGAAAGTGTGGACGACTTGTTTGAGGAAGGCTATGAGGCAATTTATATTGCCAGCGGCGCAGGGCTTCCCATGTTTATGAACATCCCCGGTGAAAACCTGCTGGGTGTTTACTCTGCCAATGAATACCTTACCAGAATCAATCTTATGAAAGCCTACCTGCCTGAGTACGACACGCCTATAAAGAAGGCAAGTCGCGTGGCGGTCGTAGGCGGTGGAAACGTAGCTATGGATGCAGCCCGCTGCGCAAAGCGAATGGGGGCGGAAAAGGTTTATATAGTTTACCGACGTTCAATGGAGGAACTTCCCGCGCGAAAAGAGGAGGTCCACCATGCGCAGGAGGAGGAGATAATCTTCCTCTTGCTCAACAACCCCGTAGCGATCTTAGGCGACGAGGAGGGTAATGCAAAGGGCATAGAGTGCGTAAAAATAGAACTTGGTGAGCCGGACGAGTCTGGACGCCGCAGACCAATTGAGGTAAAGGACTCAAACTTTGTTTTGGATGTGGATGCGGTTATTATGGCCTTGGGCACCAGCCCCAACCCGCTTATTAAATCCACCACCGAGGGTTTAGAGATTGACAAAAAGGGCTGCATAGTGACTGACGAAAACGCCGCAACCAGCAGGGAGGGTGTTTTTGCAGGAGGCGACGCCGTTACGGGGGCCGCCACAGTTATACTCGCCATGGGTGCGGGAAAGATTGCAGCGGAGAGCATAGATAAATATATAAAGAGCAAATAAAAATAATATGCGGTACTGCTACAGTACCGCATATTTCATTTATCCTTATGGTTTTTTCTGTAAATAATGAACATGCCGCGGGTAAGAAGCTCCTTGTCAACTATCATATCCCGTTTGCAGTGGGGAATAATAGTGTCGGCCCAGTCACCGGTCACAACAACTGTTACAGGCTTTCCAAGCTCTGACTCTATGCGTTGGATTAGTCCGTCAATCATTGCCGCCGAACCGTGGACTAAACCGCTTTGCATGCAGGTGTCGGTGCTTTTGCAGATTACCTGCGGCGTTGGAGTAATGCTTACATTCGAGAGCATTGCCGCTCCCCGTGCCAGTGCCACTTGGGACACCATCGGTCCCGGGCAGATAATGCCGCCGATGTAGCTTCCGGCGCTGTCCATAATTCCCATTGCAATGGCTGTGCCCATTTCAACAATAACGCAGGGCATGGGGTATTTTTCCAATGCTGCCACAGCGGCGGAAACAAAGTCGCCCCCAAGCTCGGTCGGGTCGTCAAGGCGAATGTTAAGGCCGGTCTTAACACCGGGGCCTATAACCACGGGCTTTTTCCCGGAGGCGGTTACAATTGCGCCTTCAAGAACCGACGTAAGTGTCGGTACAACGGAGGAAACAATAGCCCCTTCAACGGTTTTCAGATCAAAACCCCGTTGGCGTGCGGAAAGGTCCATAAGCACAGAGTATTCGTCTGCCGTACGGGATTTATCTGAGGACAGGCGAAAGGTCATGACTGCCTTATCCTTGTCCATAACCGAAACATTGACACTGGTGTTGCTGATGTCAACCGTTAATAGCATATTTTATCCCCCCAACAAGGCTGCTTTTGCTGCCCTTACTTTAGCAAATGCGAAGTACTATGTCAAATGTCCTTTTTATACTGTTCTTTGACTAAATCCGCAGATAAAAAGTAGTGCAAAAACACAAAAAAGCCTTGCATTAATGCACATCATATGGTATTGTAATGCTGTAAGTGTAGGAAGTAGTGCGGAGTGGGGGTTCTTCCCACTCTTTTTAATGAGCTAAAAATATTTGTAAGAAAATGGTAATAGGTGCGGTATGAGTAAAATAGTTGACCTTGTGTCAGACATTGCACAGCCCTTAGTTGAAAACCTTGGCTGCGAGCTTTGGGACGTTGAGTACGTTTCCGAGGGTGGTCAATGGTTTTTGCGTATTTATATCGACAAGAGCGAGGGTGTATCAATTGACGACTGCGAGGCTGTCAGCCGCGCGATAGATCCTATCCTGGATGAAGTGGACCCAATAGCCACAAGCTATACATTTGAGGTTTCCTCTGCCGGTCTTGACCGCGCCCTGAAAAAACCCGAACACTTTAAACGATTTCTTGGTGAACTTGTGGAAGTTAAACTATTCAAGCCCCTAAACGGCGCAAAAACCTTCACAGGGGAGCTTACCGAATATAAAGACGGCAACGTTACGATCAGTGTTGGAGACAAAAGCCTCAGCTTTACCAAGGCGCAGGTTGCTGTTGTCCGCGTTAGTCTAGTCTGATAATTGGAGGAATAACATAATGAACGCAGAATTTTTTGATGCTCTTGAAGATATAAAACGAGAAAAGGGCATTCCCAAGGAGTATATGGAGGAAAAGATCACCCAGGCTCTGCTTGCTGCATATAAAAAGGACAACGACTACACCGGTGACAACGTCGTTGTAAACATGGACAACGAGAAAAAGCGTATTGAAATGTATCTGCGCATGGAGATAGTGGAAGAAGTGGAGGATACTACCACCCAGATTACTCTTGACGCAGCCAAAAACTACAATAAGCGCGCCAAATTGGGCGGTTTTGCCGAAATTCCCATCGAAACAAAACGATTCGGCAGAATTGCAGCTCAGGCTGCAAAGCAGGTCATTATCCAAGGTATTCGTGAGGCCGAGCGTGGCATCATCTTCAATGAATTCACCTCTAAGGAACAGGAAATACTTACAGGTACAGTTTCCCGTATAGATCCGCGTACAGGCAGCGTTTCCATCAAAATCAGCTCCAACTCCGAATACACCGAGGCTATGCTTTCTACTAACGAGCAAATAAAAGGCGAGCGCCTGGTGGAGGGCCAGATGATCAAGGTTTACGTGGTCGAGGTCCGCAAGTCCACCCGTGGCCCACAAGTACTGATTTCCCGCACCCATCCTGGGCTTGTAAAACGCCTGTTTGAGCTTGAGGTTCCAGAAATTTTTGACGGTATTGTTGAGATTAGGAGCATTGCCCGGGAGGCAGGAAGCCGCACAAAAATTGCTGTTTGGTCCAACGAGGACGAGGTTGACCCAATTGGTGCCTGCGTAGGTCCCAAAGGCGGTCGTGTTGCCAATATAGTCGACGAGCTGGGCGGCGAAAAGATTGACATCGTAAAATACAGTGAAGATCCGGAGGAATTTATTGCAGCCTCACTTTCACCGGCGGAGGCTATTTCCGTTACCATCCTGGACGAGGGTAAGGGCTGCCGAGTATTCGTTCCGGATAACCAGCTTTCCCTTGCAATTGGCAAGGAGGGGCAAAATGTCCGTCTTGCTGCAAAGCTCACAGGCTACAAAATAGATATAAAGCCCGAATCACAGGCTGCCGAAGTTGAGGCTGAAGAGCTATAAATAATTTTTGGGAGGTGGCGGTATGCCAAAGAAAATACCCATGCGGCAATGTACAGGCTGCCGCGAGATGAAGCCAAAGCGCGAGCTTATTCGCGTTGTGCGCTCACCTGAAAATGATATATCCCTTGACTTTAAAGGAAAAGCGCAGGGAAGAGGCGCATATCTCTGCCACAATTCCGAGTGTCTAAAGAAAGCCATTAAAAGCAAGGCTTTGGAACGCTCATTAGAGCTTAGCATTCCCGAGAGTATCTACACTCAGCTTAAAGAGCAGATGGAGGGTGAAAATGGCTGAGGCTCTGAAATATTTGGGCATAGCAAAAAAAGCGGGGGCAATCCAAACCGGGGAGCTAAACTCCGGCTCCGCAGTTCGCGTAGGCAAAGCAAAGGTTTTGATGCTTGCTGCAGACGCGTCCGATAACGCACTTAGCAGGGCAGAGGGCTTTGTTGCCGGTGGTAAGACACCGCTGGTTCGCTTGCCGTACACTAAAGAACAACTATCAGCAGCAACCGGCGCTCCCGGTTGCAGTATGGTAGTGCTTACTGATATCGGGCTTGCCGCCGTCTTTATGTCGGCACTTGCCGAGGGGGAACCCTCGGTAAGAGAGACCGCCGAACAGCTCGCACAGAAAAATGAAAAAGCCAAAAGGCGAAAGTGCGAAGCTAACGCTCACAAGAGGAATATGAAGACGGGCAAAAACGCTAAGAACGTTGCGCCGGGTAAGAGGAGGACAAATATATGAGTACATTTATAAAGTACAGAGTTCATGAGGTGGCAAAGGATTTCAAAAAGAATTCCAAGGAAATGGCCAGTAAGGAGATTTCCCAAATCCTCACCAATTATGCCACCACTCCCAAAAACCATATGCAAGTTTTGGAGGAAAGTGAGCTGGATATAGTTTTTGAATACCTCACCCAGCAAAATCAGGTAGAGGACCTTGCTGTTATCTTTGCCGTTGGTGAGAAAAAGTCTGAGGCACCCAAGGCAGAGGGCAAGGCTGGCTCTCCCGCTAAACCGGGCACTCCGGCAGCGCCTGAAAAGCCTCAGCAGCAGAAACCGCACGTGCCCATGGCAGTGCGCGAAAAGCGTGTCATTGATACCCGCGGTACCACGGTTAACATTGCCAAGTACGATGACCACATTGAAAGCCTTGTGCCAGAAAAGGCCCAGAACTTCCAGCGTGGTAAAGAAAAGTTTGGCAATAAGAATAGAAGCCGTGGTGCAGTACCCAGCCAAAAGCGCCGTCAGGAGGAGAGAGATAAGCTCAAAAAGCTTCAGTTTGAGATAGCAAAGAAAGCACCGCTTAAGGTGCTTATTCCCGATGAAATCAACGTAGGCGAGTTGGCCTCCCGCATGAAGAAAACCGGCGCCGAGGTTGTGAGGATGCTCATTAAGCTTGGCACTATGGCCTCTATTTCTGATGTAATTGACTACGATACCGCCGCTCTTGTTGCTATGGAAATGGGCTGCAAGGTGGAAAAGGAAGTTAATATCACTGTTGAGGAGCGCCTCATAAACGACCATGAGGATGCACCGGAAAGCCTGGTTTCCCGTGCCCCAGTCGTTGTTGTTATGGGTCATGTTGACCACGGTAAGACATCACTGCTTGACCGCATCCGCGAAACTAGTGTAGTTTCCGGGGAGGCTGGCGGCATTACTCAGCACATAGGAGCATATCGCATCGAAGTTAACGGCAGTCCAATCACATTTTTAGATACTCCGGGTCACGAGGCCTTCACTTCCATGCGCGCCCGCGGCGCAATGGTAACGGACGTTGCAATCCTCGTTGTTGCTGCGGATGACGGCATCATGCCCCAGACCATTGAGTCCATTAATCACGCTAAAGCTGCCGAAATTCCCATTATTGTTGCCATAAACAAGATGGATAAGCCCACAGCTAACCCCGACAGGATTAAGCAACAGCTTACCGAATACGGCCTGGTTTCCGAAGAATGGGGCGGAGACACCATCATTTGCCCCATCTCTGCAAAAACCGGCGATGGCATTGATAAACTCCTTGAAATGGTTACGCTTACCTCCGAAATGCGCGAACTTAAGGCAAACCCCAATCGTCCTGCCAAGGGCACAGTTATCGAGGCACGTCTTGACAAGGGCAGAGGCCCCATTATAACGGTTCTTGTTCAGAACGGAACGCTCCATCAAGGTGACACAGTCATTGCCGGAACGGCTGTTGGCCATGTTCGTGTTATGACAAACGCTAAGGGTGAACGCGTTGAGCAGGCAGGGCCCTCTGTACCTGTAGAGATCAGCGGAATGTCCGAGGTTCCCGGTGCAGGTGATACCTTCAATGCGGTTGACGATGAGCGCATGGCCCGCGAACTGGTTGACCAGCGCAAGCAGCAGAATAAGGATGCTGCAATAGGCACACGGAAGAAGGTTTCTCTTGAGGATCTGTTTGCTCAGATTCAGCAGGGCGAGATAAAGGACTTTAATATCATTGTCAAGGCCGATGTTCAGGGAAGTGCTGAAGCTGTTAAAGCTTCTCTTGAAAAGCTTTCAAACGAAGAGGTACGCGTTCGTGTTATCCACTGCGGCGTTGGCGCTATAAAAGAGTCAGACGTTATGCTGGCCGCTACCAGTGGCGCTGTTATCGTTGGCTTCAATGTCCGTCCCGACAACGCTGCGAGAGATTACGCCAGCCGCTCCAACGTGGATATTCGAATGTACCGTGTGATTTACGACTGCATCAATGAAATTGAGTCTGCCATGAAGGGCATGTTGACACCCAAATTTAAGGAAGTCATCATAGGCCATGCAGAAGTTCGCCAGGTTATCAAAATTTCAAAGATCGGTACTGTCTGCGGCAGCTATGTTACGGACGGCAAGATACAGCGCAACAGTTATGTGCGTGTGTTGCGTGATAATGTGGTGTTTTTCGAGGGCGAGCTAAGCTCCTTACGCCGCTTTAAAGATGACGTTAAAGAGGTTGCCACCAACTACGAATGCGGCATAAGCATTGATAAATACAATGACGTAAAGGAAGGCGATATTATCGAAGCCTTCATTATGGAACAGATAATTGACTAAGCGATATCGGCCGCCGCGATAACCGTGGCGGCTGAAAACTGTTGGTGGAAAAACGGCACATAATAAGAAAAATAGCCGTCGCAGGTAAGTACAGGAGGAAAAAATGCCCGGATACAGAATTGACAGAACAAACGATGATATTCGAATTGTCCTAAGTGAGCTTCTGCGCTCCATAAAAGACCCACGAGTCAACCAAGGCATGATAAGCGTTGTTCGCACGGAAACCACCGGTGATCTGAGCTACTGCAAGGTATATATCAGCGTATATGGCCTGCAGAACGAAAAGGACCTTAAAAAGGGCCTAAAATCAGCTTCCGGCTGGCTAAGAAGGGAGCTTTCAAAGCGCCTTAAGCTTCGGGCAACACCCGAGCTTGTTTTTGAGTTGGACAACTCCATTGAGCATGGCGCTCATATAAACGAGATCATGAACCAGCCAGGCTTTTTAAACTCTGAATCAAAGGAGGAAAAGCGCGACGATGACTAGTTTAACAATAGTAGCAACCGCTTCACTCCTGCGGGAAAAGGATAATGTTCTGGTTCTTACCCATATTCGCCCCGACGGGGATACCATTGGCAGCGCCTGCGCACTTTGCTATGCTTTGCGTAAGCTCGGAAAAAACGCGTATCTTTACAACAATCCCCAGTTCCCCGATGCCTACCCGTGGATAACAGAGCATTATATGGCACCGGAGGACTTTATTCCCCAGTTTACTGTTTCAGTGGATTTGGCTGATGTGAAGCTTTTTCCCAAGGGCTATGAAGGAAAGCCTGATCTCTGCATTGATCACCATCCCTCTAACACTTTTTATGCGGAAAAAACTCTGGTTTTGCCTGAAAAGTCCTCCTGCGGAGAAATTATGCAGGAAATTGTAAAAGAGCTTATCGGTGGCCTTGACCCAGAGGTTGCCGACCTTTTATACGTTGCTATATCAACCGATACCGGCTGCTTCTGTTACGGCAACACAACATGCGATACGCTGTTTTCTGCCGCCGAGCTTTGTAAGGCCGGGGCTTCGAATGCCTACCTTAACAAAATTCTTTTCCGAACCTGCTCCAGAGAACGGCTTGCATTGGAGGGCCTGATTATTTCCTCTTTGCGTTATTACAGTGAGGGAAAAACAGTAATTGCAATCGTTACTAAGGACATGATAAAGGCAACAGGTGCAACTGAAAAGGACTCTCAAGATATTGCCGGTTTGCCCGGAAGGGTGGAGGGGGCTCTTTGCAGCGCTGTTATTAAGGAGTCTGACGATAACATGGTCAAGATTTCTCTGCGTACCACAGGTAACGTAAGCGCTACAAAAATCTGCGCTCAGTTTGGAGGCGGTGGCCACCTCATGGCCTCTGGCTGCGCCATGGAAAACAAAACATGTCTTGAAGCGGCGGAAATTTTAGCGGCTGCCATAGACAAGGAATATAAATGAACGGAATAATCCTTGTTGATAAGCCCCAAGATTGGACAAGCCACGATGTTATTGCAAAGCTACGCGGGATTTTGGGCGAGCGGCGCATTGGCCATTCCGGCACCCTTGACCCGATGGCAACGGGTCTTTTAACCGTGTTCGTAGGTAGGGCTACAAGAGCGGTGGAGTTCGCGGAAGCCCACGATAAGGAATATATGGCCACTGTGCGTTTTGGCCTTTCTACAAATACACAGGACATTACCGGGGACACTATAAGAGAAACTGGGATCGTCCCCTCGGACGCTGAAATCCTTGCCCTGCTTCCGGAATTCACGGGTGAGATTTCTCAGATTCCACCAATGTATTCTGCCGTAAAGATGAAGGGGAAAAAGCTCTATGAGCTGGCTCGCAGTGGCGTTGAGGTGGAGAGAAAGCCGCGGCAAATTACTATTCGGAAGCTTGAGCTTTTAGGGAATGTGGGCAGCGATAAGTCCTTTCACGTATCCTGTTCTAAGGGCACCTACATCCGCACTCTTTTTAATGATATAGGCGAAAATTTGGGCTGCGGTGCAACCCTTTCCGCTCTCCGCCGCACTAGAGTAGGGGAGTACAGCGTAGAAGACGCCCACAGCCTTGAAACAATAGCAGAGCTAAAAAATTCCGGCAGGGAAGGGGATTTTCTGCTCCCCACAGACTCACTTTTTGCGTCATATCCCGAACTGACGCTGGATAATGCCCAAAGAAAAAAATGTCTTTGCGGCGCATGCTTTCCCATGGATGCCGAAAACGGTGTATATAGGGTTTACGATGACCTGGGCAGGTTTCTTATGCTGGGTACCGTGAATAACCGAGTAATGATTACCGTTAAAAGTTTCTTTGAGGTCTAAAATTTTTAATATTTGCATAACGGCGTCGAAACCCGACGCCCGGAGGTCACTATGCCAGCAAACAGAGACACAAATGCTGTGATTGCTCTTGGATTTTTTGACGGCGTACACAGAGGTCACGCCGAGCTTATCAAATTGGCAAAGCAGCGTGCGGAGGAGAAAAACGCAAGTTCCGCCGTCTTATCCTTTGATGTAAGCCCTGAAAAGGTTATAACCGGATATCAGGTGCCCCTTATAAGCAGTATGGAGATTAGGGAATACCTGGTTCGCAGTCTTTTTGGTGTGGAAAACGTAATCTTTTTTCATTTTGATAAAAAAGTCATGTCTATGGACTGGAGGGACTTTATTGACTCCCTTATTACTGAGTTTTTAGCAGTGCATTTTGTAATTGGACACGACTTTTCTTGCGGCTATAAGGGTGAAGGAAAACCAGAGAATATATTAGCCTACTGTACCAAAAAGGGAATTGGTTGCGATATTGTACCAGAGTTCACACTAAATGACATAACCGTTAGTTCTACTTACATCCGGGGCCTCATAGCAGGTGGAGATGTGGAGCGCGCTGCCGAGTTTTTGGGTCACCCGTATATTTTTGCCGGCACAGTTACTGACGGAAGGCATGTGGGTAGACGACTGGGCGCGCCTACCATAAACCTCCGCTGTCCGCCGGAGTTAATTGTTCCTGCCAGCGGCGTATATGCCACCCGTGTTCTGGTTGATGGTAAAACGCTTAACGCAGTTACAAACGTTGGAACACGCCCCACTTTTTCAGATAGCGATGAGCTGAGTATCGAGAGCTTTATTCTTGATTTTAACGGAAGCCTTTACAAAAAGGACGTTATTGTGGAATTTATTCGATTCATCCGCTTTGAGCGGAAGTTTTCCAGCGTTGAAAAACTAAAAGAGCAAATCGAAAAAGATGCCGCCATAGCCGAAGACATACTTTCACAGCCTGAACGATAATAAAAAGCCGGCCCCATAAGGAGGCCGGCTTTTATTGCAGCTTTTACTTTGCAAGGACCTTTTTTAGTCTTGCGTATCGGGGGAGAGAGTTCTCTGTGGGACGATCAATCTTACCCTGAATTAGAGGCATAACATAGTCGATAAACTCTTTTGTAACATTGTTACCCTCCGGAGTAATCCACTCCAGAGGAACCTTCTTTTCTAGGTTTGCAACACTCTCAAGAGGAATGAGTTTTGTTTTGCAAACATACTTTCCACAGCGGACGCCGCGCTCAAAGGCGACCATCTTGCCGGTCTCGCCGGAAACAGCAGCCTCAACGGCGGTTTTACCCGCAAGGACAGCTTCGTCCACGTCTACCTTGGAAGCAAGATGTGCTCCACAACGTTGCAGAAGGCTCAGTTCAATGCCACGAACCTTGGCGCCGGTGCGCTCCTTAACGGCATTTGCCAGACGAACTGCAAGTCCACCCAACTGGGCATGACCGAAGCCGTCGGTGGCGGAGGTATTTGCCTCGGAAACAAAGCTGCCGTCAGCATAATGTATGCCCTCCGAAACGGCCACCAGCACCTTGCCTGTTTCTTTATAGATGCGCTCTACATCCGCATAGAATTTATCCATGTCAAAGTCTATCTCGGGAAGGTAGATAAGGTCGGGGCCGGAGCCGCAGTAGCTTGCCAGAGCTGCTGCACCGGCAAGCCAGCCGGCATGACGGCCCATAATTTCGATAATAGTTATCATGCCGGTATCATATACTCTGGCATCCTTGGAAACCTCCATGCAGGTGGTGGCGATATACTTAGCGGCGCTTGCATATCCCGGACAGTGGTCAGTGCCCCAAAGGTCGTTGTCAATGGTCTTGGGCACGCCCATAACACGACATTCGTAGCCCACCTTTGACATGTAGCGGCTTATCTTTTCGCAGGTGTCCATAGAGTCATTGCCGCCATTATAGAAGAAGTAGCGAACATCATATTTTTTAAATATTTCGAGTATGCGCTTATAGTCTGTATTGTCCTTGTCCGGGTCTGCAATTTTGTAACGGACAGAGCCAAGCTCGGAGGATGGAGTGCTTTTCAAAAGCTCCAGCTCTGCGGAGTCTTCCTCGTCCATAATGTAAAGCTTGTCATCCAGTACGCCGCGAATGCCGTGGGCCGCTCCATAAACCTTTGTTATGCAGTCGCTGTCAAGAGCGGTGCGGATAACGCCGTAGGCACTGGCGTTGATGACCGCCGTGGGGCCACCGGATTGTCCAATAATGCAGGAGCCTTTAAGAGTCTCTGCCATTTTTAATTACCTCCGTTAACTCATTACAAATATTATTATAAATTTTTGTTCTTTTACTTGATGATAACACAATTTTGGAGTAAAATAAAGGTATGTTTGACAATACAAACATATCAAATATACCAAACAATTAAGGAGCGTGACATTATGCCAGTAGTAACTTCGACAGAAATGTTCAAAAAGGCCTATGAGGGTCACTATGCCATCGGCGCATTTAATGTTAACAACATGGAGATTATACAGGGAATAACCGAGGCAGCCGCTGAGGTTCGCAGCCCCCTCATCCTTCAGGTTTCCGCCGGAGCAAGGAAATATGCAAAACACGTTTACCTTATGAAGCTTATTGAAGCGGCCGTAGAAGACACCGGTCTTCCGATCTGCGTTCACCTTGACCACGGTGACAGCTTCGATCTGTGCAAAAGCTGCATAGACGGCGGCTTCACCTCCGTTATGATTGATGCCTCATCCAAGAGCTTTGAGGAAAATATAGCCATTACAAAACAGGTTGTTGATTATGCCCATGACCACGGCGTTGTTGTTGAGGCCGAACTTGGCCGTCTTGCCGGCGTCGAGGATGATGTTAATGTAAAGGCTGAGGACAGTTCCTACACTCGCCCCGATGAGGTTGAGGAATTCGTGTCCCGCACAGGCTGCGACAGCCTTGCAATTGCCATCGGCACCAGCCATGGCGCGTTTAAGTTTAAGCCCGGCACAAATCCCCAGCTTCGTTTGGACATTCTGGATGATATCCAAAAGCGTCTGCCCGGATTCCCCATAGTCTTGCACGGCGCTTCCTCCGTCATTCCAAAGTATGTTGATATAATTAATGCAAATGGCGGCGCTCTAAAAGATGCTATCGGCATTCCAGAGGAGCAACTTCGTCAGGCTGCGGCCAAGGCGGTTTGCAAAATCAATATTGACTCCGACCTGCGTCTTGCTATGACCGCCGGTATTCGTGAGACAATGGTTGCTAACCCGGACGCCTTTGACCCCCGCAAGTATCTTACCCCTGCCCGTGATAATATCCGCGAGCTTGTTAAGAATAAAATAGTAAACGTTCTTGGCAGTGACGGCAAGGCATAAATCGAACCCATATTATTAATTAGTTTGGAGGTTAACATGAAGCTAAAGAAAGCCATTTCTCTTTACGGTAGCAAAATCGGGAAAAAAGCCGCAGATAGCGATCAGAGCTTTGATGAGCTTCTCGCCCAGTTTGCCGATGAGCAGAATGGCACAACTACAGCCTCCAAGTCCTCTCAGGCGGAGAATACTGAAACGAGAAACCCCACTTTTAAGCATCATTTGGGTCAAAAGGGTACTAGCCTTCTGAGCGCTCTCGGTACCCGCAGGGCAACAGTTGTCCGCATGGCACTGGCGGGAGCTTTGCTTCTGCTGTGTGCCTTTGTGGATCTGCCCTTGGCCGGAGAAATAGCTATTATAATAACGGCAGCGCTGATAGTCGGATACGACCTTTTATTAATGGCCGTATCCGACATTATGAGCCGAAGCTTTGTTGGCAGTGCCATACCGGTACTTGTGGCAGCGATAATCTATATATGTATTTCTCGGGGCACCGAAGCGATAATAACCCTCATAATTTATCACGGAGCCTTGCTTGCGTGGGAATTTGCCTCGGAGCATCTTCGCGAAACTTGTCGCGATAGCTTTGAACTTAAAGAAACCAGCAGCGAAATTGAGGGCTCAGTTATAGATTTGGGGGAGGGCATGACTTGCGCGACTGACTGCGTTGTTATTGCCGGAACGGGTACGGCCGATATGAGTTTCATAACCGGTGACAAAACCTCTGTTAATCTTGCGGCGGATAGCTTCATTCCCGCCGGAGCCGTTATGATTCGCGGCGTGCTTACTGCCAAGGTTACCGCTACTTCTGAAATGTCCATGGCCTCTGTTGTTGCGCGTAGCTTACAAAACGGCGCACATTCCGACACTAATGCTAAGACCAATACAAATACCGCCGCAAATATAATCAGTTTTTCCTGTTTAGCAATTGCACTTATGCTTTTGCTGTTTTTGCCGTCGGCCTTTGATATCCCCATAAAAGACAGCCTTGCCAGAATTGCCGCCGTTATTGCGCTGGCCTCTCCGGGAAGCCTTTTAATTGCAACACCCCTTACCTTATTTGTTGGTATGAGCTCTGCCCGCCGTTTGGGTATTGTGTTTGGAAAAGCCTCTGATTTAGAGAAAACTGCCGCAATCAAATCAGTGGTATTTGATAAGGCCGGAACATTAACCGGTCATAACTACATTGTTTCAGAAATTGCCACAGACAAAATGGACCCTCAAACCTTCCTAAAGGTCGCCGCCTACGCCGAGGCCAATTCAGACGGTCCTATTGCAAAAGCTATTGTCGCCGCTTACGGTAAGAGCATTTCCGGTGCATTGGTTGAAAACTACGTCTGTGCTGAGGGCAAAGGCGTATCTGTAACTGTAGACGGAATAGAAATTATTTTAGGAAGCCAAGGCTATTTAGCTGAAAAGGGCATTTCACTTCCAAGACTTGTATACGATTCTCTGGCAGTCCACATGACAGTTAACGGCATATACGCCGGCCGCATTATACTAAGTGACTATATTGTGCACTCCGCCAACTCTACTGTGAATCGGCTTTATGACAGCGGCGCTGAGCGTATTACAATGATGTCTGCGGATAATCGTGAGCGTGACCTTGCTATTTCAAAGGAGCTAGGTATTGACGAATACATTGCTGAGTGTCCCGTTGCTGACAGGCCCCGCCGCCTTAAGGAGATGAAAGCGCGCATTGACCCGCGCAGTAAGCTTGCATATGTTTCCTCAAATCTTGATGCGGCCCCCTGCTTTAAAGCGGCTGACCTAGGCATTTCTGTGGGTGCCGCCCAGCAACCTCGGCTTATGGAACTTGCGGACGTTACTATTATGGCATCCACACCCGAAAACACTGCCACAGCCTTTGATATTGCTCTGGGGGTAGGTCGTTGCCTGCGCATGGAACTGATGTTTACGGTTGCGGCAAAGCTCCTTGCAGTGCTACTTGCGGCCTTTGGCTTTGTCCCCCTGTGGCTGGCCGTGCTTCTTGATGCCATCGCTTCGTTGGGAGTAATTTTGGATTGCCGCAGTGTCCTTCGCCTGGGTGGCAACGTGGGTTACGGAGATTTTTTCCGATAAACCGGCGGCTCTGTCCCATTTCTCGGGGCGCTATGCTTTACATTTTAGGCGCTTTTTCCGACGCTTAAGGGCTTTGGTTTTTGCTCACCTAAATTCGACAATTCTAAGTAAAAAAGTTTGTCAGGCTACTTGACAAGCAGGGTATTCTAAATTATAATGTACAAGCTGTGTTTTGTTAGAATAAAGAATTTTAATTGAGCAGATGTGGAGAAGTCGCGTAGCCTGGTCGAGCGCGCACGATTGGAAATCGTGTAACGGTCAAAAGCCGTTCGAGGGTTCGAATCCCTCCTTCTCCGCCACTATTAAAGAAGAAGCCCCAAAAAGCATTGTGTTTCAATGCTTTTTGGGGCTTCTTCTTTTAACCATACTCCGTGCATATATTAGCTCCAAATAGTGAAAACAACCACTTTTTACTGTTTTTTGCCCGGAAAATAGTTGTTTAGCAGTGAACCAGCTGTTGCGTTTTTGTTTGTTAACCTTTCGCTTCTATAATTAAATAAGGGGGTGAAAATCCGCTAAGCTTATTTCGGCTCAGGTTCCATTGCTTGGATTGGCACAAGGACCAAAACGGAAAGAAACAGGCATACGGTGATAAAAAGCATGGGTATAACATAGCCGGTGCTTATCATTAGCGCGCCCATAGCCGGGGGGATCACCATAGAGGACAAAGAAACACCCAGTACGATGATGGAGGAGGCGGAGGCGCTGCGTTCCGGAAAGGTATCGCAGCAGAGGATGACCAAAGCTGGCACTGATGCGCCCTGCAGCATACCCATTACCACGATGATTATCTTTGCCGCCGCTACGGACATGGGAACAAGAAGAAATACGATGAACAATAATCCCGATAACAGCAGCGTTAAAATATAAAAGCTGCGCACAGGGGTTTTTTTATATATAAGCGGGGAGAGAAAACGCATTATGAGAGCGCCGAGAAAATAGAGCGTAACCATTCTGCCGGCATCGGTGAAGCTCAGACCGAGCTGCCTTTGACCATAGGTGGGCAGCCATGTGCTTAGCCCGGTTTGGAAGCAAAGGTAAAGAAAGCAGACCAGAAGGTATAGCCATGCCCGTTTATCACGGAAGATTTGGGCAGGATTGCCTTTAGAGCTGCTGCGAATTTCCGCCATGTCTCTATACGGAGTATATGGTGTAATTTTGCGTCTGATAAAAAACAGAGCGACGCAAATGAGAATGGAGGCAATGCCTATAAACAGATACGGCAGAGCAAATGTGAGCGAGTACTCGGGTTTTACCACCGTTGTTACAAACAAGGGCGCGAGCATTGCACCCACACCGTAAAAGGCGTGGATAAAGGGCAAAAGCGTATTCTTCGTATCAGGAAAAATATCCGCTACCACGCCGTTCATCAGAAGATCTATGGCGATAAAGCCAACACCGGCAAGAATGGAGAAGCCCAACATTAGAAGGTAGCCGCTCTCAGGAGCAACTTTGGGAAGAAGCCCGATGAGTATACCGGCTGTGCCCATAAGACCGAGACCTATAACAATGCCGCTTATCTTGTTTATTCGCTCTCCGAATAAACCGAGGACGATGGTGACAATCATACAGCCTACAGCCTGAACGGTGAGTATCATACCGTTGGCATCTTCATCTATCCCAAAGAAGGCCATCGTGGCTGATGAATTTGCACCAAAGCCGTTAAAATACATGGCGTAAAGAGTGAAAGCGCCAAAACAAAGAACTATGAGCGCAGCTTCGAGGCCGCGCGGCCTTGATTTTTCCATGCTGTTCCTCCCTTAAAGCTCCGAGAGCTTTGCAAATGAGCTTTTTAGTGCGGGATATATGGAGCAGAATAACTCATAAAAGCGCTCGTAGGCAGGAATATGAGCTTCTATTGGGGTGATTTCCGTATCGGGAACAACAATGCGACTGCAAGCCTCCTCAACTGAGGAATATACGCCCGTTCCAACACCGGCAAGAATGGCAACGCCGAGAGCGGGACCTTCGTTGGAGGCTTCGGAGGTTTTTACCGGGCAGCCGTAGAGGTCTGCAAGCATTTGCCTCCAGAGTGGGCTGCGCCCGCCGCCACCGCAGGCCATCATGTCATCGGTGCTGACACCCATTTCCCGTAGAACATCAAGACACTGACGCTGGGAGAAGCTCACGCCTTCCATAACGGCGCGTATCATATCAGCCTTGGTGTGTATCGCAGAGAGCCCCACAAACGCCCCCCGCGCTTTTTCATCCAGCAGGGGGGAGCGCTCGCCCATCAGATAGGGCAGATATATAAGACGGTTAGCGCCGATTGGCGAGCTTTCGGCAAGCTTGGTCATGAGAATGTACGGGTCTACGCCCTGACGCTCGGCTTCGGCTCTTTCCGCCTGACAAAATTCATCTCTGAACCAGCGAAGCGACAAACCGGCGGAGAGCGTGCAGCTCATAACTGTCCATGCCCCGGGAACGGCGCTGCAAAAGCTGTGAACCCGTCCAGAGGGGTCAATAGTGACCTTGTCGGTATGTGCAAATATAACTCCGGAGGTGCCGAGGGTCGTAAAGGCGCGGCCTTGCTTTACAACGCCCGTGCCTATGGCGGCAGCGGCATTGTCACCTGCGCCGCCAACAACAGGGATACCCGCCTTCAAGCCGGTGAGAGAGGCGGCTTTGGGACTAACTTCTCCGGTAATCTCAACCGATTCGTAAAGCTTACCCAACAGGGAGCTGTCGATAGCAAGCTTATCCAAAATTTCCGTTGACCAGCAGCGCTTAGGAACATCCAGAAGGTTCATGCCCGAGGCGTCCGAAACCTCGGTGGCATATTCGCCGGTGAGCATAAAGCGAATGTAGTCCTTGGGGAGTAGAATGTGACGGCAGTGCGCGTAATTATCCGGTTCATTTTCTCGCACCCAGAGAATTTTTCCGGCCGTGAAGCCCACGAGTGCGGGATTGGCGCTTATTTCAATCAGCCGCTTTGCGCCAATAGTATCGGTTATTTCACGGCATTGCTTTCCGGTTCGTCCGTCGCACCAGAGAATGCTCTCGCGTATGACCTGCCCGTCCTTGTCGAGCATTACAAGGCCGTGCATTTGTCCGGAAATGCCGACACCCTTGATTTGAGCCGCGTCGATGCCGCTTTCTGCGATAACTGCGCGCGTGGTTTTGCAAACGCTGTCCCACCAATTGGCAGGATCCTGCTCCGCCCAACCGTTTTGGGGCTGGTGCAGGGGATACTCAACGGTACATGAGGCAACAGACTTGCCATTCTCTCCAAATAGCACTGTTTTAGTGCCGGAGGTGCCAAGGTCGATTCCTATGAGGTAGTTCATTTTTTCATCTCCAGTTTGTCAAAAAACGGCGTACGCCGCAGCGCAAGCCGTTTTTTAGTTTTGAAGTTAGTTTTTAATGCTCAGCGAAACAAAATGTTGTTGATGATTGTCTCCAGATACTCCTGTCTGCCACTGGAAACCTCAACCGTATCAAGCGACATTGCGTAATCATAAAGAGCTTCAAGGTTTGTAGTTCCCGCAACTATCTCGGCTCCGATGCCGCTGTTATAGCTGGCGTAGCGCTCTTTGATGAATTCGTCTATGCGGCCATCCTCAATGATTTCTGCAGCCTTGCGCAGACCGAGAGCAAAGGTGTCCATTCCGGCAATGTAAGCTAGAAGAATATCTTCAAAGGTGTTGGAGGGGCGGCGGTTTTTGGCGTCAAAGTTAAGGCCGCCGTTAATAAAGCCGCCTGCGCGCAAAACCTCCAGCATGCAGTAGGTGGTGTCATAAGCGTTGGTGGGGAACTGGTCGGTATCCCAGCCGAGCAAAAGGTCACCTTGGTTTGCATCAATAGAGCCGAAAGAGCCGTTGATGACAGCGGTGCGAAGCTCATGCTCGAAGGTGTGGCCGGCGAGAGTGGCATGGTTGGCTTCAATGTTCATCTTGAAGTCTGCTTCAAGGCCGTATTTGCGGATGAAGTTCATGCAGGTGGCTACATCGAAGTCATATTGATGCTTTGTGGGCTCCTTCGGCTTCGGCTCAATATAGAAGTCACCCATAAAGCCGTGAGCACGGCCGTAATCTCTTGCCATGGTAAGCAGTCGAGCCAGATTATCAAGCTCCAGTCCCATATTGGTGTTGAGAAGGGTTTCATAGCCCTCTCTACCGCCCCAGAAAACATAACCGGTAGCACCAAGCTTGATAGCGGCGTCTATTCCGGCGCGAACCTTGGCCGCGGCAATTGCAAATACATCTGCATTGCAGCTTGTTGCGGCGCCGCACATGAATTTCTTGTCGCTAAAGTTGTTTGCGGTTACCCACAGGCACTTGATGTTGTGCTTCTTTTGCAGCTCGAGAAGATAGTCTACAATGATGCTGTAGTTTTCCATTGATTCTTTGAAAGTCTTGCCCTCGGGAGCAACATCAGCATCGTGGAAGCAGTAATATTCAATGCCGAGCTTATTCATAAGCTCAAAGCCGAAATCGGCTTTGGCCTTGTATTTTTCCATCGGGTCTGTTTTGCCGAAGCTCTTGTCCATGCTGGGACCGCCGAACATATCTGTTCCCTCGGCGCAGAGCGTATGCCAATAGCTCATGGCAAATTTAAGCTGCTCTTTCATTGGCTTTCCGGCAACTACTTCATCGGCGTTATAATACTTGAAGGCAAAGGGATTCTTGCTTTCTTTTCCTTCGTAGGGGATGCGGGTGATTTCAGAATAGCTTTTCATAGGAATAGCTCCTTTCACTTTGCCGTTGGTTTCTTAACACGCTGGCGGATTATGGGTACTATCATCTGGACAAGGACGGCAATGAGGAGAATGGTGCCCTTAATGGTGTCATTAATAAGAGCGTCAATGCTCAGAGAGGAAATGATTTTATCAATAATTGTGTAGGACATGGCACCGAACAGTACACCCAGAAGGCGTCCCTTGCCGCCGCTCATGCTGATGCCGCCGATAACAACCGCGGCGATGGCGTACATTTCATAGCTCTTGCCGATTGTGGCGGGGTCTATTGAGCCATTCATCGACAGCAGAAGGAAAGTGCTAAGGCCACAAAGGAGACCGGTTATAACAAAGACCATCACGCGAACACGGTTAACATTGATGCCCGCGAGCTGAGCTGCCTTTTCGTTGGAGCCAACGGCGTAAACGCTTTTGCCGAACTTGGTCAAGGTTGAAAGATATACCATAAGCACCGTTACAAGAACCAGAACTATGCCGACGATAGGGACTGTGGCGACCTTGAGCTGACCGAAACCGTAAATAGCGCCGTAAGAACTGAGACTTCCGTCCATGTTGTAAATGGATTGTCCCATAGAGCGCAGATAATACTGGGCTATGGAACGAAAAATCAGCATGGTGGAAAGCGTAACAATAAAGGCGGGCATTTTGGCAACGCCGATAAATACGCCGTTAATAGTTCCGAGAACGAGACCCACACCGAGAGCGCAGAAAAGCGTAAGTATAGGGCTGTTGGTGGCGTTGAACACAACAACGGAAATGCCGCCTATCAGGGCAAGCATTGAGCCGACGGAAAGATCAATGCCTCCGGTGATAATAACAAGACCCATGCCGAATGCCATAATGCCGACCACTGCGGAGTGGCGCAGTATGTTCATAATGCCACTCCATGTGGTAGCACCTTGGTTAATGATAAGGTAGGCTATAAATATGGCGAAAAAAATTAATATGTAGCTGTAGTTTCCAATGACTTTTCCAATGGAACGCTTGGCTTGAGGCCTGAGAGTTATTTCATTCATGTTACATTGCCACCTCCGTAGTGTTTATCGCGTTTGTTGCCCAGAGCATAACGTTTTCTTCATTCATTTGACTGCGGTCAAGAATGGTTTGAATCTGCCCGTGGTAGAAAACAACGCAGCGGTCAGCCACTTGATGAAGCTCGGGTATTTCAAGCGTGTTGACCAAAATGGTGCGGCCCTCGCGGGCAAGCTGGTGAATAAGCCTGTAAATCTCGGATTTTGCACCTACGTCTATGCCCTGTGTGGGATTATCCATAAGCAATATGTCGGCATCCGTGTTCAGCCAGCGGGCAAGTATGACCTTTTGTTGATTGCCGCCGGATAGGGAGGTGATCATATCGCGGGGGGAATTGGATTTGATGTTTAGTCTTTTTTCCAGAGAAAGGAACCTTTTGTTTTCTCTCCTACGAAAGATATGCTGGATTTTTCCTGAAAGAGTGTGCTCGGATACATAGTTGTTTTCCAGTAGTGTGAAGTCCGGAATTACGGAGTTTTCCTTACGGTTTGATGGAATCATTGAAATGCCGTGCTTCATGGCGTTGTGGATGTTGTGGCGGCCAATCCTTTCTCCCTTTATATCAAGGCTTCCGCCGGTTACAGGGAGTACGCCGAACAGAGTTTGAAACATTTCGCTGATGCCTGCACCCACCAGGCCGGTGAAGCCGATGACCTCGCCCTTCCTAACGTCTAGGGGAACGTCGTTGAAGCCGCGTCCGGAAAGATGATTGAGGCTGAGCACCACGTCTCCGATTTCTCGGGTCTCATAGGCGTCGTCCTCGCAGTATTTGGCACCGACCATCATTTTGGTGACCTCTTGGGGGGTCACGTCGACGATACGTCCCGTGCCAATGAACTCACCGTTGCGCAAAACGGTATAGCTGTCTGCAATAGTGAATATCTCAGTCATTTTGTGAGATATGAAGATAAAGGATTTCCCCTGCTTCTGCAGTCTTCTTATAATGGTGAATAGATGTTCAATCTCCTTGTTGTTCAATGCCGTTGTAGGCTCATCAAGGATAAGAAGCTTAGCGTTGACGAAAAGAGCCTTGGCAATTTCCAAAAGCTGCTTTTGACCGGTTTGAAGCTCGGAAACCAAAAGATGTGGGTCAATATTAACACCAAGACTATCGAAAAGCTCTCTCGATTTTTCTATCATGGCCTTGCGGTTGAGCATTCCGAACTTGCCTGTAATTTCCTTGCGAAGAAAGATGTTTTCGTAGACTCGAAGGTCGTTGAATAAGTTCAGCTCCTGATGGACAAAGGCAATGCCCGCGCCTTCAGAACCTTTTACTGTGGTGCGCTCCATCGGATTTCCGTCGAAGATGACGGTTCCGGAATCTCGGGTGTAAACACCCGCCAGTATATTCATTAGAGTGGATTTGCCGGCGCCGTTTTCGCCTAAGAGGGCGTGAACTTCGCCTTCTTCCACGCTGAAATCGACATTCCGGAGAACCGGTACGCCGAAAAATGATTTGGATATGCCAGACATTTTGAGCATTTCCATTTCCATACTCCTTCTAGCGGGATTTTGCGGATGCCCGCGGTTGCTGACGCTTCCACGGGCATCTTACGGTAACTTGATTAAGAGTTACTGGGAAACGGCATCGCCGAAGCCCTGATACTCGTTTACATTGCTGGCATCAACTACGTTGACGGGAACAACGTGATCCTGAGAAACGGCCTTGCCATCAAGATGGTCAACCATATCCTGAACTGCGATCTGGATCATTGCGGGGTCATAAGTAACGGAGAACAGGTCTGTAAGCTGAGCAACCTCTGCGGTGTAATCCTTCTGGTGGATGCCCCTGAGAACGCTATAGATTTCGTTAAGACCGGAGGAGGTTCCGAGATGAACGCCAGCTGTGAGGAAAGCTTCCTTCTTCGCGTCGTCGATATCGGAACTCTTGAGAGCCTCAAGGATGCCCATTGCGATTTCGTCATCATGAGTGAAGAACCACTTGGTTGAGCTGATTTCATCAATGGTGCAGGACTCAAGCCATTCGGTAAAGAGCTTCTTACCTTCGCTGCGGCTCCAGCCGGTATAAGCGGTGGACTTTAAAGCGGAAATCTGCTCATCGGTCCAGCCGTTTTCGGTGAGAGTGGCGAAGAAGCCGTTATTTCTCATCTCGGGAACAGAGGAGTTGTCGCCGGGCATGATGAGAACCTTGTCGCCGGGCTGCATGCCTTTTTCGATGAAGCGCTTTGCGGTCTCAGCGCCGATGCCTTCGTTGTCACCCTTGACGCAGGAAACTGCGCTGCCGGCAACGGTGTCGATGATGCGATCAAACATTACAAAGGGGATGCCGCTATCAGCAAGCTTGCGCATTGTAGCTTCGAGTTGATTGTCCTGGGGGAGAATAACAACAGCGTCAGCGGACGTGGTCTCGATGAGGTCCTCAACCTGAGAAATCTGGTTGGTTGCATCGGTAGAAGTGATGACGGTTGCCTTGTAATTGCCGGCTTGATTGACGGATGCTGCCATCTCTTCGGCGTAGGTCATAACAGCGCCGGTCCAACCGTGGTCGGCATTGGGAACAAGAATGGCAATTTTCTTCATTTCGCCGGTGGGCTCATCGGGAGTGACGCCGGGGCCATCGTCCTCAACAGGTGCTGCGGGTTTACTGCAGCCGGCCAACATTGCTACTACCAAAATCAGTGCCAGAAACAGTGCAAGAAATTTCTTCATGATTTTCCTCCTTATTTTGTTTACACAATGTGTATTAATGAAGTCCTTTCGGACTTACATCCTGTTTAAAGCTCCACCCAATTGGAATTATTGTTGGCGCTGTCTATAACAGCGTGGATAAAGCGCACGCCGGCAAGACCATCGGAAACAGTGGGGAAATCGTTGGTCGAAGGTTCACGACCGTTCTTTCGGTCAATAACGGCAGTGATGAAGTTACGATAAATGTTGGCGAAGGCAATGTAAAGTCCTTCGGGATGGCCTACAGGCAGACGACTGCCGGCACCGGAGGGCTCTTTAATATATCCGTCGCCGCGGGCAAGAATTTGGGGAGCGCCGCCCTTGGGGGTGTAGCGCAGGAAATCAGGATGTTCTTGCTCCCACTCAAGTGAGCCCTGGTCACCGAAGATGCGAACAATAAGACCGTTAAGGTGACCCATGGCAATCTGAGAGCACCAGTAGGCACCGTTAACGCCGTTTTCATATTCAACGATAATGTTGGAGTTTAGGTCAAGCGCGTGGCCGTAGTTGTTGGTGGTGGCGAGCAGACGCTTAATCTTCATGCCGGTAACATAATGGATAAAGCTTTCAATGTGAGTACCGATATCGCCAACGCAGTTGGAAATGCCGGAATACTTGGGATCCTTTCTCCAAACGGAGAGGTTTTCCTGCGCGCCTTCAATGGGTGCAAGCTCATTAATAAGCCAATCCTGCGCATACTCAGCGTTTACGGCGGCAATTTTGCCTATTTTGCCTTCGGCAATCATGTCGCGCATTACGTGTGTCATGGTATAGCCGGTATATGTATATGTAACAGCAAAGATGAGACCCTTTTCCTTGGCAATGCGCTCAAGTTCCTCGCCCTGCTCAATCTCGAAGCACAGGGGCTTCTCGCAGACTACGTTGATACCGTGAAGCAGAAATTCCTTGGCAACCTCATAATGAAGGAAGTTGGGGGTGCAGATAGAAACAAAATCAATACCGTCCTCACGCGCGGACTCCTTAGCGGCCATTTCCTTGTAGTCACTGTAGACTCTGGATTTATCAACACAATAAGCCTCTGCGGTCTCGTCGTTGTATTCGGGAACGTTGCTGAAGCAGCCGGCTACGAGCTGCGCTCTGGTGTCAAAGTTAATGGCTTTGCGATGAACCTCGCCGATGAAGGCGTGAAGGTCACCGCCCACTGCTCCGTAAAGTACTTGCTTTGCCATATAGCGCCTCCTTAGTTAGCTATTGCGTCGTCAAACTTGAATTCTGATGCCATGAAGTCAGTTTTCTTTACAAATGCGCAGGCTTCCGTAGCACCGTCAATACGGTCCATGCCGCTGTCTTCCCACTCTACGGATAGAGGGCCTTCATAGCCCATGTCGTTGAGCACGCGAATAATCTCCTCGAAGTTCACATCGCCATGACCAAGGCTGCGGAAGTTCCAACCGCGCTTGAGGCTGCCGAAGTCAATGTGAGAGCCAAGAAGACCGGAGCGGCCATCAAGGGTCACGGCTGCGTCCTTCATATGTACGTGATAAACACGATCACGAAAATCTGAGAGAAACAGATGAGGTGTTACGCCCTGCCACAGCAGGTGACTGGGGTCAAAGTTAAGGCCGAATTCGGGACGGTCTTTGAATTTTTCCAAAAGCTTCTTCGTGGAATAGTAGTCAAATGCAATTTCGCCGGGATGAACTTCAAGCGCGAAGCGAACGCCGTTTTTCTTGAACTCATCCAGAATAGGCGACCAAAGGCGAACGATTTCATCGAAGCCGTCTTCAACCATCTGATCGGTTGTCTGGGGGAAGGAATAGAGATACTTCCAAATGGGAGAACCAGTAAAGCCGGTAATCACATGCAGACCAAGCTTCTTAGCGACTACTGCGGCCTTCATCATGGTGTCGATGGCCCACTGCTTGATTTCTGCCGGCTTGTCAGCCAGAGCCGCGGGGGCAAAGTTGTTCAAACGTGGATCGGGAGCGTCGCCCACGCACTGACCGATAATGTGAGTGGCCAGAGCTTTGCAAATTAGGCCGTTCTTCTTGAGAGTATCTTGGATGTACTGAACATAGGTGTCATCCTCATAAGCCTTGTCAAGGTCAAGATTATTTCCCCAGCAGGCAATCTCAAGGCCGTCGTAGCCCATCTTTGCAGCGAGAGCGCACAACTCGTCAAAGGGCAAATCCGCCCATTGGCAGGTGCAGAGTGTCACAGGTCTTTTTCCCATAGTTAATTCCTCCTGTTATTAATAATTGGTAGCTCTAAATTGAGTTCTTAACTAAAATCTGGTTCTGGGTGTAAATTTTCGATGCGCGGGGCAGCTTGTTGTTTGCAAGATAATCAAACAAAATTCTAATCGAGTCGTTGCCCTGAACAAAAGGCTGCTGAGTAACTGTGGCAGATATTACGCCTTCATGAAGATAACGGCGAACCGTTTCTGTGTAATCAACGGTTATTATTCTGATTTGCCTACCGCTTTCAAGGATTGCCTTTATGCCTCCGTCAATACCGGCTGCGCCGAAATATATAAGGTCGGGGGAGCAGCGGTTTATCATTTCCCTGACAGCTTCGTAGGAAAGCTTGTTGTCGTCTTCGTTTTCAAGCTGAGCAATCAGCTCTATGGTAGGGGAGCCGCTGATTCCGGAAAGAAAGCCCTTTGCACGATCATTATGTCCGGCAATGTTCAGGCTGCCGATTACAACTGCTACCTTTCCGCCAGAGCCTAAAATAAGGCGGGCGATGTCTCCGCTGATTTTTCCGCTGTTGAAATAATCGCAGCCTACAAAGGCAAGCTTGGGAATATCAATATCAGTGTTGAAAGTAACGATTGGGATTTTTAGGCCGGAAAGGTAATTGCGAACCTCAGTAACATTAATAGGCATAATGGCCAGACCGTCTATGCCATCTTTGAGCAGTTCATCTATTGCGCTTATTTGCTCGTTGGCACAGTAACCCTTGATTTCTTTGACAATAAGCTCAAGGCCGTAGCTGCTGAGTTTTTTCGCCCGGTGGTAGATACCGCTGAGAACTCCGTCAAAAAAGGGATTGCCTATGGAACATATGACTACGCCAATTTTTATATGTTTTCTTGAATTGATAAGAGCTTGGGCAAGATGATTGGGTTGATAATTATTTTCCTGTGCAATTCTCAGAACACGAGCTCTGAGCTCTGGACTCACATTGCCCCGACCGTTTAGTACCCTATCCACTGTGCCGCGGCTAGTTCCAGCTAGCTCCGCTATTTCTTTTACCGTCATCTTTTATCCTCGCATACTGCTGAACATTTCTTACTGTGTTCGAACACAGTAAGAAAAAAATATACTGTGTTCGAACACAGTTACAAACTAACACACACACGAGCCAAAAGTCAACCGATGTAAACAATTCGTTTTATTTTCTACGTTAGTGCTTAATTTGAGCAATCACATATATGCATAATGACTTATAAGTAAGGGCTAATGCAGCCCAAATATGATTAACTTCACAAAAATATTATTCCACATATCAAAGCGTATTGTAAACGCACAGTTTAATAGATTTATCATCAGACTGTTATCCCAAGAATTCATAAAATATTAAGATTTTGTACTACTTGCTTTGTATGACCGATTATTGTAAAATATACAAAAGAATAGAACATATAAACGGGATTATTAGTTTAGATTAACTGTTATCATAGTAGAAATAAAGGTGCTTTTCCATTATCAGAAGAAAGAAGGTGAGGTCATGACTGTTACAATAATCGGAGGTGGCGCCTCGGGGCTTATGGCGGCAATAATAGCCGCACAACAAGGAAATACAGTAACACTCCTCGAGCGGCAAAGCCGCGTGGGTCGCAAACTCCTTGCAACCGGCAACGGCCGATGCAATCTTACAAACCTAAACCTTACCTTGCTAAATTATCATGGTCAGGGGCCGGACTTTGCAAGGTATGCCTTGTCCGTATTTGACCCCAAGGCCGCTTTGGACTTTTTCAGCGGTCTGGGGCTTATTACCGTTGCAGAACAGAGCGGAAAGGTATATCCGCTGTCAGACCAGGCCGGGAGCGTCCTTGACGTTCTGCGCTTAGCCGCAAACGAGCTGGGGGTGGATACAAAAACCGGTTTTGAAGTGTGTTCAATAGTAAAACAAAATTCCGGCTTTAGGGTAAGCTCCAAAAATGATACAATAAAAACAGACAAGCTGATAATCTGCTGTGGTGGCATGGCGGGGGGAAAGCTTGGAGGCACCAATAGCGGCTATGAGCTGCTTAAACCAATGGGCCATAGCACCACAGAGTTATTCCCGGCTCTTGTGCAGATTAAAACTGATAACACCTATGTTAAAGCCCTTAAGGGCATCAGAGCAGATGCGGAGACTAAGCTTAATAAAGGCGGAAAAACAATTGCCTCCAGCTCCGGCGAGTTACAATTTACAGAATACGGCGTAAGCGGCCCTGCCATTTATGAGATTTCCCGTGCTGCATCAACGGAAAGGGGAGGGCAGACCTTAATTCTTGACCTGATGCGCCCTTTGACTTTAAACCAACTAGAGCAAAGTATTTCAGCGCGGATTAAAATAATGCCCGGCCTTAAAAACGAAGACCTATTAACCGGCATACTCCATAACCGTCTCGGCCGCACTGTTTTGCGATACGCGGGCTATGATTTAACAGAACCAATTTCAATGCTTTCAACCATGGACATTTCGAAGATTTCTGCTGCTGTTAAGCATTTCACAATCCCAGTAATCGACACTTTAGGTTTTGAGGGGGCGCAGGTTACGGCAGGGGGAGTGAAAACATCGGAGTTTAACTCGGAAACCTTGGAAAGCCTACTTGTACCAGGTCTTTACGCTGCCGGGGAGGTGCTGGATATTGATGGTGACTGTGGCGGCTACAACTTGCAATGGGCTTGGGCAAGCGGACATTTGGCAGGGCAGACCTTATAAATATGCTATAAAAAACGGCAGCCACAAAACTGTGACTGCCGTTTTTCTCTTTGTATCATCCCCCGCCGCACATGGGGAAGAAACCGACATGGGAATTCTCGTTCAGCTTGACTTTGCGTATTGCCAGAACCTTCTCAGAGTCCGCCACAATGAGAGAAGATTTAGCTAGCTTTTTAGCCTTCGCTCCGTAGAGCTTACCGATGGTGTTAAGCAATGCGGATAGGCTGTCGGCGGAAAGCTCCTCGCATTCCTTGCCAGTAAGCTCCCGAAGGTCACCGTAATACTGTACAGATACCATAGAAAACCCCTCCTATCTGACTGAAATACCAAGTTTTTTGCACTTCTTTGCTGTGGGAACGCCATTTTTGTCCCAGCCTCGAACTTTGTAGTAGGTAGGCAGCATTTTATCCAGCGAAACAACAGTATCCGGCCGGTTGGGGTCCTGAGGTGTATTTTTCAGTCTGTCGCATAAGTCGTCATCCTTGCAGGTTAGCCCCTCGCGGAGGTTGAAAAGACGTTCGGTGTTAAAAGAGCGCTCACCTATTTGCAGCAGTTTTCCGGTGGTTATGGGAAGACCGGTTGCCAGTTTAAGTGACTGGGCTTGGGGGAGAAGAAACATAGAGTTAAAGGGAATAAGCCACGGCAGCATACACCAAATCTTTCCTAAAACGCCTCTGGCAGCAACAAAAAACTTGCTTACGAAGCGGACAATAGGATGGGCGGGCCCAAGTTGGAACAAAAAGCCGGGAACCACTGCCTGCGCTGTAAACAGACAAAAGCCTGCCGACGAAATAGCCTCCATCATGTTCTGAAAGAACACCGTTATTTCCGCCTTACCCTTTGGAGTCTGTGGGTCGACAGCAATAACTCCCACTGACTCAATAAGAGCCATGTAGCCGCCGTTTAGGTGGCATCCACCGCGGTTTGAGGTGGCGTAACCAAGGCCCATGCCTACGCTGCGTCTCGGTTCGTATGCCGCCAGTTCCAATCCCTTTGCATTAACGGCAAATTCCTTTCCGCCGTATTTCTCAGCCAGGAGCTTAGAGCCAAGACCAAGCTCACTGCATTTTCCAATGCCGTAAGCAATGTCGTGAATTGCCTCCCGAACCCCTGTTTTATCACCAAAGTGCAGGCCGAAGTCTGCCATACCTTTCTCTTGCAACTCCATGGCAAAGGCGATTGTGCCGCCAAGCGAAATGGAATCCATGCCATATATGTCCACCTCATAGTTAACGGTGTTTATCCACTCAAGATCGTTGTTGTCAATATTAGAGCCAAAGAGTCCAACGGTCTCATATTCAGGGCCCTTCACTTCCTTGCCGTTTACCTTAACCCGTCGCTCACAGCGAATTGGGCAGCTTAGACAGCTTCCGTTGCGAACAAGTAAGGTATCGGCAAGCTTCTCACCTGTAATGTCCTGAGCGTGCTCGTATTGCCCCTTGGAGAAGTTATGGGTTGGCAGGGCGTGGGAGGCGTTTGCGTTGTTAAGAAGACCGGCGGAACCATAGCGGGGTAGGGCATTGCCGGTCATTGGGTGCTTACTTAAAAAGTCAACCCATTTTCGGGTGTATTTATCGAAGGTTTCCTTGTCATAAATGGTTGTCTTCTTTGTGCCATAGGCTACTAGAGCCTTGAGCTTTTTTGCGCCCATAACAGCGCCCGCACCGCAGCGTCCCGCCACACGCTCGCCGGAAACTGCACAGGCATAGTGTACAAGGTTTTCCCCCGCAGGGCCGATAACAACTTTGCCCCACTGGGGATCAAACTGCTCCTGAGCCTTCTCTGTATCCATACCCCAAAGCTCCGAGGCGTCGTGAATTGTAATATTACCGTCTAATATCTGAACGTATGAGGGTTTTTCGCAGCCGCCCTTAAGTATAATACCGTCAAATCCCGCAGCCTTGAGCATGGTTCCAAAGGGCCCGCCGCAGTTGCTGGAGGCAATTCCCCCGGTCATTACATTCTTAAAGGTCATGTTGAAGCGACTTGTTGATGGAGCACCTGAGCCATTAATTGGACTGGTGTTTATGATCAGCACATTATCTTTTGAAATTGGATCCACGCCCTTGGGCATAAGGTCAAACAGCAGCCGCGCACCCAACGCCTTTCCGCCTAAGTAATCCATAGCCAGCTTCTCTGATATGGGGTAATCGCTTGTTTCCCCTGTGGTCAAATCCAGCATAATGTATGTAGGTAAAATTATGTTTTTGGTTTTTTTCATTGTGCTTCACCCTCTTTAACAGATGCTAGCGTTTCTCTAATCTCTGAAGCTATCACAGGCTCTATTACAGCCTCCCGTACAGGAGCCACCATGGTAATAACGTGCAGGGGACAGGCCCTTTCACATTCTGAGCAAGCTATGCATTTTGCTGGGTCCTTTAGCTCTGCATAAACATGAATGTCCCCCTTAAATTTGGGCATAGAAATAGCAATAAGCTGCTTTCTGCAGGCTTGAACGC
This sequence comes from uncultured Oscillospiraceae bacterium, assembly GCA_964576195.1. Classification (GTDB taxonomy): domain Bacteria; phylum Bacillota; class Clostridia; order Oscillospirales; family Oscillospiraceae; genus UBA2658. The sequence continues at coordinate 5,291 of CAZNUD010000007.1, read as the reverse complement.
AAAGGGAACAGGCACTGCACTTTTCAGTTGAAAATACAGGCTTTTTCCACTCAGACTTTGGAATTTTTACTGCAATCTCCCCATTAGGGGCAATTATTGCGTCCTTGCTGCAGAGGTTTACACACACACCACATTCAACACAGCGCTTGGCGTTTATAGTGTGTCTTTCCTTCACAATGCCATCGATTGCCCCAACCGGACAGTTCTTTGCGCAGAGCGTACAACCTTTGCAGCTCTCGCCGATTGAATAAGCCATGTACATTTCTCCTTTATCGTTATCTAATGCTAAGAATTGCTAAAGCTCAATGATGTTATATTCCTCATTAAGCAAATCAATCATCAGAAGCCGTCCTGACAGGGAGACTCCGCGCTTAATAATAAGCTTAACAGCCTCGCATACCTCAATAGAGGCGGCCACCGCCGGAGTAAAAGATAGGCTTACCGACTGCTTTCCGCTTTCACAGCCCTCAGGGTACATATAATCAAATGCCGTAGAGCCGGGCATCAAAACCGACACCTGCGCCCTCCAACCGTCGATGGCTCCATGAACCAGGGGAATTTCAAGCCTTGTGCAAGCTTCCGCCAACAAATGCCGCGCCTTGCCGCTGTCCAATGCGTCAATAACAACATCGCAGCCGGAAATAAGTTTAGCCGCGTTCTTCTTGCTGAGTGCCTCGAAAAAAGGGATGCATTTAACACGGGAGTTAACAAAACCTACCCGCCTTGCAGCCTCCATAGCCTTTGACTTGCCAAGATTATCTTCCAAAGCGTGGAACTGTCGGTTAAGGTTACTTTCCTCAAAGCAGTCCGGATCAGCCAAAACAAGCGTTCCTACCCCCAGCCTTGTAAGCTCCTCTATTGCAAAGCCACCCAATCCGCCACAGCCGATAACAGCCACCTTCGCTGCGTGAAGCGCCGAGATCTCCGCCTCGCTGAGCGCACCAAGCGATCGAGCATAGCGATTTTCCATAAAAGCCTCCAAAAACTTACAGCCGTTATTGTACACGTGTCTCTTATTATAATACAACACAATACATTTCAGAGCAAGGTATAAATACACTTTATCACGTAATATTTGATACCTATAAGCTTTCAAATTGTTTTTATTCTATCGCCGTCGCCACCACCCACCCAATCTTCACTACCAAATTGTTACTTCCAATTGTTATTGCGCAATTAAGCTTTATACAGCTCTCCGTGGAATATATAATATATTTAAAAATACTTGCACGGTTTCGTAAAATATGTTATAATTTTTCGAGCAATTACAAGAGGAGCTGTTAACATGTCTGGACATTCCAAATGGCATAATATTCAAAAAACTAAGGGTGCGGCCGATGCAAAACGGGCACAGGCTTTCACCAAAATTGCCCGTGAAATGATTGTTGCAACCAAAGAGGGCGGAGGCGGTGACCCGGCAAATAACTCACGCCTTGCTGCTGTTATCACCAAAGCAAAGGCGGCCAACATGCCCAATGACAACATCAAACGCGCCATAGAAAAGGCTCTCGGATCAGGCAACGGCGACAACTACGAAAGCATCGACTACGAAGGCTACGGTCCCTGCGGTGTTGCTGTTATCGTTGAAACAATGACCGACAACCGCAACCGCACCGCATCTGAAATGCGCCACTACTTCGACAAGTACGGCGGGAATATGGGCACAGCCGGCTGCGTTTCATGGAGCTTTGATAAAAAGGGCATTATAATTATTGATAACCAGGACGGCAAGCTTGATGATGACACAATTTTAGAAGCGGCCATAGAAGCGGGGGCAAACGATTGCGAGTCCGACGGCCCCACTTTCTGTGTTACCACCGCGCCGGAGGACTTCCAAACAGTAGCAGAGACTCTTGAAAACCAAGGCTATAAGTTCCTTTCCGCCGAGGTGGAAATGGTACCCCAAAATTACATCAAGCTCACAAATGAAGACGACATCAAGAATATGAACAAAATGCTCGAGATGTTTGAAGATAACGACGATGTGCAAAACGTCTGGCATAACTGGGAAATCGACGACTAGACTAAATCAAGCCAGTAATACCAATGGTTTGCGGATAGCATACACAAGCGGTAGGAATTGCGAATGACGCAGTACGAAACCCTTTTAATGCTATACGTTTTTATCCCATTTGTCGAGTAAAGAACATACCATTCGTACTTCATTATTAAGCCTTCCTGTCGTGTATTGTACACATGATAGGAGGGCTTTTTTATGTTGTTAGAAGAAAGTTTAGCAGAGTTTTTATTTGAGTGTGAAATCCGCAAGTACACATGGAAAACAATCAAAGGGTATAGGAACGGACTAGGGTTCCTAATGAATTATCTGAAAAGTGAGCACGACCTGACACGCCTTGAAGAAATTCAAACTAAGCACCTTAAAGCTTTTTTCATGTACCAGAATAAGCGGGGAAGAAAAGAAACCTACATGAATGGGTTATTGAAGACTTACAGAGCCTTTTTCAAGTACCATATCGAAGCCGAAAACATTACGGAAAATCCTGTACTAAAAGTAAGTTGGATGAAGGAAACTCAAACAATCATTAAGACTTTCCACAACAAGGAAGTCAAGAAAATGTTGGAGTGTTATTCTGAGAGCGATTATATTAGCGTCAGAAACAAGGCTATCATAGCCATGCTACTTGATACTGGCATCCGTTGTTACGAGCTTTGTACGCTTACCAACGAAGCCATAAAGGACAATTACATTGTGATATATGGTAAAGGTAAAAAGGAACGCCAAGTAGGGAAGAGTCCTCATCTGGCTAAAATATTCATGAAGTATGAGCGGATTAGGGAATACAACTTCGAGTTTAAAAATATAGGAATAGATAATTATTTCTTATCCAGAACTGGCAAACCGCTTACCAATTCCGCAGTAGAACGCATTGTTAAAATGGCGGGAGAGTATGCCAATGTAGCTCCTGATATAAGATGCTCTCCCCATACTTGTAGGCACTTCTTTGCACAAGCCCAGTTGTAAGTGGTAAGATAAGACTGGCGGCAAAAAGTGCATTTCATGGCGAAAAAGTGTGCACTTTACTTGACTGCTTACACCACGAAGTTAAAACATTAAATAAACCTAATAACCTTCCTGTGAGCTTTGTACCATGGTTCAACAGGGGGTTTTCTTTATGGGATATTCCAAAGCAAAAAGAGAAGTATTACATTGGCGTAGATACAGGAGAGGGGATAGGTCAGGACTACTCTGCATTTCAGGTTTTAACGGAAGACGGTAGACAAGTTGCGGAGTTTAAGAGCAATAAGGTTAAACCGTTTCAGTTTGCAGAACTGGTCAACGATATCGGTGTTTATTTCAATAAGGCTCTACTTGTTATTGAGAAAGCAAGTGCGGGTCATACGGTAGTAGATAAATTGAGGAACGATTACCAGTATTCCAATATGTATAAGTATAAAGAATACGATGCCAGAGGTCGGGCGAAGAAAAAGGTTGGCTTTGTAACCAATAGTAAGACGAAGCCTTTAATGATTAATGACTTTGTTGAGTTATTTGAAACCAATCAGATTTGCATTAACTCTAAAGACTTGTTATCGGAGATGAAATTGTTTGCTTTCAAGGATGGCAAGATGGAAGCTACAAGAGGGAATCACGATGACCTAGTAATGAGTATGGCTATGGCATTACAAGGAATTAAATCTGGTATTCATTATGTTTAAGGGGTGAAGTATGAATAGCACTTATTTAAGCGAGCCGCTTTGGTTCGCAGATGAAGTAAATAAAACAGAGCACTTAAAAAGAATAACAAATGTCATTGACATTAAGCAATATCTTTTAAGGCTACATGAGGTCTTGCAGCGCAAAGACTTTGCTTTTAAGAACGAGACATATACAACCGCTAAGATTGTATTAAACACTTTAAAGTCCATCCTTAACTTTCACACTTCCTATGTAATTGGCAATCCTATTTCTATTAGCGGTGAGCCAGATGCAGTAAGGGTCTTTAACAAGATATACAAAAAGGGTATCTATACAAAGGTAGATTATCAGATTGTAAATGATTTATATACTTACGGAAACGCTTTTGAGTATGTGTATTTACACGATGGTCTCATTAAATCAAAGATAATTGCCAATGAGGATTCGTTCCCTGTGTATGACGATGATTTTAATTATGTCGCTTTTGTAGAACATTGGGAGGATATGGAATCTGGACACAGTAACTATATAGTCTACAGTCCTACTATGGTTGAGGTATATGTCGATAATGCTAAGACAAATGAATACAACAACCTGAGCGGTTTGCCCATCCATTATTGTATGTTGGACAAGACCGAATACAACTTCTTTGGCGATAGCATGATGAACGACCTGATACCGATTATGAATCAGATTGAGCTATTGTTATCTAAGCTTGACGATGCCATTACAACTCTTAGCCTTAATCCTATTGGTGTATCTGATGGACAGAGAATAAACGAGAGCATACCAAGAGATATTGTTGGTACTACAATCAATCTGGAGGATGGCGGTAGTTTCAAATGGGTCAATGCAGAAATGGACTATAACAATATTAAACTACTTCTGGATAGCCTTGTACAACAGTTGTACGCCGTTGCGGGTGTTCCTGCAAGTGTAATTGGACAGGGCAATATTTCTAATGTATCAGAAGTAAGTTTAAAGCTTCTGTTTACCCAGACCGACAATAAAGCCAAGCAAACTACTCAGGTGCTCAAAGAGGGCTTCTATAAGAGGTTTGAATATTTCAGAAAGCTACTGGCTATGCAAGGGATTTCTTTGAGTGATGACGGCTATGATTCTTTAGATATCACCTTTAACGTCAATCGCCCTGTAGACACCCAGAGCTTGATTAACGAGCTTAAAACACAGTATGACATTGGTGCTATTAGTAGGCAGACCATTATTGATATTAGCCCCTATACCACTGACACGTCTTTGGAGTTACAACGAATTGAAACCGAGCAAGGGATTGTAACCATATAGTGCAATACTATTTTGTATGTCATTACTCAGGGCTTGATTTTCGGGAATGAGTTGTGATATACTTTGTTGAGTGATGCTTTATGTTTCACTTGAACAGGGCAATACGTGACAAAAGGTAAAATTTTACAGTACGAAATTACGAACTTTTTAGGGGTATAAAGTGCGGTAATATAGGCAAAATGCCCATTATTCCGAACTTTTTCGCTCGAGATGTTTGAAGATAACGACGATGTGCAAAACGTCTGGCATAACTGGGAAATTGACGACTAGACTAAATCAAGCCAAGCGGCTAACGACTGGGTTTTGCTGCTTGCCTTTAAAAAGCAAG
>CAZNUD010000006.1:15489-58223 GCA_964576195.1 uncultured Oscillospiraceae bacterium | reverse complement strand
CGTGAATCTTGCAAGGCTTATTATTGAGGACACAGATATTCTGCTGTTGGACGAGCCTACAAACCACTTGGATCTGCGGGCAACGGAATGGCTTGAGGACTATCTGCTTAAATTTAATGGAACAGTTCTCACTATTTCCCATGATAGGTTTTTTTTGGACAAGGTAGTATCCCGCACTGTGGAAATAGTTAACGGAAAAGCAGAGTTTTACAACGGAAATTACAGCTTTTACGTTGAGGAAAAACAACGCCGCTATGAGGAGCAGCTAAAAAAATACGAAAGCGAACAAGCTAAAATAAAGCAGCTTACCGAAGCCTCCGAGCGACTGAGGTTGTGGGCACATCTTGGAAATGATGCAATGTATAAGCGGGCAAAAAGCATGGAGAAGCGCATTGAGCGTCTAAACCAAACTGACCGTCCAAAGCAGGATAGGGCTATGAAGACGAAGTTTGCAAGCCGGGACTTTTCAGGGGATGAGGTGCTGGTTATAGACGGCGTTTCCAAGTCATTCGGTCAGCGAAAGTTATATTCGGATCTTGAGCTTATTATTGAGGGCGGCGAGCGCATTGCACTTATTGGTGACAACGGAACCGGAAAATCAACGCTAATAAAAATGATCATTGGCGAGGAAATGCCTGATGAAGGCATGCTTCGCCTGGGGCCCGCGGTTAAAACGGCCTATCTGCCGCAGATAATTAAGTTTGACGACCCCCGAAGAAACCTTATTGACACTATGATTTATGCAGGAAACTGCACCCCCCAAACTGCGCGAAACCGGCTGGGAAGCTTTCGATTTTCGGGGGAGGATGTGTTTAAACCCGTGTCCGCTTTATCCGGTGGCGAGCAGAGCAGACTAAGGCTTTGTGTGCTCATGAGAGAGGAAATAAACTTCCTTATTCTTGACGAACCAACGAACCATCTGGATATAAATAGCCGCGAATGGATAGAGGATGCGGTGGAAGCTTACGATGAGGCGCTGCTTTTTGTCTCCCATGATCGTTACTTTATTGAGAAATTTGCAACACGCATTTGGGCGGTAGAAAAGGGACAGATAACAGATTTTAGGGGTAGCTTTTCACAGTATCGCGAGTATGTTTGCCGCCAAAACGAATTGGTGGCAACGGAAAAGCAGAAGGAAGCAAAAAAACCTCAGCAACGGGAGACAAAAAAGGACTGGCGGAAAAAACAAAGCGGCGGAAAAGAAAAACTGTTAAAAAAACTGGAGCGCGAAATAGAAAGGCTGGAGGCGTCAATGTCCGATCTTGAGGACGAGTATGAAGCCAATGCCTCGGATTATAAGAAGCTTATGGAGTTGGACGAGAAAAAGGAAGAGCTTAAGTGTCAGCTTGATGAACTTTATGAGGAATGGGAAGTGCTATGCGAAGAGATGTAATGAGTAAGGACAAAAAGCTATTTATCATAACTGAGACAGTCCTTCTGCTGGGGGCGGTGTTTTTTGCCTTTTGCTTGATAGGATATACTACACTTGCCTTGTCTTTGGGGGCAATAGCGGTTTTGGTGGGGCTAAGCAGACTTATTACGGTCAAATTCCGGGGTAGAGCTCGAAGAACGCTAAGAGGAACTTTAACGGCCTGCGTGGTGCTTGGACTGACAGCTTTTGTGGCAGTGGAGATTCCTATAATTGCGGCGGCGCGAACGGACAAGGACCCAGAGGCTCCGTACATCATCGTTCTGGGTGCAGGGGTTAATGGCACTGAGCCGTCGCTGTCACTCGTTAACCGGCTTACGGTAGCAAAGGAATACATGGAGGAATACCCCCTTAGCATCGCTGTGGTCTCAGGCTGTCAGGGGGTGGGGGAGGATATTACAGAGGCTAAGTGTATGCACGACTGGTTTGTACAGATGGGTATCTCTGAAAATCGGATTATAATGGAGGAAAAGGCCAGGTCAACCTATGAAAACATAGCCTTCTCCCTTGAAAAAATTGCAGAGGATGGGGGAGATGCATCAGGAAAGGTTGCAATAGCCTCCAGCGAATACCATATTTACAGGGCCAAATATATAGCCGAGGAGCTTGGCACCAATCCTGTTGGAGTTGCAGGAAAAACCAGTTATCCGGTGCTGAGGTTAAACTACTTTATACGGGAGGCTGCGGCTGTCGCTGTAATGTGGCTTAAATAGCATGCATAAAGGAGAAGCTTTGGGGAAAAATCGCGAATTATTATTGACATTCAGGGAAACGGATGATAAACTAACAAGGCCGCATTGAAGGGGCACCGCAAGTGGAGCAATGCTCCCGCCTCAAGAGCGAGACTTCGAGAGAGGAGAAAAATCAAGTGAAACACGCTATTATTGAAACCGGCGGAAAGCAATACCGAGTAGCTGAGGGCGACCTTATCTTCATTGAGAAGCTTAACGTTGAAGGCGGTGACGCTGTTACATTCGACAAGGTTCTTGCTGTTATAGACGAAAACGGCAGCAAGTTCGGTGCACCTATGCTTGAGGGCGCAACAGTTACTGCAAGCGTCGTTAAAAACGGCAAGGCACCGAAGATCCGCGTTTACAAGATGAAGCCCAAAAAGGGTTACCGCCTCACAAAGGGCCACAGACAGCCCTATACTAAGGTTCAGATTAGCACTATCAACGCATAATTTTGTTCCGCTATTCATTTGACACATTGGAGGTGTAAAGCATGGCACATAAAAAGGGAATGGGTTCTACAAGGAACGGTCGCGACAGCGAGTCTAAGCGTCTTGGACCCAAGAGAGCAGATGGTCAGTTTGTTCTCGCCGGCAACATCCTTGTCAGACAGCGCGGAACCAAGATTCACCCCGGTACCAATGTTGGTAAGGGCGGTGACGATACACTTTTCGCCCTCAAGGACGGAAAAGTGAGGTTTGAGCGTTTTGGTAAGGACCGCAAGAAGGTCTCTGTTTACGAGGAAATTGCACAGTAACCTTTTATAATGGGCAGGCGATTATCAGCCTGCCCATTTTTGCCCGTTTTTTGGGAATACTCTAATTGGTAAACACAGGCGAGGCGCAAGGCGCATCGCTCTTTCATAAAAAGGATGATATTAAATGTTCGTAGATAAAGCCGGTATAACCGTAAAGGCAGGCCGGGGTGGCGATGGCGCCGTTTCCTTCCATAGGGAAAAATATGTTTCGGCAGGTGGGCCGGATGGCGGAGATGGCGGCCGCGGTGGCGATGTTGTTGTGGTAGTGGACGACAATATGTCCACTCTTTTGGACTTCCGCTATAAGAGAAAATATGTTGCCGAAAACGGCTTAAACGGTATGGGAAGGCGCTGCTCCGGAAAAGATGGGGAGAGCATAACCATCCGCGTGCCCCGTGGCACCCTTATTAGAGATAAGGAAAGCGGCGGAATTATTAAGGACATGTCCGATGGGCAGACCTTTGTGCTGGCACGGGGTGGCCGCGGAGGCTGGGGAAACAAGCATTTTGCCACTCCCACCCGAAGAGTACCCCGCTTTGCAAAGCCCGGCATGAACGGTGAGGCCCGGGATGTTGTACTGGAGCTGAAGCTTCTGGCAGATGTGGGTCTTGTGGGTTTCCCAAATGTGGGTAAGTCCACACTGCTGGCTGCAGTTTCCAGGGCAAATCCGAAGATTGCAAACTACCACTTTACTACTCTTTTCCCAAATCTGGGTGTAGTATACGTTTCTGATGGTGTATCCTTTGTTATGGCGGATATACCCGGAATTATTGAGGGGGCCAGCCAGGGCGCTGGACTGGGACACGACTTTTTGCGCCACATTGACCGATGCCGCCTGCTTATCCATCTGGTGGATGTTTCGGGCAGCGAGGGTCGTGACCCTATTGAGGACTTTGAAGCTATAAATAAGGAGCTTAGGGAATATAATTCTGAGCTTGCCCAGCGTCCGCAGATAGTTGTTGCAAATAAATGTGACCTATTGCCCGAGGGCAGTACCCTACTGGAGGAATTTCGCGATTATGTGGAGGCCCTTGGATACAGACTATTTGAGATGTCCGTGGTTGCCCATAAGGGAACCAAGGAGTTGGTGCAGGCGGCAGCGGAGGAGCTTTCAAAGCTTCCGCCAGTCATTTATTACGAGGCCGACTATGTGGCTCCCGAGCCTGAAATCGACACCTCCGAGAGCCTTGAGATCCAGCAGAACGACGATTTTTGGATAGTTGAGGGGCCGTGGCTTGAAAAGCTGGTGGCAACGGTGAACTTCAGCGACTACGAGTCGCGAATGTACTTTGACCGCATTCTCCGCAAGGCCGGCATTTTTGAGCGCATGGAGGCCATGGGCATTAAGGATGGCGACATAGTAAGCATTTACAATTTAGACTTTGAGTACCAATCATAAGAACAAAGAACCTTTCTGAGCAATACTGCTTAGAAAGGTTCTTTAGCCGTTAAACCGGTTTTTTGAAAGATAGTTTAGGATGCTGTTGGAGATGGCATCCAGGGGAAGCTGCTTTATGATGCCGCCCAGCTTGAAAGCCTCCATGGGCATACCGTAAACCACGCAGGTCTCCTTATTCTGCCCTATTGTAAAGGCGCCTTTTTTCCGCATCTCAGTGATGCCACGGGCGCCGTCTGCACCCATGCCGGTTAAAATGACGCCGATGGAGTTTCTCCCCGCAGCCTCTGCAACGCTGCTAAAGAGCACATCCACTGAGGGGCAGTGACCGCTGACCTTTTTGCCGGGGACACTTCGGACGTAATAACCCTTGGAGTCCTTTTTCAAGCTTAGATGCTTGCCGCCCTCCCCGATGATGATTTGTCCGTTTAGTATTCGGTCATTATCCTTGGCTTCCTTAACGTGCATTTTGCAAACGGAGTTAAGGTGCTCAGCATAAAGCTGGGTGAATTTCACGGGCATGTGCTGGACAATGACCACAGGCGGAGTGTTTTCCGGAAAGTGCTTTACCACCTGGATTATTGCATCAGTTCCACCGGTGGAGGCACCAATGGCGATAATCGGGTTGACTATCATGGATGAAAGATTCGTAGCCTTCGAGAGAGTGATATTGTTATTAAAAAGCTCGAGTGTGGGGGGAACAACCGGGGAATGGCCCGCTTCCGATGCTGGGAGAGGTGATTTAACAGCCGCCCGTATGGAATAGGCAAGCTTTTTAATAAATGCTTCCGAGGCGTATTCAGTGCCCGATTCGGGTTTTAGAACGAAATCATAAGCACCTGCGCTCATCGCCTCAGCAGCGCGTTCCTTTTGAGAGCTTACGACGATTACCGGTATAGTCCAATCCGGCGGCAGCTCATTTAAAAACTGCAGCCCGTCAATGTTGGGCATTTCTATGTCTAGGGTTAATATGTCGGGGGAATACCAGCTTGCTTTATTTAAGGCTTCTTCTGCGCTGGAGGCGCAGGCAACAACTTTTATGTCAACGTTTTTGCTAAGTGAAAGCTGGAGCTTCGTGCGATAAACGATTGAGTCATCCACCACCAGTACTTTTATCGGCATAAACAGGCATTCCTCCTTACTTTTTTAGCTTTCGATATATTGAGGGAGAAATGTAGGTATAATCGTTGTCCAGCCTGTTAATTGTTTCGGAGTGACCTATAAATAGATAACCGCCCTCTGCGTTTACCTGATAAAATCTCTTTACTACGGATTGAGTAGTGGCGGGCTTGAAATATATCATAACGTTGCGGCAGAAAATCACGTCGAAGTTGTTTTTAGGAAACAAGGGGCTCATAAGGTTAAACTGTCTGAAGCTAACCTGACGGCGAAGATTGTCTACCACGCGGAAGTTGCCATCCGGTTGTTTTACCATATAATTTTTCTTCCATGCGGGGGGCATAACGTTAAGTTCACTTTCCGGATAAACTGCTTTTTTTGCAACGTTAAGGGCGCGGGTAGAAACATCCGTTGCGGTTATTGATACGTTCCAAATGCTGCGCTTTATACCAAGAGCGCTGTCTATCGCCATTGCAATATTGTAGGGCTCCTCACCGGTTGAGCATCCGGCGCTCCAGATTTTTATGCCGGTCTTTCTTGATTGCATCAGAGAGGGGATAATGGTGTTTGCAAGAAAATCATAGTGGTCGGCCTCTCTGGAAAAGTATGAGTAGTTCGTCGTTATCTTATTAATGAAGGTGTCGACCTTCTCTGAGCTTGTATCACTTTTAAGAGCATTTATATATTGGGCGTAGCTGTTAAAGCCGTTTGCTTTAAGTTCGCTTGCAAGGCGCGCCTCAATAAGGCGACGCTTTTGGGATAGGTCTATGCCATAACGTTTGCTGACATAGTCTACAAAAAACCCAAATTCGCTGTCTGTAAGGCGAATTATGGAGCATGCCTCTTCGTAGTTCATTATTATAACCTTTCGCTGTCAAACTCAATCTTGCTCAATGTCGTTTTTAAAGAATTCTTCGCAGTCGAGATTGAGAACGATTTTGTCATCCAGCTGGGAAACAGAGGCAATATATGACGCTGTTGTGCCGCTTTTTGGAGGGGGTATAAGCTGGTCATGAAGAACAGCAGTTACTTCAGAGACCATGTCGACAATCAGACCCACATGCATGTCGTGAACATCGAGAACGATGATGCAGGTTTTGTCGTCATAGTTGCGAAGAGGAAGTCCTAGCTTCGCGCGAACGTCGATAACGGGAATTGCCTTCCCACGCAGATTTACTATTCCCTTAACGTAGTCTGCTACTCGGGGAAGTCTTGTTATAGACTGAATCGTGAGGATTTCCAGAGCCATGGCAAGGGGAAGACCGTAGTTGGCGTCGTCTATTTTAAAGAGAAGGTATCTGTCGTCAAGACCATCTACGTTCATAGCTTGTTCAGTAGTTTTTATTTCTGCCATAGTAAAGACCTGTCCTTTCTTTCGATAAATTCTTGATTAATAGAACAACAGCTTATTCGTTAGTGAGGCTGTTTACGTCGAGAATGAGACTTATGCTGCCATCACCCAGAACGCTGCAGCCGGAAAGGCCGTGGTTCTTCAAATCGTATTTGTTCAGGAAGAGCGGAAAAGGCTTTACAACGACTTGATACTCACCCAAAAGCTCATCGGCAAAGATACAGAATCCGGAGTTGTTACTGTCCACCTGGATCATGATGCCCTCGGTAAAAACATCGGTACCTGATTCGATGTCGTAAAGATCCCGGAGGCGATAAATGGGGTAACATTCGCCGCGAAGAAGAATCATTTCCGAGCCGCCGGCATTAACGATTATCTGAGACTCATCAGAAATCTTAAAGGATTGGCGAATGGAGGTGATGGGGATTGTAAAGATGTTGCCGCCAACTGCGATGTTCATGCCGTCCAAAATAGCGAGAGTGAGGGGGATTTTTGTGGTAAAGGTGGTCCCTTTACCTTTTTCACTGGTGATGGATATGCTTCCACCCACCTGCTCAAGATTTTTTCTTACAACGTCCATGCCCACGCCGCGACCGGAAAACTCGGTAACCTGCCTATTGGTGGAGAAACCGGGCAACATGATGAGGTTATATATATCCTTATCAGTGTAGGAGCTTTCGGGCTTTGTTAGGATACCATTTGCTCTTGCCTTGGCAAGAAGCTTGTCTGGATCAAGACCGCAGCCGTCATCGGAAATGGTTATAAGTATCTCACCGCCTGTGTTCTTGGCGGAAAGGGAAATGGTTCCGACCTCAGGCTTGCCGAGCTTTATGCGTTCCTCAGGCATTTCGATGGCGTGATCCATGGAGTTGCGGATCATATGCATAAGAGGGTCAACAATAGCGTCGTTGATGGTTTTGTCCACCTCGGTGTCACCGCCCTCTGTGGCTAGCTCTGCCTTTTTCCCAAGCTTTTTGCCCATGTCGCGAACAATTCTATCCATCTTGTGGAAGGTGCTCTGGAGGGGAACCATGCGGATGGACATAACAATATCCTGAAGGTCGTCTGTTAGCTTGCGTAGCTCCCGGATGGATTTTGTGAAGTTATCCAAACGCAGACCTTTAAGATCGGGGTTACTGGAAACCATGGACTCGGCAGTGACGATTTCTCCGACCAGATCCATAAGTTGGTCAAGCTTAAGCTGGTTAACGCTAATGAGACTTTGCTTAACCCCTTTGGTGATAGTTTGAACATCAGACTTAACGGCAGAGGACACTCCGCCTGCTGCGGGGACTGGGGAGGCTGAGTCGGCGGTCTGTTCATTAACGGTGTCGGTGGAGCCGTCGGAAAGGACCTCGTATGACTTAATGTTCAAAGCACTTTCAATAGTTTTAATAACATCGTCCAGAGAGTCGTGAGGCTTGCAAAGGATTGTTATTCCGTTTGCTATTATTTCTCCGCAAAGAGAAGGGTCTGTTTCAGGGTTTGCGGGAATGGAACTGAGCTTTTCACAGTTGCCCTGAAGTTGGTTAAGCAACATATAAGCCCGGATGTTCTCCATTCCGCAGTCGTTTTCAAAAAAAACCAGAATTTTCGCCATGTCCGGGGTGATCTCGTCACCGGAGGCAGAGGCAAGGGCGGCCGGGTCTGTGGCCTCTGCAGGAGCAGAGCCCTTAATGATGGCGGCCTGTTCCTTAAGGTTTTCAATTATTTGAGAAGCATCACCCTCGTGGTATTCACCATTTTGAAGGCTTTCAAGCTCCTTTTTAAAGAAATCCGAGGCCTGAAATACCAAATCGAAGATTGAATCGAAAACTATTGACAGCTTCGAGGGATCTTCTCTCAAAATATAGAAAACATCTTCAACCGTATGGGCAAGAGAGGAAATGGTGTTAAAACTCATCATTGCCGATGAACCCTTGATGGTGTGAGTTATACGGAAAATACTGTTAATGTTATCGTCCGTAATGCTCTTTGCCCGTTCTGAGTCCAGAAGTATCTCATCTAATTGTTCGAGCATTTCGTCCGTTTCGTGGATAAATACCTCCAGCATTGATTCCATTGCGAAATCATCTGCGCTCATAAATTCACCTTCCCCAAGTATAATAAACTGCGCTAACTCGACAGTATACTACTAATATTTATACTATATTTTAGGAAAAAAGCAATAGCATATGAAATAAAATGTAAATAATGTTGATATATTGACAGAAATTTACACCCATCACATAAAATAAACTAAAATTCCGCGATTAGCCTTTTCATGTTTGGACATTAATGTTATAATAAACTGATAAAATTATTGCTACAAAGGGGGACGGGCCAGTGCCAGAATTTTTGCGAGTGACCACTCCTCTAATAAACAAGAACCAAGCTTTGCAGCAAAAACCCGGTGTTGACCCCACCGGCGCCTTTAGTGTACAAAACACTGCAAATGTTATACAGACTCACAACCAAACTGAACTTCTAAAGCAAAATAACGGCCTTCCGGAAAACGAAGCGCCAACCCTTTTGCTGGATCTTTTAAAGGACCCAACCGTTACAGTATCATACCTTAAAAACATATTTATGCTGGAGGAACTTTTCAAGCTGCTTCCCGCAAATAATAAGACCATGTCCGAGGAAATCGAAAGCATATTCGAAGTCCTTTTGATTAAGCCGGAAAATCTGGTGGAGGAGATGCTCAATCAGGAGAGAAGGTCCACCGCCTTTAAGGGCGAGCTCTTTGACTTTCTTCGAACCATAAGCGAAAAGGAGCACGATCGGTCGGAGGTTCAGCAGTCCATCGCCAGGCTTTTGCGCTCCATAAACAGCATGGGAAATCAAAAGGACATTCTCGAATCCGTTGCCAACAACCTTAGCTTTTTAAAGCAAGGCTTGCGTGGGAGCAAACTCTTTGGGAAAAAACTCGACGGCCTTATCGCCGGCTTTAGAAGTGACAATGCCAAGGCAGAGTTTCAAAGGCTTAAGTCGGATACTATTGGCTTGATTAAAGAAATTGAAGATAGTATACTATACACATCGAAGTTGGGGAAAACCCTATCCATTTTAACATACAATCTCTCAAGATTTAACACAAATACCGACTTCGCCGCTGAGGCGGCATATCGTTTTCGCCAGCTCCTTTCACCTGAGGACAGGAAGGTTTTTAATCAGTTGTTTGAAGAATATGTGGTTGCGCTGGAACGTGCCGGGGGCCTGAACTTTATTAATGTCGGAGATGTCGCAGGACAGGACAGGGACGTAATGAGCATGCTAATCAAGCTCATTTACCGGCAAAGCAGCAATGAGGAGCTTAGCGCTGCAGACTCTGCAAAAATTGAAAAAATGCTTCACAGTCTTCTTTCCTCACCGTGCAACTTTACCCCCCTGCTGCACTTTATTCTTCCCTTGCAGCAGGAGGATACAAGAGCATTTGCGGAAATGTGGATAAACCCCGAATGTGACGAGCGAGACTTGCCGGAAGGGGTCACAAAGGGCTTGCATTTACTCATGGTTATCGACATTGACGGCGTTGGCCGTTTTGAAACTGAGTTTTACGTGTATAACTCAACAATAGATTTCCACTTATACTGCCCAAAGGGTTGCGAGGAGGGCTTTGACGGCGTTTTAAGCGCACTGCCGAAGGTGATATACGGAACCGGTTACCATCTGGGCAATACCAAAGTTTCCACCTTAGCCAGCAGTCGTTCATTGATGGAGGTTTTCAAATCTCTACCTTACAGGAGGGTTGGCGTAGATGTCAAAATCTGATATTAAGGCCGCCGCCCTTCGATACGATATTGGGCAGGACATGGCGCCGGTGGTCATTGCCTCCGGTTATGGCTCGGTTGCCGAGCGCATTATAAACATTGCCGAGCAGCAGGGTATTCCGGTTTACAGGGATGACAGCATTGCTTCCATGCTCTGCATGCTTGATGTGGGAAAAAATATCCCAACGGAGCTTTACGAAATTATTGCAAAGGTATATTGCAGCATCCTTTCCGCCGCCGCAAAGTTCCGTGGTATAAGCACCACTGGGGACAAAAACCCAGGCGGCGTGGCGAGGGGAGATGTGGATGGTGAATGAACACCGCCGGCGTTTGCTGATGGAGGAACAGGCAAAGACCAAAATCCAAAAAAAGCGCAATACAAGGATGTCGCTACTTATTCTGGCCATGGGAGTGTTTTGCTTTTCTCTTTCCTGCCTTGTTGGGGTGATGGTTACGATCGACCCATTGGAGCAAAAAGAAAAGGAGCGGCTGGCAGAGGCGATTGGCGTTTCTGTTCCCAGCGACAATACTGAGGACACCACTTGGATGACCATTGTGGTTAACAGGGACAATTATCTTCCTTCAGACTTCACTGTGGATTTACGGAAGACAAGCGGTGTTACCGTGGACTACCGCATTTTTGAAGCCCTTGAAGACCTTGTTAGCTCCGCCAAAGATGAAGGCATTGTTCTGACTGTTTGCTCTGGTTACCGAAATGTTGCCGAGCAGAGGGAGCTATATACCAACAAATGCGCGGAATATTTAGCCCAAGGCTATGCCGAAGAGGCAGCAAAAATATATGCAAATCAGCACATTCAACCACCCGGAGCCAGCGAGCACCATACGGGGCTTGCAATAGATTTTCTTACATACGGCGCTTCGGATTTAAGCGAAAGCTTTGCGGAAACTCCCACCTATCAGTGGCTGGTGGAAAATGCCGCCAGCTACGGCTTTATTGAGCGCTACCCATACGGCAAGGAGGAGATCACGGGCATCCTCTGGGAGCCGTGGCATTTCCGCTATGTTGGGGTGGACAACGCCAAGGCCATCAAATCTATGGGCATCTGCCTTGAAGAATTTGTTTAAGTGGTATATAATGCCAGTGTAGGGATAAGAACATACCCATTCCACAGTTAACGGTTTTTTTAGAGGTGACAACAACAGCTTTATAGGACGAACAACGCAAAAAGGGGAAATGGTATGGAAACTCACATTATTAGACAGCCGATTCTGGACCGCAATCAGAAGCTCATAGCCTATGAATTGGTTTACTATCAGGATGCCAGTACGCTTTATAACAAGCGCGATGCTCGTGTGGCAAACACAATAGTAACCTTCTTTAGCGAGCTGGACACAGATAGCTTTCTGGCGGGAAAGGATTGTTTTCTTACCTTTACTCCTAACCTTCTTATGAAGGATATTCCCCGGGTGTTTGACGAGAAAAAGCTTGTTATTCAAATTGAGGAGAACATTCTTGTTAACCCGGAGGCCAAGGCAATATTAAGGCGCTATAAAAGCAATGGCTACCGCATTGCCATTATTGGCTTTGAATTTAACCGACGCTTCCTTAACGTCTTGCCGGATATAGATATTATCAAGGTGGATTTTTCCGACATTAAAAGCGAGAGCATAGATGTGCTGTGCAAGCTTGCACAGAGCTTTAATAAGAAGCTGGCGGCCTACGGAATCAACTCCGCCGAGGCCCGCGAGCTTGCGGTTGCCTACGGCTGTGACTATATTCAAGGTGACAGCGTTTCCGAGATGATAAGCACAAAGGTTCACAAAATGGACCATTTGCAGTCAAACTTTTACCGCCTTATGGCTGCCATTTCTAAGGAAACTCCGGATTTTGACGAGATTGCTCAGATTATTGCGCTAGACGTAACCCTTGCATTCTCCCTGCTGAAGCTTGTTAACTCCGCATATTTTGCCCTGCCCAACAGGGTTAAGGACGTTAAGCAGGCTCTCACAATCTTGGGGCTTGGTCAGCTAAAGCAGTGGATTTACCTGCTCAGCTTTTCCGACGATGGCGGTGTTACTGACGAGCTTATTAAGCTTTCCTTCCTGCGGGCGGTTTTCTGTCAGGAGCTTTCACAGTTTGTGCCGTACTCTCCCATCTCCCGTCAGGAGGCATACCTTTTGGGTATGTTCTCCACTCTCGGTGTGTTGCTTGAGGTTCCTATTGAAAGCGCCATTACTCAGTTGCCCCTGTCTGACGAGCTAAAGGGTGGTCTTATGGGCGTTGAAGGCCCCTGTAACACTTTGTTAAATCTTTGCTTGACCTACGAAAAGGGTAAGTTTAATGAAGCCCGTACCTTCGCTAATGTCTTGCAGTTGAACGAGGATATTATCAAGTCCAAGTACATTGAGTCCGTTGAATATGTTAACGAGATTTGGTCGGATCTGACGGCTCCCGCTGCATACTAATAAAAGCTCAATTAAGCAAATCACCATAGTGAATGGCGGTGTTATTATGTTAGCTGACAAAATAAGTGAATATATTGGCTGCTTATGCGAGGTTTATTCCATAGATAACGACCTGCTTGTAATTGCAAGGCTTAAGGTAGTGAGAACCGAGCCATGCCTAACGGTGGAGTTCGGCGCCTCCGACGGAGGAGACATGCCGAAGGTTACGCAGGGAACAGAAATTAAAATCTGCATTGTCAACAACAAGCTGGGCTTTTTGGGCCTGTATGGACGTGTCTATATAATAAATGAGCAGTTTTGGCGTGCGGAGGATATTCGTGTTCTTGGCGAACAGGAGCGTCGGGGTTACTTTAGAGTAAAAAACAGCTCCACAGCCAGTATATGTCCTGTGGATGAAGATGCCGAAGCAGGTGACCCATGCGAAAGTATGTGCCAGGGTTTGGTTACAAACGCAAGTCTGTCCGGCCTGTTGTTGGCTATAAACGCAGACGATTGCTCCTTAAAAATTGGCACAAGGCTTCGCGTTTGGGGATTTAGTATAGGGGACGCTCCCCACCAATTCATAGTTTTCTGCCGGGTGCGCAGGGTTATGCAACACCCCGTAGCCGGAAGGCTTTATGGCTGCGAGTTTGAAAAGCTCGACGAAAAGGAAAGTGACAAACTTTGTCAGGCGCTTTTTGCTCAACAAAGTATTGAGATTCGTCGCCGTCGGGGCATAAGTTAATATATTACGACCGCCTCCCCATGGAAGCGGTCGTTTTTACACTCTTTATAAGGGAATACTAGAAGAAATTAAAACTTTTTTATACTTTTTTTGTTTTTTCTAACATTTATCCCGAGAAATGTGTTAAAATCAATATATAGCAAGTGATGTCGGCAAAAGCAGCAGCGGCTGTGAATGTCGGGATTGCTTGGTTTGTTATACAGCAATAAGGCCGCAATCTCTGCATAGTCAGAGATAAAACTAAAGCGAGGTATTAGTAAAAATGTACAGCGTTGGAGAACTCATAGTTTATGGAAGCACGGGGGTTTGTCGGGTACACGCAAAAGGCGTTTTGGACAAAAAATACGGCGGAGAAAAGGGTAGGACTTATTATACTCTTAAGCCTGTCTACCGCAAAGAAACGATTTATACGCCCGTTGATACTAAGGTTTTCACGCGCCCGCTTATATCGGCCGAGGAGGCCGACAAGCTTATTGATAACATTCCTCAGGTCGAAGCTGAAATGTACCATAGCAAGAGAACTCAGGATCTTTCAGACCATTACCAGAACTCCCTTAATTCTCACCAGTGTGAGGACCTTATCGAGCTTGTCCTTTCTATTTATGCAAAAAAGCAGTACGTAGAGAAGCAAAAGCGGAAATTCGGACAAATAGACGAGCGCTATATGAAAAAGGCCGAGGAATTGCTTTTTGGCGAGTTTGCTGCCGCCCTGGGTATAGATAAGGACGCAGTCCCCGAATACATTGCCGAGAGGATTAGTACTGCCGAATAAATATAATAGAATTTAAAAGCATGGGAGCATAACCGTTCTCACGCTTTTTAGTTTTTGGACATAATAAAGACAATGCAATATTCAAGCCTTGGCGAATAGTGATGACATAGATGGTTTCATAATATATAATCGGGTTAAGGCGTCTAAGCAAGAAGGGGGCCATAATGAGACTTTTTATTGCTATCAGCTTTTCAGATGATGTAAAAAAAATTTTGCTGGAAGCTATAGATTCTATCCGAAGTCAGGCAAGCTCCGGAACTTTCACGAGGCCGGAAAACCTCCACCTAACCCTTGCTTTGATAGGCGAAAGCGACCAGGTAGTGACCCTTGAAGCGGTGCTGGATAATTTGCAGGCCAGTGCCTTTTCCATAACAGTAGATGTCTTTGGGCGCTTTGGCGAGCTGTATTGGGCGGGCGTAGAAAACTGCGAGGGACTAAGAACCCTTGCAAATGATCTTAGCGTCAGCCTGCGCCGGCATGGATTTGACATAGAAAGGCGTGAGTTTAAGCCCCATATCACGCTGGCCCGGCAAGTAAAATCCTCCGGGGAAATAAGGCTTAGTATCCCAAAAACAGATATGACGGTTTCCCGAATATCCCTAATGAAATCTGAGAGAATTAACGGCAGGCTTACCTATACAGAGCTATACGGGAGGATGCTTAGATGACTGAAAACAAACCGATTTTTGCCCTAATGTACGATTTCGACAAAACCCTTTCACCAAGAGATATGCATGAATACGGCTTTATACCCGGCATCAATATGCAGCCTGGGGAATTCTGGTACAAATGCGATAAGCTTATGCATGAGAACAACATGGACCAGATTTTGGCATACATGTACGTTATGTGCCAAGAGGCCAAGGGAAAAATGCTGTTTACAAGGGAAACCCTTCAGAAACTGGGCAAGGATGTGGTGCTTTTCCCCGGCGTTAAAACGTGGTTTAAGCGCATAAACAACTATGCCGCAAAAAAGAACATGGAAGCTCGACATTACATAATTTCCTCCGGTCTTAAGGAGATTATTGAGGGAACACCCATTGCCGACGAGTTTAGCGAAATTTATGCCGCAGAGTTTTACTACGATTCCCACGGCGAACCCTGCTGGCCGGCAATGGCAGTAAACTATACCAGTAAAACCCAGTTCCTTTTTCGTATAAATAAAGGTGTTATGGATGTAACCGAAAATAGGCTCCTTAACGAGTATATGCCCGATGACAAGCGCCCGGTGCCTTTCCGGAGCATGGTTTACATAGGTGACGGGATTACTGATGTGCCCTGCATGAAGCTGGTTCGCTCAAACGGCGGACATTCTATAGCTGTTTACAGCGTGGACAAGCGTCAGGTAAATGACCTTATCCTACATGGCAGAGTTGATCAGGTGATTAAGGCTGATTACTCCAAGGGAAGTGAGCTTGAAGCGGCAGTCTTTGCCTACATCGACGAGGCTGCGTCAAGGCAGCAATGCGCCCAAATGCACATGGAGAGCCTTGAGAAGGCCCAGGCAGAGCTGGAGAAGGAAAAACACAGGAAATGGGAGGAAAGGTGCGCAAAATGAACAAGGAAGACACTAAGTGGGCGGCATACGACTATCCTGTGGGGACCTTGCGAATTTATTATAATGGCCAGGGGGTTACAGGGATAGTTCGTTCTGATGACAGCTCGAGAGGTGTTCCCTCGCCCATAAGTGATGATGCCGCAGAGCAGCTTTCCCAATACTTTGCAGGAAAACGAAAGAGTTTTGATATAGCCATTATTACCCACGGCACCGACTTTGAAGAAAAGGTTTGGGCGGCGCTACGCCAAATTCCCTACGGCGAAACTCGCAGCTATAAGGATGTTGCCACCGCCATTGGAAACGAAAAAGCCTGCCGTGCTGTGGGGCGGGCCAACAACAAAAATCCTATATGCATTATCACTCCCTGCCACAGGGTTATTGGGATCTTGGGAAAACTGGTGGGCTATGG
This sequence comes from uncultured Oscillospiraceae bacterium, assembly GCA_964576195.1. Taxonomy (GTDB): domain Bacteria; phylum Bacillota; class Clostridia; order Oscillospirales; family Oscillospiraceae; genus UBA2658. Next base: position 41,798 of record CAZNUD010000006.1, on the reverse strand, counting down.
CGGGGGGCTGGACATGAAGAAATTTCTGCTCGAGCTGGAGAGAAAACACTCCTGACGCATACGATGGTAAGCCAGTGCTTTCGCGGGCTTTCCGTTAATTGAGGTGAACATACTATGCTGTTATATCTTAAAAAGCTTAAAAGCCGCGGAGCTAATTCTTCGGATGCGGAGCTTCGGGGGAAAAGCGGGGCCTTAAGCGGGATTATGGGCATTGCCCTTAACCTGATTCTATTTGCGGCAAAGCTGATTGCTGCACTTACGACCGGTTCTATTGCTGTAATTGCTGATGCCTTCAACAACTTGGGCGACGCAGGCTCCTCAGTTGTCGCCATGGTGGGCTTTAAGCTCTCCAACAAAAAGCCGGACCTGCAACACCCCTTCGGCCATGGCCGTATTGAGTACATTACCGGATTTGTTGTTTCGGTAGTCATAATAGTCATGGGCTTTGAGCTAGGTCTTAGCTCCGTAAAAAGCATTGGCACAACCGCTGTTTCTCAACCGGACACCGCAACGGTTGTAATTCTCTGCACCTCGGTGCTCATTAAGCTATACATGGCGCTTTATAACTATAAGCTCTCGAGATTTTTCTCGTCTGCTACCATGAAAGCCATATGCACGGACAGCTTGGCCGATGCTGTTTCCACCACAGGAGTTTTAGTAGCTTTGCTTGTATCAAAAAGAACAGGCCTGCACCTTGATAGCTACATGGGCATACTGGTTTCACTATTCGTCCTTTATTCCGGTATGGTCTCGGCCAGGGACACCATAGCCCCCCTGCTGGGATTGCCACCGGAGAAGGAATTTGTTGAAAATATAAAGCGCATAGTTTTGTCAAGCCCTTCCATAGTTGGCATGCATGATCTTGTTGTTCACGATTACGGGCCGGGAAGGCGTATGATCTCCCTCCATGCGGAAATGCCCAGCAGCATAGATGTGTTTAAGGCTCATTGCATCATTGATGACCTTGAAAGCGAGCTTTCGGAAAAGCTGGGCTGTGAGGCCACCATCCATTTTGACCCCATTGATGAGGATGATAGGCGGCTGACAGAGCTAAAGGATATTGTTTATGAGATTATTCGGGAAATTAACCCCGCCATTACCATGCATGACTTCCGCTATGTTCCCGGAGAAACCCATACCAACCTGCTTTTTGACATCGTTATCCCCTTCGGAATAAAATGCTCGGATACGGAGCTAACAGGCAGAATCCGCGAGAAAGTGGCGGAAAAGCTGCCTAACCACAACTGTATTATTAAATGCGACAGTTCGCGTATACTATAAAAACCAGCCGTCGAGTTTAACTCGGCGGCTGACTATATGTTTAGAAAAACTTTACGGTTTGCCCGTGAACCCTTGTAATATGTGCCTCGACATGAGGGAAACCGGACAACAGAAGCTCCTCTAGGACCGGCAGCGCCACATTTTCAGTGCAGAAGTGTTCGGCGTCCAAAAGGTTAATTCCCAGTTCCTTTGCCATAAGTAGCTGATGGTACTTCACATCGGCAGTCAAAAGCGTGTCACAGCAAAGCTCCGCCGCCCTTTCCACGTAATCCCCTCCGCTTCCGCCGCAGAGGGCAATGCGCTTAACGGGTCTTTTAGCGTCGTAATAGCGGATGCAGGAAGTTTTAAGTACGGCCTTCACAAAGGGCAGAAAATCAGTCATGGGTATGGGGGCATTAAGCTGCCCGAAGCGCCCTATGCCGTAGGGAACGCCACCGCTACTTAAATGCTCCTCAAGTCGGCCTTCTACCGTAACGCCCAGGGCGCTGGCGAGAGCGTCATTCACTCCGCCGTCTACACTGTCAAAATTAGTGTGGAGGCATAGGGCTGAAATTCCGTTCTGAAGGAGTTTTACCACCTTTGCGCCATTTATATCATCGTCGGACGCCCGCTTTAAATTGAAAAAAACCGGATGATGAGAAATGATGAGCTGTGCTCTTAGAGCCATAGCCTCGTTTATTACTTCATCTGTAATATCCAGTGATATCAACACCCGGGAAACCTCCGCTCCGCCGAGGCCTACCAAAAGTCCCACGTTGTCAAAGTCCATTTTGATCTCAGAGGGAACTTTGGCCTCAAAATATGCCGCAATATCATTTACTGTTGTCATTCTATCCTCCCCTGCATAGCAATAAGCCCGTTAATAATGTATATTAATCCCGCAAGCCGGGTGGACTTATCCTTGCTGTTTGAGCGGGAAAGACCTTCCGCTGCTCGCCTTAACTTAAAAAGAAGTTCTGCAAGTCTGGCGGCAAATAGTTTGTCACCTGATATTAGATGAACATGTCCTGTGTAAAACTCGGCAGGGGAATAGGGTTTGTCCTTTCCTCCCACCGCTGAGAAAAGTTCGTATATTTTGCCATCCTCTACGAGCCGCTCGCCCGTTATTATGTAGCCGTTTTCAAAAAGCCAGCGGCGAAGTTCCGGTGCCTTTGTCATTGGCTGCATGATTATTGTTTTTCCGGGAGCCTTTGTCCAGGGCGCGTTTTTGAGAATGTTGATAATCGTATTGCCGCCCATGCCGGCAATAACAATGCTGGATACAAGGCTGCCGTCAAAGCTAATAAGTCCGTCGCTTTGAAAAAGTTTGATTTTCTCACTCATGCCATATTCCGACACTGTTAACGCGGCTCGCTCCAAGGGTTCGGCATTAATGTCCCCAGCAAAAATGGGAAAATTCTTGCCCCTCTGGCATAGCCATATGGGTATAAAGCCGTGATCCGTTCCCACATCTGCAATTCCGCCACCTTCAGGAACAAGGCTTGCAATGGCGGCAAGTCGCTTTGATAGTTTAATGTCGGCCATAAGTCCTCCGATACTAAGAAAAAGCCGTCCCTTAATAAGAGGCGGCTTTTGCGATAGTTAGTTATTGCCGGAGTTTTTTAGCTCCTCCTGCTGCTTAAGATAGTTGTTGACCTGCTCCACAAAGTCGTCGGGGTCGAAGCCGTGAGCGGCACAGGCCTGCTCAATGTTTTCGTCCTCAGCCAAAACGCAGGTAAGACAGTGCATGCCTATGGCATTAAAAAAAGGCGCTGTCTGCGGGGCGTTCTCCAAGACTTCCATAAGAAGTGATTTTCTAGTAACATTATACAAGGCACTTACCTCCAGATGAATAATATAGGAATATAACACAGGCCCGACGGGGCCTGTTCGGCATATGCAAAAATCACAATAGGATTTGCTTTCCAATATTATACCCACTTTCGAGCTTAAATGCAAGGTTTTTTAGAAAACAAGGGGCTTTGGTACCCATGACCGGAAAAAGCAAATAAAGGCTGTTTTAAGGAAAAGTATGTGCCAGGCAGTTTCTGCTGACTGCGACTTAGGCCTAGTGTCATCCTATACCATAGAGGTAGAATCAAGGGAAAGTTATTAAACGTTATTTATAGGTATAATAGCAGCACAGTATCTTTTTATCCGGAATACTGTTATAATTCTATAAAAAGTCATGGCATGGAGGGCAAAAACTTGATTAGGCTCAGTAACCTTAAGGTCCCGGTGGACTATAACATGGAGATGATTAAAGAAATAGCCGCAAAAAAGCTGGGGGTAAGGCCGGACGCCCTGTCAAACCTTGCCATAAGCCGCATGTCCATAGACGCGCGGAAAAAAAGCGACATACACTATGTCTGCACCCTTACGCTTTCCTCCAGCGGCGAGGAGCAGCTTATTAATTCCTCAAAGGACAATGTTACGGCTTGGAAGCCGGAGCATTACGTGTTTCCCAATCCTAGGAGAAAAAGCGTCTTAGCTCCTGTGGTGGTGGGCATGGGGCCTGCGGGGATTTTTGCTGCGCTGGAGCTTGCCCGGGCAGGTCTTTGCCCCATAGTAATTGAGCGGGGCAAAGAGGTCGACGAGCGCACTGCCGATGTGGAACACTTCTGGAAAACCGGCGAACTCATGGAAAGCTCCAACGTACAATTTGGCGAGGGGGGAGCAGGCACCTTTTCAGACGGCAAGCTCACCACCGGCATTAACGACCTGCGTATTGGCCACATTATGGACACCTTCGTTTCCCATGGTGCACCGATGGACATTAAATGGTCTCACAAGCCCCATATCGGCACGGATATACTACGAAATGTAGTTAAAAGCATACGTGAAGAGATAATACGACTTGGAGGACAGGTCCGCTTTGAAAGCTCCATGCTTGGCATAACACAAAGGAACGGCGCAGTTTCCACCGTAACAATAGAAAATGGTGGAGTGGAGTATGAGCTTCCCTGTGATGCCCTGGTGCTGGCTGTTGGCCACTCTGCCAGAGACACTTTTAAAATGCTGCTGGGTGCGGGCCTACCAATGGAGCGCAAGGCCTTTGCCATAGGCATTCGCATAGAGCATCGGCAGGAGGATATTTCCCGGGCCCAGTTCGGCGACTTTGCCGAAAAGCTCCCGCCTGCTGATTATAAGCTGGCCTGCCATTTGCCCAACGGACGCAGCGCCTTCACCTTCTGTGTATGTCCCGGGGGAGTGGTGGTGCCGGCAGCCAGCGAGAACGGTCTTCTGGTCACAAACGGCATGAGCTATCGTGCAAGGGATGGCAGGAATATCAACGGCGCCTTATTGGTAGGTATTTCACCTGAGGATTTTTCGGGGAGCGATCCCCTTGGGGGCGTTCGCTTTCAGGAAACATGGGAGAGAAAGGCCTTTGAACTTGGGGGAAGGGATTTTCGCGCTCCCGTCCAGACTGTGGGAGACTTTTTATGCAACCGTGTGTCTGATAGTTTCGGAAGTATCCAGCCCAGCTATGCACTGGGGGTAACGGCGACCGATCTGCACCGCTGCCTGCCATCCTTTGTAAGCGGCACAATGGTAACGGCTCTGCCCATCTTTGACAAAAGCGTTAAGGGCTTTGCATGTCCTCAGGCGGTTATGACGGGAGTGGAGACTCGCTCCTCCTCGCCGGTGCGCATTTTGCGGGATGGAAGTTTTCAGTCCGCCATTAGGGGCATATACCCCTGCGGCGAGGGCGCAGGGTATGCAGGGGGAATTACCAGCGCGGCTGTTGACGGCATTAAAGCTGCTGAGGCCCTTGCTAAGACGGAATAAATTTAGACAGAACAAGGGCGGCAATCCCAGATGAATGCCGCCCTTGTTCTGTCTTTTCAAAGAGTATACGGATATATCTTAAACCACGAAGCGCTGCGCGCTAAGCGGATTAAAACGAAGATCCTGTTACTTTTTATGCTTCTTTTTATCGGTTTTTGCCTCTGAGGGTGGGTTTATTGTTTCACCGGTAGCCTTGGCAAACTCCGTAAGGATTTGTTTTTGTGCCTCGCCCAAATGTTCGGGAGTGACTACACGCACGGTGATGTACTGGTCACCCCGCTGGTTTTTGTTGCGGATGTAGGGGATTCCCCTTTCCTTGAGTCGGAAGGTGGTGCCGGTCTGAGTTCCGGCGGGGATAGAGTATTTCACCTTGCCGTCAATGGTGGGGACTTCAAGCTCAGTGCCGAGAGCGGCCTGAACAAAGGAAATTGGCAGCTCGTATAACACGGACGTGCCTTCGCGCCGAAACTTTTGGTGGGGGATAATGCGAACAGTTACGAGCAAATCTCCAACAGGGCCGCCGTTCCTTCCTGCATGGCCTAGGCCACGAAGCGAAATAGTCTGTCCATCGTCAATACCGGCGGGGATGTTGGCGGAAACCTTGCGCTGCTTTCTAATCGTTGCCTGCCCGTGACAGGTCTCGCAAGGCTGATGTATAATCTTGCCCTTGCCCTTACAGCCCGGGCAGGGGGCAGTTGTGGAAACAATGCCGAAGGGAGAACGCTGCTGCTGCCGAACCATGCCGCTGCCGCCACACTGCTGGCAAACCTCGGCGGTGGTACCTGCGGCACAGCCGCTACCCTTGCAGTCGGGGCAATCCTCAACACGGGCAACATTAAGTTCCTTTTCGCAACCGAAGGCGGCTTCCTCAAAGCTAATGTTTATGCTGGTGCGCAGGTTTTCGCCCCGCTGGGGACCATCGGGCCGTCTGGAGCGTCCGCCTCCGCCAAAGATACCTCCGAATATGTCGCCGAAAATGTCGCCCAAGTCACCGGTGAAATCGAAGCCTCCGCCGCCCATGGACGGGTCAAAAGCCGCATGACCAAACTGGTCGTATTTCGCGCGTTTGTCGGCGTCAGATAATACTTCGTATGCCTCGGCGGTTTCTTTAAAGCGGGCCTCACAGGCCGCATCACCGGGATGCAAGTCCGGATGATTTTCCTTAGCCAGCTTTCGGTAGGCTTTTTTAATCTCGGCGTCGGTGGCGCCTTTTTCAACACCCAACACCTCATAATAATCTTGTTTTTCTGCCATATGTCGTCGTCGCAAGTCCGCTTTTCCTCGCGGCCTAGTTGCCGAATCTCAAAATTGCGCGGACTACCTTGCTCCTCCTCTCCGTCCCGAACCCGCTGCACTGAGCTTCGGGATGGGAAAATTACAGGGTTGCGGAGCCGCCCTGGGGCGGCTCCGTGTTATTATGGTTTAGCTAGATTACTTATTGTCCTTATCGTCGTCAACTACCTGATAATCGGCATCGTAATACTGGCCGTCTGCACCGCCGTGATTGTCACCACAGTTGCCATTACAGTTGGGGTCGTTGCAGTTTCCGCCATCAGGGGCAGCGTTTGCATAAAGCTTCTCACTGACCTTATAAAACACCTGGGTTAGCTCCTCGGTTGCGGTCTTGATGGCTTCAGTATCGGTGCCGGCCAAAGTTTCCTTTAGCTTTCCGAGGGCAGAGTCAACTTCAGACTTATCGGCGGGATCAATCTTGTCGCCCATCTCACTGATGGTCTTCTCAGTCTGGTACACCATTTGGTCACCGTTGTTGCGAACATCTACTTCCTCCTTACGCTTTGCGTCCTCGGAAGCGTACTGCTCGGCATCTTTGACGGCCTTTTCAATGTCATCCTTGGAGAGGTTGGAGGAGGAGGTGATAGTTATGTGCTGCTCCTTGCTGGTACCCATATCCTTAGCTGACACATTGACTATGCCGTTGGCGTCAATGTCGAAGGTGACCTCGATCTGAGGAACGCCACGGCGGGCTGGAGCTATGCCGTCAAGATGGAAGCGGCCCAGGCTCTTATTGTACTGAGCCATTTCCCTTTCACCCTGAAGGACGTTTATTTCAACACTGGTCTGGTTATCAGCAGCAGTGGAGAAGATTTGAGACTTCTTGGTGGGAATGGTGGTGTTGCGCTCGATAAGCTTGGTGCAAACACCGCCGAGGGTCTCTATGCCGAGAGACAGAGGGGTTACGTCCAGAAGGAGGATGCCCTCAACGTCGCCGCTGAGAACGCCGCCCTGAATGGCTGCGCCCATGGCAACGCATTCGTCGGGGTTAATGCCCTTGAAGCCGTCCTTACCGGTAATGGACTTAACGGCATCCTGAACTGCGGGAATACGGCTGGAGCCGCCTACCAAAAGAACCTTGTTAATCTCCCCAGCGGAAAGTCCGGAGTCTGAAAGCGACTGCCTAACGGGACCCATGGTCTTTTCAACTAGGTGATGTGTAAGCTCGTTAAACTTTGCCCGGGTCAGATTTACATCAAGGTGCTTGGGGCCGTTTGCGTCGGCCGTTATATAGGGGAGATTGATGTTGGAGTTGGTTACGCCGGAAAGCTCGATTTTGGCCTTCTCTGCGGCCTCACGCAGGCGCTGCATGGCAACCTTGTCGACGCTAAGGTCAACGCCTTCTGCCTTCTTAAACTCATCGACCAGATACTTGGTGACACACTCGTCAAAATCGTCACCGCCTAAGCGGTTGTTACCGGCTGTTGCCAGAACCTCAATAACGCCGTCGCCTATCTCAAGGACGGAGACGTCAAAGGTGCCGCCGCCAAGGTCATAAACCATGATCTTCTGGTCTGACTCTTTATCCACACCGTAAGCTAAAGCAGCGGCGGTGGGCTCGTTAATGATGCGCTTAACATCAAGGCCCGCTATGCGTCCCGCGTCCTTGGTGGCCTGACGCTGTGCGTCAGTAAAGTATGCGGGAACGGTAATAACAGCCTCGGAAATACTGGTTCCAAGATATGCCTCAGCGTCGCCCTTGAGCTTCTGCAGGGTCATTGCGGAAACCTCTTGGGGTGTATAAGCCTTGTCATCAATGGTGACCTTGTAGTTGGAGCCCATTTCACGCTTGATGGAGCTGATGGTGCGGTCTGTGTTGGTAACAGCCTGACGCTTTGCCACCTGGCCTACCATGCGCTCGCCCGTTTTGGAAAACGCAACAACGGAGGGCGTGGTTCTGTTGCCCTCGGCGTTTGTAATTACAACTGCCTCACCGCCTTCCATAACGGAAACGCAGCTATTTGTGGTACCTAAATCTATACCTATGATTTTACCCATTTTAAAGTTCCTCCTGTTTTAAAGTTGATAGAATATATCAATGGAATGCGGGCTAAACCGCAGTTCAACTTAATTTGCAACCTTGACAATACTAAATCGGATGACCTTATCACCCAACTTAAAACCCTTCTGGAATTCCTCAATAATAACGCCCTCGTCCTTGCTCTCGTCAACAACATGCATGACCGCTTCATGAAGCTGAGGGTCAAAGGCTGTGCCGGGGAAAGAAGAAATTTCTGAAACGCCCAGCTTTTCAAGAACATCTTTTAACTGGGTCATAATCATTTCAATACCCTTGCGGTAGGCATCGTCCTCAGTTTCCTGCTTAATTGCGCGCTCAAGATTGTCATAGACCGGCAGGAATCTGAACACAGTGTCAGAGCGGATGTCGGTGTAAATGCTCTCACGCTCTTTTTGGCTGCGCTTTCGGTAGTTATCGTATTCAGCCGCCAGGCGAAGGTATTTGTCCTTTTCGTCTTTAAGCTCGCAAGCCAGATTGTAGGCTTCCTTTGTCATGGCATCTGCCAAACTATCATCGCCCTCATCGGGAATTTGGGTCTTAGACTTTTTTTGCTTACAGGACTTCTCGCTTTTTTCTTTCTTTTCATCGGTCTCGAAGTTTTCAGATGTGGGGTTATCAGATGTTAGGTTCATTTTATCCTCGGCCGCGTCCTCGATGGGAGTTGCGGAGTATTTGTCATTACTCATTTGAACTCATCTCCTTTTAGTTGAAGTTTTTCAAAACCCGGGGGAGCTTCTGCACTACCAAGCAGCTTGCTCAGACCTGCGGCTATATAACTGAGTTTCGCGGCCACACCGGAATAGTCCATTCGGGTTGGGCCGACCACTCCTATAAGACCCTGCATATTGTCTCCCGCGTCGTAGCGGGCTAAAATTACGCTGGAGTCCTTAAGCTCCTCTGCAATATTTTCTGGGCCGATGATTACCTGAATGTTACCGCTTATGTTGCCGGTGGGGAAATCAAGAAGGTGTTCCCTGTCGGATAGATAGCTCATAATGTCGCGGGCCTTGTCCGGGTCACGAAATTCCGGCTGACGCAGTAAGTGAGAAGCGCCGGAAAAAACAGCCTCGCCATGGGTGCTTTGCTTTAGGGTTTCAATGGCAAAGGTGGAGACAACGGAAACAAGGCCCATTGTGTCCCCACAGGCGCGCTCGGCGGAATCTATAAGCTCTGGAGTTATTCTATCCTCGGTTATACCGGTGAAGCTGGTGTTCAAAACCGAGGCAATGCGCCGGACCATTCCCTGCTCAACTGAGAAGGGAAGGCGGATAAGCTTATTGTGGACGGTATTGTCGTCTAGCATCAGGACTATGATAAAGGTGTTTGCATCCACGTAAATGAGGTCGTAGCGGGTAATGACGGCGGCAATAGGCGCTGCAAGGGCCACAACGGGGTATTGGGTAATTGAGGAGGTGAATTTTCCTATATCGCTCATCAGCTTATCAAGCTGCTGAATTTTAAGGTTCATGCTCCTGTTGATAGCTTCAGTTTCCTCAAGGGAGAGCCTCTGTCTGTCCATAAGTTCATTTACATAAAGCCGATAACCGGCAGGAGAGGGTGTGCGTCCAGCAGAAGTATGGGGCTGCTCAAGGTAGCCCATGGCGGTAAGCTCCGCCAACTCGTTTCGGATTGTGGCGCTGCTTAAATCCAAAACGCCGGCTTCCGCAATTGCCTTGGAGCCAACAGGCTCTGCAGTGGCGATATATGCGTCAACAACAGCGGTGAGAATTTTTTTCTTGCGCTCGCTTATTTCCAAGTAAAACGCCTCCCGACAAAAATGTCCTCTTGCCACTGGCTTTAGCACTCTCCGAACTTGAGCACTGGCACTCTCGCTCCCTGAGTGCTAATTTAGCACCAAGCCGGTAGAATGTCAATAGTTTTCACAAAGGAATTGACACATTGTTCACATTTTTACCAGAACGGACTTGAAAGACGAGCGTGTATAGGATATTATACGTATTGCGTCCAGGATAACGCAGAGACGAAGTGCATAGTTTTTCCTAAATGCTACGGTTTTTAGCAGGAATTTGTCGGGATTTAAACAAATACATAGAAAAGCCGAAATTGTTCTTGCAATTTAAAATTTGTTCTGCTATTATTATATAGCTATTCGTTTTGCGGACGGCACAATTTTTAATCTATTCGAGGAGGTGCAGCAAAAGATGGCAAAGTGTGAATTTTGCGACAAGGGTGTTTCTTTCGGAATTAAAGTGAGTCACTCCCACAGACGTTCCAACCGCACATGGAAGCCCAACGTTAAGCGCGTCAAGGCCATAGTAGGTGGAACACCTAAGCAGGTCTACGTTTGCACCCGTTGCCTGCGCAGCGGTAAGGTTACTCGCGCCGTGTAATGCAGGTGCCAATATAAGTGTACAGAAAATTCTAACCTCTGCCTATCCTTTGGGAAGGTGCAGAGGTTTTTCTGTATTTAAGTGCATATAAGCAAAAATAGTTTGCCAAAACGGGTCTATATGTTTAGAATAGGGGTATACAAGTATAATTGGAGGATGGCTCATGGCTACGGAATATTCAGTTTTGCTTTCAGTTCTTGTTAAGGAACACGAGCTGAGAGTAATTAACATTGCCCAGGACTATGAAGAAGCGAAGATTGTAAGTATGGCCGTGGGCAGACCGGGGCTGCAATTTGCCGGCTTTTTTGAATATTTTGACCCCAACCGCGTGCTGGTAAGCGGCAAGCAGGAGCATACCTACCTTGAGCGAATGGGGGCCCAAGAGCGCTACAAAGCCATTGAGCAGCTCATGGAACGGAAACCCAGCGCCCTTGTGGTCTGCCACAAGGTAGAGCCGCTGCCGGAGCTTGTGGAGCTTGCAAGGGAGCAAGGCATAAATATCTTTGCCTCAGACATGGACACTTCCGAGTTTATGGCACAGCTTATTTCCTCCCTGCATATACATCTTGCCCCCCGCCAAACCATCCACGGAGTATTGGTGGAGGTTTATGGAGAGGGATTGCTTATTAAGGGCGATAGCGGCATAGGAAAAAGCGAGACAGCACTTGAGCTTATTAAGCGGGGACACAGACTTATTGCCGATGACGCGGTGGAAATCCGCCGCATTTTGGGCAACAAACTGGTGGGGCAGGCTCCCGCCATGATCCGCCACTTTATGGAATTCCGCGGCCTTGGCGTAATTAATGCACGATATATCTACGGTGTGGGCGCTGTTAAAGCCACCCAAACTATTCAAATGGTTGTAAACCTTGAAAACTGGGATGATTACAAACCCTATGACAGGCTGGGAGTGGAATCCGAATATGAAGACATTTTAGGTGTAAGCATTCCCGCTGTTACAATTCCCGTGCGGCCGGGAAGAAACCTGGCTGTTATTCTTGAGCTTGCCGCAATGAACAACCGCCAGAAGAAGTTGGGATATAATGCCGCTCAGGATCTTGAGGAGCGGCACGATTTCGGGATTGACAACAATTTGTTTTAATTTGGAGAGCATATGATCGACTATTCTCATCTAATCAATGAAATAAAAAGGGAAATCCCCACTCTTGAGCTAAGAGAAGCCGAGCCGATGTGTGAGCACTGCTCCTTTAAGATCGGCGGCAATGCAGCAGCAATGGCCTTTCCCTCATCGGCTGAGGAAACGGCTGAGCTTTGCCTTATGCTAAAAAGGGTCGGGATAAAGCCTCTTATTATAGGAAACGGCACGAACCTTTTGGTTACCGACCGGCCTTTGGAGCGCTTTGTCATCAAAATGTCTGACAAAATGAGCGCTATTGAAAACAGGGGGGAGCAGGAAGTCTTTGCCCTTTGTGGGGTTAGCCTTGCCCGTCTTGCCCTTCACTGCGCACATCGTGGACTTACGGGCATGGAATTTGCCCACGGCATTCCCGGTTCGCTGGGAGGTGCGGTGTGTATGAACGCTGGAGCATATGGCGGCGAAATGAAAGACATTTTGAAAAGTGTGACCTATCTTAACGAGGACGCTGAAATCAAGATTATGCAGGCGGCAGAGCTGGATTTGGGCTATCGCCACAGCGCCTTTTCAGAGACAGAGCGGGTGGTGCTGGGCGCAGAGCTTTTTCTAAAAAAGCGTGATGAGGAGACAATTCTTGCCCGGATGAGGGAGCTTTCCGAAAAACGCCGGGCCTCCCAGCCCCTTGATAAACCCTCGGCAGGCAGCACCTTTAAGCGCCCTGTAGGGGCCTATGCTGCGGCGCTTATTGATGAGTGCGGATTGCGGGGCTATTCCATAGGCGGAGCGCAGGTGAGCGAAAAGCATGCAGGCTTTGTAATAAACAAGGGCGGCGCCACATACGCCGATGTTCTGGCTCTTATAGAGCACATAAAGGAGACTGTTTTCAAAGAAAAGGGAATTGAGCTTTGCCCCGAGGTTAAGATAATAGACAATAACTGAGGAGAGACGGAGGAATAGTAATGGAGTTTCTGATAATATCTGGGCTTTCTGGCTCAGGTAAAAGCCGCGCGGCCGATATTCTTGAGGATTTGGACTATTATTGCGTGGACAATATGCCCATAGCTCTCATTCCTAAATTTGCGCAGTTGTGCCTTGCGGCGGACGAACACTACAAACGCGTTGCGCTGGTTACGGATATTCGCGAGAGGGCCAGTTTCGAGGAGCTTTTTAAGGTGCTCGACGGCCTTTGGGAGCTGGGCTGTGAATACCGCATTCTCTTTATGGAGGCGGACATTCCAAGCATAGTTAAGCGCTATAAGGAAACTCGCCGCCGTCACCCTTTGGCGGCCCCCGGCATTTCCGTTGAGGAGGCTATCGCCAATGAGATTAAGCTCATGGAGCCGGTTCGGGAGCGGGCAGACTATATAATAAACACCGGAAACCTGACTCTTGCCATGTTGCAAAGCGAAATGTTCCGCCTTTTTGTAGGTGACGATTCTGAACGCAAAATTTCCGTGAACGTTATGTCCTTCGGCTTTAAATACGGCATCCCATTAGAGTCGGATCTGGTTTTTGACGTGCGCTTTTTGCCCAATCCATACTACGTTTCTGAGCTTCGCGACCTTTGCGGCCTTGACGAGCCGGTAAGCGAGTTTGTGTTCCGCAGCTCCGAAACCAGGGAGTTTGTAAAGCAACTGGAGAATATGATTAAATTCCTTTTGCCCCTGTATGTGGACGAGGGGAAAATGAGCCTGACCATATCTGTGGGCTGCACCGGCGGTCGCCACAGAAGTGTTGCCATTGCAAAGGCTCTTACCAATTACATCCGCGAGCTGGGCTACCAGGTTCAGAATATTAATAGGGATTTTAAAAAATAGGCTCCCGCCAAAACTTTTCTAATTGTGCGGCAATGCAGGGGAGGTTTTTATGACTAAAAAGGCTACCGAACCGGAAGTAGTCGCCATAGGCGGCGGTACCGGTCTTTCAAATATGCTTAGAGGACTTAAGAAATATACCGGCAAGCTTACCGCCATTGTCACCATGGCTGACGACGGCGGCGGCAGCGGCACCCTTCGCGACGAGCTGGGGATGCCGCCCCCGGGGGACGTTCGCAACTGCCTTCAGGCACTGGCAAATACCGAGCCCACCATGGAACAGCTTTTGTGCTACCGTTTCAGGGAGGGCTGCCTGCGGGGACAAAACATGGGAAACCTGTTTCTTGCCGCTTTAAATGACATCTCCGGCTCCTTTTTCGGAGCCGTTCAAAAACTTTCCGAGGTTCTCGCGATAACAGGCAGAGTGCTGCCTGTTACAACAGAGGATGTGCGCCTGCTTGCGAGCTTTGATGATGGCACACAGGTGGTGGGCGAGTCTAAGATCATGGCCCACAAAAAAAGCGCCGACAGGCGCATCAGCCGCATTCAGGTGCTACCGGAAAACCCTCCGGCACTTAGGGACAGCATAGAGGCCATTGAAAACGCAGAGCTTATTCTAATAGGCCCGGGAAGTTTATACACCAGCATTATTCCAAACCTTTTAACACAGGGCATAACAGAGGCCATCGCAAATTCAGACGCGCTGAAAATATATGTTCTCAACGTAACCACCGAGGACGGCGAAACAGAAAATTACACCGCCTCTGACCACGTTCGCGCACTTTTGGCTCATGCGGCGGGTCGCCAACTTTTTGACTACTGCCTTGCCAACAGTACGCCACTTCCAAAAAACATAGCCGACCGCTACGCCTCGGTAGGAGCCTGCCAAACGGTGGTAGATACTGAAGAACTAGAGCGCATGGGCGTTGTTACTATTATGCGCCCCATGCTGGACTGTACCGAGAATTATGCCCACCACGACCCTGGTATGCTTGCCAAGGAAATAATGAGCATTTACAGGGACAAATCCCCCACAAGAATTTACGGATAGAGCAAATTGCTTATATAAATACCAAAAAAGGAGGAGCGTTAAATGTCCTTTTCATCAGACGCCAAGGCCGAACTTTGCAGAGAGCCGATCCATAAGCGCTGCTGCGCCATTGCCGAATGCTACGGCATTATGCTTTACTGCAACACCTTCGGCGCCAGAGAAATTCGCATAGTTACCGGAAGCCCGGACTTTGCCGAGCGCCTGCCGAAACTACTAAAACGTGCCTTTAATTGCTCCTTTGACCCCGTTCCCTCAGCGGATACCAAAGGCAAGCAGACCTTTTCAATTACCGACAAGTCCGCTATAGCCACCATTTTTAATGCCTTCGGTTACTCGGCGGAAAGCTCATTGGCCCATCACATAAACCTGGGGATTTTAGAGGACTCCTGCTGCAAGGCATCCTTTCTTCGGGGTGCATTTTTGTCGGGCGGCAGCATTACCGACCCAACAAAAAGCTATCATTTAGAAATGGTTACAACCCACTATAATGTCAGCCGTGAGGTTTTCTCAATTCTCCTTGAACTGGGATTTACCCCAAAGGATGCCGTTAGAGGGGGAAACTACGTTACTTATTTTAAGCAGTCCGAGTCAATAGAGGACTTTTTTACGCTCATTGGCGCTCCGGTCGCCGCCATGGATATAATGTCGGAAAAGGTGGAAAAGGATATGCGAAACGCTGTTAACCGCCGTGTTAACTGCGATAGTGCAAACGCGGATAAAATTGTTTCCGCCGCAGCAGAACAGCTTGATGCTATACGCCGTATAGAGCGAAGAGCGGGGCTGGACGAGCTGCCGGAAAGGCTCCGTGAAACGGCGCTTTTACGCATTGCAAACCCTGAGGCCAGTTTAATAGATCTTGCCCAGCTTGCCATTCCACCGGTGAGCAAATCCTGCATAAGCCACCGGCTTCGTAAGCTGGTGGAGATGTCGGGAAAAGAGTAAAGGACTTCTAAAACAACGCAAACCTTCCACTTATAGATGAAAGAGAGAATGTCATGGCCTTCGTTCACCTACATGTGCATAGCGAATTCAGCCTTCTTGATGGTGCCTGCCGCATAGAAGAAATGGCGCAGTATGTCAAGGAGTTGGGGCAAACTGCCCTTGCCGTAACCGACCATGGGGTCATGTACGGGGCAGTGGCTTTTTATAAGGCCTGTCTGAAGGCAGGGATTAAACCTGTTATTGGTTGCGAGGTATATGTTGCCCCCCGGGGCATGGCAGATAGGGAATATGGCAAGGACAGCAACTATTCCCACCTTATCCTCCTTTGCCGCAATGAAACCGGCTATCGCAATTTATGCTATCTTGTCAGCGCCGGCTATACCGAGGGCTTTTACGTTAAGCCCCGCATAGACTGGGAGCTCCTATCTCAGCACTCGGAAGGACTTATCTGCCTTTCCGGATGCCTGGCGGGAGAAATAGCCCAGAAGCTTATTAAGGACGACTTCGCAGGCGCCAAGGAAAGAGCCTTGCAGCTCCGGGAGCTTTTCGGTGAGGATAGTTTTTACCTTGAGCTTCAGGCTCACGGGATTCGGGAGGAGCGGCTTGCCGCCGATGGGCTTATTAAGCTTCACAGGGAGACCGGCATACCGCTGGTTGTCACTAACGACGCCCACTACACTAAAAAAGAGGATAGGAGGAATCAGGATGTCCTCATGTGCATACAAATGGGCAAAACCATAGATGACCCGGACCGCATGAAGTTTGAGGGCAGCGAGTTTTACCTTAAAACCGAGGAGGAGATGCGGGCCCTTTTCACCCAGTATCCCGAGGCGCAGCTTGCCTGCGATAACACGGCGAAAATTGCCGAACTTTGCTCCTTTGATTTTGAGTTTGGCCATTATCACCTTCCCAGTTTTCCTCTGCCGGAGGGTGAAACGAATGGCTTTGAATACCTAAAAAACCTCTGCGAAAAGGGCTTTAAGCGGCGTTATGGGGAAAGGGAGGACGCGGCAAAGCTTCATGAACAGTTGGATTACGAGCTGGATATGATCCAAAAAATGGGATTTACTGACTACTTTCTTATTGTTTCCGATTTTATTGCCTACGCCAAGTCTCAGGGTATTCCCGTGGGCCCCGGGCGCGGCAGTGCTGCAGGCAGCACCGTTTCCTACTGCCTTAATATCACCGACGTTGACCCCATCAAATACAGTTTGTTTTTTGAACGCTTTTTAAACCCGGAGCGCGTTTCCATGCCTGATATTGACATTGACTTTTGTGTGGACAGGCGTGGCGAGGTAATAGATTATGTAAACCGAAAGTACGGTTCCGACCACGTTGCTCAAATAGTGACCTTTGGCACCATGGCGGCACGTATGGCTGTGCGCGATGTTGGGAGAGTACTTAACATTGGCTATGCCGAATGCGATACGGTGGCAAAACTGGTTCCCGCGGGTCCCGGCGTTACGTTGGACGAGGCGCTTAAAATATCAAAGCCCCTTAAGGATATGTACGATGGTGACCCGAAAATTAAGGAGCTGATTGATACTTCGCGGGCGCTGGAGGGTATGCCCCGCCACGCCTCTACCCACGCTGCGGGCGTTGTAATTTCCGGAAGGCCTGTTTATGAGTATGTGCCGCTGGCAAAAAACGACGAGTCGGTGGTGTGCCAGTTCCCGATGACCACTCTGGAGGAGCTGGGGCTTTTAAAAATGGATTTTCTGGGGCTTCGCAACCTGACTGTGCTGGAAAGGGCCAACAGGCTGGTGCGAAAATGGATACCAGACTTTGACGTTGCCAAAATGCCGGAGGATGATAAAGGGGTTTTCGAAATGCTCTCTCAGGGCAAGACCTCTGGAGTGTTCCAGCTTGAAAGCACAGGCATGACCGGAGTTTGTACCGGTCTTAAACCAAAAAGCGTTGAGGATATAACCGCTGTAATCGCCCTTTATCGCCCGGGCCCTATGGACAGTATTCCGCGGTTTTTGGAGTGCAGCGCAAATCCCTCAAAAATAAGCTACAAGCATGAGTTGCTGCGTCCTATTTTGGACATCACCTATGGCTGCATCGTCTATCAGGAACAGGTCATCGAAATTTTCCGCCTGCTTGCGGGCTTCTCTCTGGGGCAGGCAGATATGATCCGACGGGCCATGTCCAAGAAGAAAAAGGACGTAATTGATGCCGAGCGCGTGGCCTTTATTGACGGCGATGCCCAGCGGGGCATTGTCGGTGCTGTTGCTAACGGAGTTGAACGGACCGTTGCCGGCAGCATTTACGATGAGATAGTTGACTTTGCAAACTACGCCTTCAACAAGGCCCATGCGGTTAGTTATGCAATAATTGCCTACCGTACGGCCTACATGAAGTGCCATTATTCCCGGGAATACATGGCGGCACTGCTGTCTTCTGTGTTGGATAATACCGCTAAGGTCACAGAATATATTGGCGAGTGCAAAGACATGGGCATCAGACTGCTGCCCCCGGACGTAAACCAGTCAGAGGCCGACTTCACCGTTGTGGGTGAGGACATCCGCTTTGGATTAGTCGCAATAAAAAACATAGGCAGGGGCTTTATTAACGCTCTCATGGAGGAAAGGGAAAAAAACGGCCCATTCACCGCCTTTGATGAGTTCTGTCGCAGGCTTTTGGGTAAGGACTTAAACCGCCGGGCGGTTGAAAATCTTATCCGAAGCGGAGCTTTCGACTCTCTGGGCTATAAGCGCAGCGCGCTTATGCAGGTGGCTGATAAGGTAATAGAAAGTGCGAACGACTCGGCAAGAAAGAATGTCGAGGGACAGCTTGACCTATTCTCCATGGGGGGAGAGGGAGGCTCTGGTAAGGTCAGTGGCCTTGAGCTGCCCGACATTCCGGAGTTTTCTACCCGGGATTTGATGACCATGGAAAAGGAAACTACAGGTCTTTACCTAACGGGACACCCCATGGATGAATACCGGGAAGCAGTTAAAAAGGCCGGAGCAACATCTATTTCCGCCATATTATCGGACTTTGCTCAAGAGGGCGGCGAGCACCGTTTCGAGGATGGCCAGTTTGTTACCCTTGCCGGTGTAATTGAATCCTCAAAAACTCGCACCACTCGCAATAACAGCCTAATGGCTTATATCCAACTTGAGGACGCAACAGGCATGATGGAGCTTATTGCGTTTCAGCGGGTGTTGGATGTTTCCGGCGCTTACATTAAAGCCAATGCCCCCATAGCCGTCAAGGGGCGCATATCTATCCGGGAGGAAAAGGAGCCCCAGCTTGTTGTGGAGACCCTTCGCCCTCTTACTGATTCCGTCCTGCCACTGTCGGAGGAAGCACCGAAAGATAAGGTAAAAACCCTATGGCTAAAGCTTTCGGGGGCCGGCGACCCGCGTATGGAGTATATTGAAAAGCTTCTTATTATGTTCCCCGGGGATGACAAGATAAAGATATACTTTGAAGATACAAAGAAATGTGTTGGCAAGGATTGCATTGTTCACGAAGCTCTTATAGAAGAGATGTGGGAGCTTTTGGGAAGAGAGAACGTAGTGGTAAAATGAAAGACCATAACAGAAAAGCCTCAGTATCACGGATACTGAGGCTTTTAGAGCATATGTTAGTTCTTCCGCCTGCGGGAGGAACTTTTTTTATCCGCATACATGCGGTTGCCGGCAATACGGCTATCGGAGTCCTGCATAAACTGCTTCAGCTTGTCTTCAAAGCTGCTGTCTAAATCGTTTGCCGCAGACCTTGGAGCATTGCTTGCATTCCGCTGGAACTGGGAAGGCTGCGGACGTGAAGACCTATTTTGAAAGTCGTTTTGCCCCTTTCGAAACTGAGGTTCCGGCTGGGCGGGCTGGGCCTTACGGATAGACAGGTTAATTTTGCCGGCCTCATTTATGCCGATCACTTTTACTTTAACTGTTTGCCCCTCGCTTAAATGTTCGTGGATGTCATTAACAAAGCTGTTGGCAATTTCAGAAATATGTACCAGACCACTATTCCCCTGGGGCAATAAAACAAAAGCACCGAAACCTGTGATGCTTGTAACCTTACCCTCCAGAATTTCTCCCATTGACGGCTGCATAAATGAGCTGTTTCCTCCTGTTGCTGCTTTTTGCTGGATGAATGCTTGCATATAATAATTTAATTGCTTGCGTCGAAGAATATTTTTTCGCCGGGCTTAACAAGACCCAGCTTGCCGCGGGCTATGTCCTCTATGGTTTCCTCATCGGTACTGTGGTCGATGGCATATTGCAGTTCGGTATTGGTTTGCATGGCGCTATCGACCTCTTTTTGTAGGGAATCTCGCTTTTGCTGAGCCTGGGTAATTTGAAGGTTGATCGAAACAAGGCTAATCGCCGCGAAGACGATTATGGCCAGAATAGTTATTTTTGTTACGAGACTTGCTCTTTTCAGTTTCATGGCAATACTCCCGCTTTCTCCGTGCTTTGATGCCCAAAGATTTCGGCAGGCATTCGTTGTTACTCTTCATTGTATACCAAAAGGAGAGATTATGAAAGAATTTTTTTAGATAAATTCTAAATTTTTTAAATTTTTTGAGAAAATATCTTGTGGGGGCGGTAATAAGCTTCAAAAAACGCGCCAAAAGCTCTGCAAATATTGTGAACAGGCTAAGGAAAGATTTGCTGGGCAACAGAAAATAAAGGGTCCCGCCAAGTAAAGAGCAAATAAACATATATAATCTTGCATGCCCTTTGTTTGCCCACATGGTGCACAGAAAGAGCAAAGCTGCCCCAAAGCAGCAAAGCAGCACGTCGCAAAGTGCCGTAAACCAGCTTCGAGCCGCCCGAAGCCGAAGGGCCTTTAAAAAATCGTATATTATCCCGAATACAATTCCGCAAGCCACAGACAGCAGGGCCGTCCTAAGCTGCTCCAATAGCAGCAGCTCCATTGCTACTTAAAAAGTCGCGACCATAAGGAGCCACCGGGAGTGCTTTCCTCATAGCCAAGCTCGATTATTGTGCCGGTAACAGACAGCTCGCCGGTTTCTAAGCTCAGCTTTTCAATGCTCAGCTCACTGCCCCGGAGGATTAGCGTGCCCATGGAGGTGTGCATAATTATGCGCTGCTCGTCATAGCTCTCCACCTCGTCAACACCTGTAACGGAGAGAGTTTTTCTATCTTGCAGAATAAGGTTGTGAGCCTTTATGCCCTGTTTTTCCCTGTCGTCATATATCATAGTGTACCTCCACAAAAAAGCTTTGTACATACTATGAGGGAGAAGGGATTATTATACACCTGACAAGCTGCTTCTTGAAAGCTTAAGAGCGGCGTCGGTCATGGCTAAAAGTCCTGCCTTGTCTGCAGCATAGGAGGGGTCCTCCCACATGAAAACGCCCTTTGCCTCAAGACCTGTGTCGGTGGCCTCCTTTGCCATTAAATCAAGGGCGGCATAGTATTCTTCACTTGTGCATGCCTTGCCCGAAAGCTTATATTCAGCGCTTAAAACCTCGCCGCTGTCTATGTCGAAGTCCTCGCATATGTAGGCAAGGGAGTTTAGTGTTAATACTCCGTTAGTGCTTCCGAAGCGAATAAGCTCATGGTAGCTGAAATCGGCGGCGCCGTTAAAGCTGACCACCTGAAAAAATCGCTGACTTTTATCTGCGCTCTCCATAAGGCGAAAATCATCAAAATAGTTTGCGTTAACCACGATATCCGTAATGTGCTCCCCACCGAAAGCCTCCGCCATGGGCGACATATTGGCGGAAACACACTCAACCTTATCGTCAAAAACATCAAAGAACTGAACGCCCATAGATGCGGAGGCCCCTGCGTCAAACAGCAGCATTTCTATGCATCCGTCAAGGTCAAGATCAATGAAGCCTACACCTGCAATGCCGCCGAAGCAGGCGGCGGAGAGGGAGTCGTAATTCTCATCAATGAAGTTCCTGAAGGTGTTCTCCCGCTGCTCGTTTTCCTTGGAGACGGCAATGACCGGACCGAGAAACTCGCTTCCGAGCTCAGGCGAAGGTTCTCCGCCAGGGCTGAAGGAGGGCAGGGGATAAGGACTGCTCTCTGCAAGTTCCAAGTCGCCACAGGAGCAAAAAAGTGTAAGGATAAATATCACGATTATAGCAAGAGTCATTCGTTCGGGCATAAAGACCTCCCAATTATAGGCTTGTAGAAAAGGTGCCTGAATAATTACACCATACCACATTAGTGCCTTTAAGGTAAACAAAAGAAACGAAAGTGTAGAATTTGTTGCTTTATTACCAGAAGAAGGTGGAACATAAAACTATTATAAACGAAGCGGCGCCCGAAAAACACGGAAACGTGCCTCGGACGCCGGTACATAGCGAATTTTATAGAACCTTTGCCAAAAAGCCCTTAAGCCTGTCACTTTTCGGATTGCTGAAAAGCTCGTCGGGGGTGTTTTCCTCGACAATCTTCCCATCGTCCATGAATATCACGCGGCTGCCGACCTCTTTTGCAAAGCCCATCTCGTGGGTGACAACAACCATGGTCATGCCTTCCTGTGCAAGCTGCTTCATGACATCCAGAACCTCGCCGACCATTTCCGGATCAAGAGCGGAGGTCGGTTCATCAAAGAGCATAACATCCGGTTTCATGCAAAGCGCACGGACAATGGCTATGCGCTGCTTTTGGCCTCCGGAGAGTTGACTGGGATAGGCATTTGCCCTGTCCTCAAGGCCCACGCGCTTTAATAGCTGTAAGGCTTGGGATTCGGCTTCGGAATGGGACATTTTCAGCACCTTCATGGGAGCTAAGGTCATGTTTTTGAGAATAGTCATGTGCGGAAACAGGTTAAACTGTTGGAATACCATGCCCATCTTCTGGCGGTGGATGTTAATATCTGTTTTGGGGTCTGTAATGTCTGTCCCCCCAAAGAGAATGCGGCCGTCTGTGGGCACCTCAAGAAGATTGAGACAGCGCAGAAAAGTGGATTTTCCGCTGCCGGAGGGACCGATAACAACAACGACCTCGCCCTTCTTTATCTCGGTAGAAACACCATCAAGAGCCTTAATGTCTTCGTTATTGTAGTATTTTTTAACGTCACTGACGCGGATAAGCACATTATCGTTCACTGGTGCGCATCCTCCTTTCAAGCTTGCCCATAAGCCATGACAAGAATATTACCATAAGCAGATAAACAAGGGCTATGGCGATTAAGGGAAGAAAGGCTTGATAGGTTTTTCCTTGCACCAGCATTGCCGCCTTAGTAAGGTCACGCAGCCCGATTATAGTCACGATAGAGGTTTCCTTCAGCAGCGTGATAAGCTCGTTGCCCAGGGCCGGAAGCACGGTTTTAAGAGCTTGAGGGATAACAATGTATGTCATGGTGGTGCCATAGCCAAGGCCAAGAGAGCGCCCCGCCTCAGTCTGGCCGGGGTCAACCGCCATAATGCCGCCGCGGACGATTTCGGAAACATAGGCACCGGAGTTTATGCCGAAAGCAAGAACAGCAACTGCCACCTGGTTTCGCGAGGATGCGAACACGACGAAATACATAATAAGCAGCTGCACCATCATAGGCGTGCCGCGAATAACGGTGACATACACCTTGCATAGACCGTTTAAAAATTCCAGCACAATATTGCGCCTGCCCAGCGTCTGCTGGTCGTGGGCGGAGCGGATTGTTGCCACCACCACACCCAGAATAACGCCCAGCACCAGTGCCAGAACGGTTAGCTCAAGGGTTGTTAAAAGTCCGCTTAAGTAAAGCTGCCAGCGGTTGCCATCTATAAAGCTAATTCTAAAGTCTGTTAAAAAATTTTCCCAGAAGCCCAAAAAGGACGCCTCCTCTCATTGACGAAAAAAGAGGCGGCATAGAAACCGCCTCTTTCTTAAGCGCGTTTAATAATTACTCGGCTGCAATGTACTTGTCGATGATGGCCTGAACGCTGCCGTCTGCGATGAGCTCCTGAAGAGCTGCGTTAACAGCGTCCTTAAGAGCGGTGTTGTCCTTAGAAATACCAACGGCGTAGTCCTCGGTGGTGAACTCGGTGTCAAGAATTTTGAGGCCTTCGTTTGCGGCAACATATGCCTTTGCGGGCTCGTTGTCGATAACAACGCAGTCAACCTTGCCGTCGATAAGAGCCTGAACAGCGGTAGCGCCGTTGGTGTAGGCAATGACGGCATCCTCACCGTAGCCGCCGTTTTCGGGTGCGTCGGAGCAATAGAGGTAGCCGGTGGTAGCTTCCTGGGTGCCAATCATGTGACCTTCAAGGTCATCAACGGTGGCGATTTCGGAGTCTTCCTTAACGATAACAACCTGAACGCCGGTTGCGTAGGTGTCGGTGAAGTCGATCTGCTCAAGACGGTCGGGCTTAACGGTGAGGCCGGCCATGGCAATGTCGCTCTTGCCAGTCTGAACAGCTGCGATAACGGAGGAGAATTCCATGTCGTCAACAACAAGTGTCATGCCGAGCTTCTCGGCGATAAGAGTTGCGATCTCAACGTCAATGCCTTCGTAGCCGTCGTCGTCGGAAATCATCTCATAGGGGGGGAAGGCTGCATTAGTAGCCATGTGAAGAACGCCGTCCTCGATAGTCATAGAAGCGGCAGCGGGAGCCTTGGGGCCGCATGCTGCAAGAGACAGCAGCATTACAAGCGCAAGAACCGCGGTAATGATTTTTGTAATCTTTTTCATTTTCGTTTCACTCCATATAATAATAGTTACGGATTTTCTTTCCGTGAAACAGATTATAATACAGAGTGAATGATTATTCAAGAGCTATTCTGAAAAAAACATAAGTTTGTGAATAATTATTTAATTAGGCATAAATAAGCTTGGATAATATGCAAAGTTAACAACAAATAAAGAATAAATATTCATTGAATATCCGCGAATGAACTGCCGGCATTAAATTCCTCGGCCAGGGAGCTATACTTTTCGCACATTGCAAGACGCTCCTTTTCTCTGCCGCCAATGGCCTCAACAGTTATTGCTGAGTCGTCGGCAACCGGAGAGATGCGTACCTTGCAGCGCCCGTCGCTGATGGTAATTCCGTCTGTGAAGTCGGCTCCCACCTCCCAAAGAGCGCTGCTTAGATGCCGCATAAGTCTTGCTCTGTCAGAACAGGCAAGCTCGCGGCACAAGCCGCGGCCCTGGTGTCTGGGTAAAGTTTCGGTTTCTTGGGGAGCAACCTTTGCAGGGACAAGCTCAGATGAAATTATATCTCCCGGCAGAGTGCTGGTGTTTTCCGGAAGTTTGGCCTTGTGGCAAATAACACTTCCGTTAACAGAGCAACCCTTTCCTAGCTCTGCAGAGTCAATAACAGAGTTTATGACCTGACAGTAATCCCCGACAACGCTACCGGAGTGCAGAACACTTTTCTCAACAATCGCCCCACGGCCTATTTTTGCCCCGTCGCTTATAAAGCTGCTGGAAACCAGCGGAGCCTCACTGGAGAATTCAAGTATTCTGGGAATAGTATCCGGCGGAGGAGTAAGTGGCAGGTGGATTTTACCCTCCAGCGCATCCATGCAACAGCGATGGTAGCTCTTACCGTCGCCAATGTCGCACCAGTAGCCTTTCATGGGCACGCCGAAAATGCTTTCATTTTTTGTAAGCATGGGAAACAGATCCCGCGCAAAATCAAAGCTTTGCCCCTGTGGAATCAGCTCCAGCGCCTTTGGAGAGAGCATATATACGCCGGTATTCACCAAGTCTGTGACTACCCGTTCCCAACAGGGCTTTTCGATAAAGCTTATCACTGTGCCGCCGTTATTTGTAATTACAGTACCGTAGCGAAGAGGCTCACTGTGAGAATAAAGCGCCATAGTCACAAGTCCACCATGTGTTTTATGCTCTTTATATAGAGTTCTAAGGTCAAAATCGCAGGCTGCGTCCCCGCTTATTACCAAGAAATCCTCATTTTCGACAAAATCTGCGCATGCTCGTACGCCCCCTGCAGTCCCCAGGGGCGTATCTTCAACTCTGTATTCTATTGAAACCCCGAAGGCGGAACCGTCTCCAAAATGCTCCATTATGGATTGGGGCATATATGCCAGTGTTATGCAAAGCTCCGAAAAGCCGTTTAGTCTTAGTAGTTCTATAATATGTTCCAAAAGCGGTCTGCCCATGAGCCGTGTCATTGGCTTTGGCTCAGTTTCGCATATGGGGCGAAGCCTTGTGCCCTTTCCTCCCGCCATTATAACTGCCTTCATAAGCTCACATCCCTTCGATAAAAAGTATTTCCCATGGGTTGTGAAAATAACCGCGGTTAAAGAGTGTGCAAAAAATGAGATTTTTTGTTTTTCCCTGCGGCGCTATTGTAAATATTTGATTATATTGGTATAATATTAAATCCAACGTGTAAATTGGAGGCACCCCTAATGAACAATAAGCTTAAACGGCTTTTAGAGCCGGGAACAAGACTGTTTTTCTTTTTTCTTGTAGTATTTGCCGCATGTGCGTTTTTTTTCAGCCGCGAGCTAGCAATTGCCGAGGCTGTTATAATTATGCTCCTTTTGGTGTACTACATTATTATGACCCGTCGCCGCCGGAAGGAATTCATGGAATATATAGAGTCTGTAACCTACGACGTTGAGACTGCCAAGAATGACACGTTGGTGAATTTCCCCCTGCCTATGGTAGCCTTTAAACTGGATAACACAGCCCTAGTTTGGGGGAACCAGCTTTTTTTTGATATTTTTGGCACTCGCCCTCGCTTTGATTTGCGTCTTACGGATTTGGCACCTAGCTTTAAAACTAAATGGCTTACCGA
>CAZNUD010000006.1:0-15479 GCA_964576195.1 uncultured Oscillospiraceae bacterium | reverse complement strand
TACAGTATCCCTCTATTGTTACCGTTAAAGACAGGCGCTTTAGAGTTTATGGCAACATAGTCCGCGGCGAACACGATACTGCCGGGGGCTTTATGGGAGTATGCTACTTGCTGGATGTGACGGAATATGACCAAACCAAGGAGGAGTATGAAAACTCCCGCCCAATTGTAGCTATCATCATATTTGACAATCTGGACGAAATTTCAAAAAACCAACCCGATCGCGTACGTAACGAGCTGAAAAACATGGTGTCTGACCGCATAGAGCATTGGTGCGCAAACAAGGGCGGAATTCTCTGTCGCTACGACAGAGATAAATACATCTATATTTTTGAACAACGCTTTTACGAAAAACTTGCCGAGGATAAATTCTCACTGCTTGACAGCGTACATGAGGTGGTAAGCCCCGCAGGAATTCACGCATCTGTGAGTATAGGCATGGGCAGGGACGGCAAGAGCCTTGAGGAAAGCTATAGCTTTGCTACACTCAGCATGGAAATGGCTCTGTCCCGGGGCGGAGATCAGGCGGTTATTAAAAATCGCTTCAGCTTTGACTTTTTTGGTGGCCGCGGAGAGGAGGTAGAAACCCGAACCAAGGTCAAATCCCGCGTTATGGCAAACGCAATTTCCGAGCTTATTAAATCATCCGACTACGTTTTCGTTATGGGACACAAGTTTGGGGATATGGACTGCGTGGGTGCCGCCGCCGGTGTTTGCTGCATAGCAAGAAAGTTAGGCTGCAAGTACAGCATAGTCGTGGACGAGACCAACAACGGAGCGGGCACACTTATTTCGCGCTTAAAGGCATTTGACGACTATAAGGATGCCTTTATTAGCCCACAGGAGGCCATAATGCGCGCGGATAGGGGAACGCTGCTTATTGTTGTGGATACTAACCGCCCCGAGCAGGTGGAAGATCAAAGCGTTCTAACAGCCTGCAATCGCGTTGCTGTTATTGACCACCATCGCCGGGCAGCGACTTATATCCAAAATCCAGTACTCACCTTTGTTGAGCCCTACGCTTCCTCTGTTTGCGAGCTGGTTTGCGAGCTTTTGCAAGAGCTGGTAGAGCAGGGTGACATTCTCCGTGTGGAGGCGGACGCGCTGCTTGCGGGCCTGGTCATGGATACCAAGAACTTTACTATCCGAACAGGTGAGCGCAGCTTTGAAGCGGCGGCCTTTTTACGCCGGGTGGGGGCGGACACTATTTCCGTTAAGCGTATCCTTCAAAACGACATGGACGATACTGTTTCACGATATAAAATTCTTCAGCAGGTCAAGCGTTATCGGGACAGCATAGCGGTTGCAGTTATTGAGGATACGCAGGACAGAATTGTGGCGGCTCAGGCGGCTGATGAAATGCTCAATATAGTTGGAATTCAGGCATCCCTTGTGATTTACCCCACGGAAAAGGGCGAAGTAGTTGTCTCTGCCCGTTCCATTGGGGAAATAAACGTTCAGGTGCTGTTGGAAGAACTTGGCGGCGGAGGGAACAAGTCTGCAGCCGGACTTCAAATTGATAATATAGAGCTTAGGGACGCGGTGAACCTCCTTTTCGCCGCCATAGACAAGTATTTGGACGATTAGGCGGCTTAGTACCCCAGCCTTAGGATAGTGTTAATATACGAGTTATTATGCAGATTTTTTGAAAGCGAGGAACAATAAAGTGAAGGTTATTTTTATTACAGATGTTAGAGGGCAGGGCAAGAAGGACGAAATGAAGGAGGTTTCAGACGGCTACGCCAGGAACTACCTTTTACCCCGCAAGCTTGCAGTTGAAGCCACCGCAGACGCTCTTAACGTCATGAAACTCAAGGAAAAGGCCCGTCAGGCTCAACTTGCCAAGGAAAAGGCAGCGGCTCAGGAAACTGCCAAAAAGCTTGAGAGCGTAGTTGTTAAAATCCCCGCCAAGGCAGGGGAGGGAGGTAAGCTCTTCGGCTCTGTTACCTCCAAGGAAATAAGCGAGACTCTCCTTAAGCAGTACGATATATCCATAGACAAGAACAAGATCGTTCAGGCCGAAGCCATAAAGACCTACGGCAGTTTTGAAGTCAAGTGCAAACTGGGTTTTGAAATTAGCGGGGTTATAAACGTACTGGTTACCGAGGAAAAGTAGTTTCCTTTCGGGCTTATGCTCAATACATTATTTAAGGACTTGCTATGAACGAGCTATTGGAGATCAAAACACCTCACAGCGCGCAGGCTGAGCAGGCTGTCATAGGTTCTATGCTTATTGACACGGCCTGCATTGCCGACGTGCTTAATAAGGTGCGCTCCGAGGACTTTTATCTGGAGCTCAACCGCAATATTTTTGATACAATATACTATATGTATGCCTATGGGCAGCTTATAGATCCCATAACAGTACTTGACCAGATGCGGGTTCGCGGCGTATCAAAGGACAACTCCCAGAGCTACCTTATGGAGCTTATGCAGGTAACACCCACTGCCGCAAACGTTATGAAATATGTAGACATTCTGCGCGAGCAGTCTTTGCTGCGCTCTCTTTTGGGTGTGGGGAACGAAATTGTCTCCATGGTTTCAGAGGGAGCGGGCAAGGCGGACACCATGCTTGAGGCAGCCGAGCGGAAAGTTTACGCTCTGCGTCAGGGCCGCACTGTTGGCGGTCTTCAAAAAATAGCTAACATAATTCAGGATGTTTATAACCAGATTGCAGAAAATGCAGCCAACGAAACGCGAATAACCGGCCTCCCCACTGGCCTTGTGGACTTGGACAACCAGATTTTGGGTCTTAACAAAGGCGACCTTATTTTGGTGGCCTCACGACCGGGCATGGGCAAAACAAGTATTGCGCTGAATATCGCCATGAATGTGGCAAAGACTTCGAAAAAAGCTGTTGCTATATTTTCACTGGAAATGTCCAGAGAGCAGCTTGCGACCCGCCTTTTGTCAGGGGAAAGCCTTATTGACAGCCAGAAGCTACTGACCGGCCGCCTGAACCAGGGGGAGTGGGAGCGCCTCGGCGCTGCCGCTTCGGTTATCAGTGAGACAGAGATTTTAATTGACGATAACCCCACGCTTTCCGTAGCGGAAATGAACTCCCAGTGTCGGCGCATTGAGAACCTGGGTCTTGTGGTCATTGACTATCTGCAATTGATGCAGTCAGCGGGAAGTGGTCACAGTTACGCAGGCGAAAGCCGCACACAGGCCGTTTCGGATATGTCCAGAATGCTGAAAATTATGTCTAAGGAACTGAACATTCCTGTTGTGTGCTTATCCCAGCTTTCTCGTGCAAACGAGGCTCGAACCAACAAGCGCCCCATGCTTTCGGATTTGCGGGAGTCCGGCGCTATCGAGCAGGATGCCGATATAGTTATAGGACTTTACCGGGAGGGCTATTACGACAAGGAGTGCGTCACTCCCAATGATGCCGAGGCGATTATCCTTAAAAACCGCCACGGAGAGACCGGCACCATCAACCTAATGTGGTTACCGGAATATACAAGCTATGTCTCTGCAGAGAAAATGCACAACGACGATGAATAAGACATTTATTGAAAAGTATAATATGTTGCCCAAGGGCAGCCATGTGCTTTGCGCCGTTTCCGGCGGCAAGGACTCTGTATATCTGTTGTGCAGACTGCTGGAGCTATCCGAGGAACTGACAATACAGGTTTCCTGTGCTCACTTTGACCATCGTCTGCGAGGTCAGGAATCGGATAGGGACAGGGAGTTTGTGCGCTGCTTTTGCCAGGAGCGGGGTATTCCTTGTTACATCGGCAGGGGAGAGGTTTCGGCCTTTGCAAAGGAAAAGGGCCTTGGAACTGAAGAGGCAGCCCGTATTTTGCGGTACGACTTTCTCGAGGAGACTGCCCAATTGATCGGTGCTGACAGAATTGCCACCGCTCATAACGCCGATGACAATGCGGAAACGGTGCTTTTAAATATGTTACGGGGCACAGGGCTTCGCGGCCTGTGCGGCATTCCACCGCTTAGAGGCAGAATCATTCGGCCAGTACTGGACGTAAGTGCCGTAGAGGTGTTGAAATACCTTGAAAAAAACGGGATACCACATATGGAGGACTCCACCAACGCTTCCGACGATTACAGCCGAAACAGACTTCGCCATCAGGTTATGCCGGAGCTGATGAAAATCAGAGGAGGCTTTACCAAAAACCTCACCAGGGCCTCTGAGTACCTACGTGAGGACGAGGAGTATTTAAGCTCTGCAGCCCAGGCCTTTCTAGATGAAAATTATAAGGACGGGAGCTTACAAGCCAAGGCATTTGCCGATTTGCCCAGACCCATATCAGCCAGGGTACTCCAGCTAATCGCAAAGGGCGGCCTTTCCGCCGAACACATAGAAGCTATACGCGACCTTGCAGCGGGGGATAAACCCCACGCTTGCGCGGATGTTCCCAATATGCGCGTTTCTCGCTCATATAATTGCCTTGAATTTGGGAGAGATGAGGCCCCCAGACTTATGCCAAGAGTTCTGAATATCGGCGGGAAAACCAGATTGCCAGAAGCAGACTTGACAATTTATACAGAAAGAATAAAAAAATGCAGCGAAATTCATAATTCCTTTAACACTTTTTTCTTTAAAAGTGATACTATCTGTGGTAATATTACTGTCGAGTCTCGAAAAGACGGTGAAAAGCTCCGCTTATTGGGCCGAAACTGCACAAAGAGCCTTAAAAAGCTCTTTTCAGAGGCAAGGCTTAACGGGACAATGAAAAACCTTGCACCGGTGCTCAGTGACAGCCTTGGAGTCATTGCCGTTTACGGTATTGGAATGGCCCAGCGTTGCTGCGCTTTGCCCGGTGACGATGTAATAAAAATAGAAATAACACCGGCGCGGGAAATTAATTAAATAATGTGCGCACTATATCATTAGTTTTGGGAGAAATAAATAATGAACAACGACATTCTCAAAATCCTACTTAGCGAGGAGCAGCTGGATAAGCGAGTAACCGAGCTGGGTGCGGAGATTACAGAGAAATTCAAGGGCCAGGAGCCACTTTTTGTGGGCGTTCTCAAAGGTAGCTTCGTATTTATGTCCGACTTGATCCGCAAGGTAGACTTAAAGTGCGCGGTAGACTTTATGGCTGTTTCCTCCTACGGCAACGGCATGACCTCCACGGGGGCAGTTAAGATTATGAAAGATTTAAGCGAGGACATTGCCGGACGTCATGTAGTTATTGTTGAAGATATTCTTGACAGCGGGGTAACCCTTAACTACCTGCGCAGCTACCTTGAAAACCGCAAGCCCGCCTCAATAACCCTTGTAACCCTTCTGGACAAACCCGCCCGCCGCAAGGCCGACATTCAAGCGGATATAGCCGGCTTTGAGGTTCCCGACGAGTTTGTTGTTGGATATGGCCTTGACTATGCGGAAAAATATCGTAACCTCCCTTATGTGGGTATTCTTAAACCCAATGTGTATTCCGACTAAAGCGACTTATCCCGCGGCTTTATGCTGCGTGTACAATATAAACCCTAAGGAAGTGATTTAGCTTGAAGAAAAACCGCAACCAGGCCAGAGACATCGGGTTTTATGTTTTAATTCTCGTCATTCTTCTGGCAACGGTTTTTACTATGACCTCGCAAAATAATATTGCACCGGAAATACCCTATTCCGAAGTAATAGAGCTTTTTGAAAACGAGCAGGTGGAGTCCTTCGGCACTCGCGGCACGGATTTGGAGCTTAAGCTTCGCGAACCCTATGAGGACAGCACAACCATAAAAACAGAGCTTGCATCCATCGTCTTTTTCCGTGAAGACTTAGGTGAGCTTATTAAGCAGCAGAAGGCTGACGGCATTATTACTGAGTACGACTATGATCCACCTGAAGAAATACCATGGTGGCTTACTATGCTACCCTATTTCGGAGTTATTCTGATCTTCGGAGTTTTCTGGTATGTGATGATGAAGAATGCCTCTAAGGGTGGCGGCGCAGGCGGAGCCATAAAATTCGGCAAGGCCCGGGTCCGTATGGGCAGCGACGAGAAGAAAAAGACCACCTTCAATGATGTGGCCGGTGCCGAAGAAGAGAAGGCAGAGCTGCAGGAGCTGGTGGACTTTCTCAAAAACCCCGCCTCTTACAGCGCCATGGGTGCCAGGATACCCAGAGGTGTTTTGCTGGTGGGTCCTCCGGGTACCGGTAAGACCCTTATCGCTAAGGCGGTTGCGGGGGAAGCGGGAGTTAAGTTTCTTTCCATCTCCGGCTCCGATTTTGTGGAGCTTTATGTGGGCGTTGGAGCCTCTCGAGTTCGTGACCTGTTCGAGCAGGCAAAGAAAACTGCTCCTGCCATCATTTTTATAGATGAAATCGACGCTGTTGGCCGTCAGCGGGGCTCAGGCCTCGGCGGCGGGCACGACGAGCGCGAGCAAACTCTTAACCAGCTACTGGTTGAAATGGATGGTTTCGGTAACAATAACGGCGTTATTGTTATGGCAGCAACCAACCGTTCGGATATTTTGGACAACGCCCTGCTTCGTCCGGGACGCTTTGACAGACAGGTATATGTGGGCCTGCCGGATATTCGTGGACGCGAGGCCATTTTGAAGGTTCACGCCAAGGGCAAGCCCTTGGGCGATGATGTTGACCTCAACAGCGTTGCCCGCGGCACACCCGGCTTTTCCGGTGCAGATCTGGAGAACCTCTTAAACGAAGCGGCGCTTCTTGCCGTTCGCTTCCGCAGACGCTTTATTACAGCGCCTGATATTGAGGAGGCCATCCGCAAGGTGAGACTTGGCCCCGAGAAAAAGAGCAAGATCATGTCTGAAAAGGCACGTAAGCTCACAGCCTATCACGAAGCGGGACACGCCATTACAGGCAAATTCCTTAAGCATACAGATCCCGTTCACTATATAACCATCATCCCCCGCGGCCCTGCAGGCGGTGTTACCTATTTCCGCCCCAGTGAGGACGAGGAGGACTTCCAGTCCAGAAGCGAGCTTTATGAGAACATTGTTGTTAGCCTTGGCGGACGAGTGTCCGAGCGACTGTTTTTGGACGATATATCCACGGGCGCTTCCAGCGACATTCAATATGCAACAAGTATTGCCCGTTCCATGGTTACGAAATACGGTTTCTCTGAACGATTGGGACCAATCTCCTTTGACAGTTCCGACCATAGCATCTTTATAGGCCGTGATTTCGGTCAGACTAAGAGTTACTCCGAAGAAACTGCAGCAACCATAGATGAGGAGGTCAAGCGCATTTTCGACGAGGCCGCTAAGCTCTGCGAGGGCATCCTAAAGGAACACAGCGACCTTGTGAAGGGCATCGCCGATTATCTGCTTGAGCACGAGAGCATGGAGGCGGAGGACTTCCACTATTTCTGCGAACACGGCACTTTGCCGGAAAAGGCTAAAGAACCCACCGAGAATGAGGCCGCTAACGAAATTGATGCTGTTAACCTTAGCAGCGAAACAAACTTCGAGAGCAAAATGCCCTTTGAGGACGAGGACAAAAAATAAATTAATCAGCAGGGCGGGGGCTGTTCTCCCGCCTTGCAGTGTTTGAGAGGGAAAGCAATGAAGCTTGGTATTGTAGGACTGCCAAATGTGGGCAAAAGCACACTGTTTAATGCCATTACAAACGCCGGCGCGGAAAGTGCAAACTACCCCTTTTGCACCATTGACCCCAATGTGGGAACAGTGGCCGTGCCCGATGAGCGCCTTGATTTTTTGGCGGCGCTCTATAACCCGAAGAAATATACCCCCGCAGTAATTGAATTTGTGGATATTGCCGGTCTTGTTAAGGGAGCCTCCAAGGGCGAAGGACTGGGAAACAAGTTTTTAAGCAACATACGCATGACAGATGCCATCGTCCATGTGGTTCGCTGCTTTGACGACGAGAACATCATCCATGTGGAAGGCGGCTGTGACCCTATAAGGGACATTGAAATTATTAACCTTGAGCTTGTAATGGCAGACATGGAAATGGTGGAGCGCCGCATGGAAAAGGCCAAAAAAGCCGCCAAGGGCGGGGAGAGAAAGTACCTGCATGAGGCCGAGCTTATGGAAAGGTTGCTTGCCCATATTGATACCGGGAAAAGCGCAAGAAGCTTTGATTGCTCCGAGGAGGATATGGAACTGGTGCGGGAAAGCGAACTACTTAGCCTAAAGCCGGTAATCTATGCAGCAAACATGGACGAGGCGGGCTTTGCCGCTGGCTGTAACAATTGTGACTATTACCTTAAGGTGAAGCAATACGCCGAGGCTGAGGGCAGTCAGGTGCTTCCCATCTGTGCAAAGGTTGAGCAGGAGATAGGTGAACTGGACGAGGATGACAAGGCCATATTTATGGAGGAGATGGGCATGACCGAAAGCGGTCTTGACCGCCTTATTAACTGCTCCTATTCGCTTCTGGGCCTTATATCCTTCCTTACTTGCGGGGGCGACGAGGTTCGAGCATGGACTATAAAAAAGGGCTTTAAAGCCCCTCAAGCCGCCGGAAAGATCCACACCGACTTTGAGCGCGGCTTCATTCGCGCAGAAATAGTAGCCTTTGATGACCTTAAAGCCTGCGGAAATATGGCCAATGCCAAAGAAAAGGGGCTTATCCGCTCGGAGGGCAAGGAGTATATCATGCACGATGGCGATGTGACCCTCTTCCGCTTTAACGTTTAACCCCACAAAGAAACAACAAAAGTATTTTCGGGCGTTTCAAATTACTTTGAAACGCCCGAATTGTATAGATATGATTCTTGAAATAGCAGAAATTTATGTGCTTTTTGTGTCAGAACTAATATATTGTTGTAACAACATTATATGTTCTCGATACAATTCACATTATTCACCTAATATTCGACATTAATAACAATTTTTACTTTACAATTAACAGAAAAAATTGTAATATTTATCTAGCACAGGGAATCATGCGGGGGTCGCCGTATGATAGAAAGGGAAGGTTATTATGAAGACAATTAATAAAAGTGTTGGAGGGAAGCTGGGAATTTTTTTCTTTTTATGCTGCCTTGTTCTGCTTTTGATTAATAATACATTAATTGCCGTATATAATAGCAACAACTCCAAAGCAGAATTTTTTGAAAGCTGTGAGTATAACATTACCGCTTTAATAAAACAAAAGGAGAATATGGCAGAATCGGTAAGAAAGGTTGCGCAACACAGCATAGAAGCGACGGGCTTTTCGGAAGCTGTATCTCAGGGGGATATTGGATTAATAGCGGACATAATTAACGAAAAAACTGAGGATACATACGTTGAGGCGACTGCATTTTCAGCCGGCGGGGATATGCTTTATTCAAACGACGAGGCAAAGGCCGAAGAATTGTTAAAGAGTGACTTTACCCAGGCAGCCCTGCGAGGAAATAGCTATGAGGACATTATGCTTATAGATGGGGAGGGGCCATATATTATTTGCGCCGTGCCAATAATGGTTGAGGCGGAACTTGAGGGAGCTCTGATTTGTAGCCTCAATATTGCAGAAAACACCATGCTTGATGATATTAAGGGAGAAACCGGCGCTGAATACACAGTTATTGCAGACAAAACTCGAAGAGCCACTACCATCAGCATTGACGGTCAGCGACAGGAAGGAACCGATATTTCCGATGCAGTATACAGCGTTCTCAGCGGCGGGTCGCGCTATACCGGTGAGGCTGTTGTGCTGGGGGAAAAGTTTGCGGTTATTTATGAGCCAATCAAAAACAATGCCGGAGAGCACATAGGCTCACTGTTTACAGGTAAGTCACTTACGGAGCTGAATGCCCAAAGCTTAAAGATAGCTTTAATGGCGGCTGCCGTGGGTCTGGCCGTATTCCTTGTAGAGCTGGTGGTTATGCTACTATTTATTCGCAAGCAAATCTCTATGCCTTTGGCGAAAATAGTTGCGGCGGCCAACAAAATTAAAAATGGTGACCTGAACATTGAGATTGACGTTGACACCGACGATGAAATCGGTGAGATTCAAAGCACCTTCAACCAAATGGCCGACAACCTTAGAATAATAATTGGTGACTTAAGCTACATTACCAGCGAAATGGCGGTCGGAAACTTTGACACAGATTCCGGCTGTGAGGATAAATACGTTGGAGACTATGAGCAGATCCTTAGCTCGCTTAAGAGAATAGACAACAGTCTTAACAAAACACTGTTGCAAATTAATTCGGCTGCCAATGAGGTGAATGTCAGCGCAGACCATATGAGCAATAGTGCTCAGCAGCTTGCCCAAGGTGCCACAGAGCAGGCCTCCTCCATAGAGGAGCTTTCCGCAACCATTCGTGACGTTGTCGAAAATATAAACCAAGCTGCCGACATGGCAAACGAAGCCGCAGAGCTCTCTGCTGAGGCTGGAATAAAGGTTAGCGAGAGCAACAATCAGATGGGCACTTTGATTGGCGCTATGGGCGAAATTTCAGAAAAGTCCAAGGCTATTGGAAAGATCATTAAAGCTATTGAGGATATTGCATTCCAGACCAACATCCTCGCCCTGAACGCTGCTGTTGAAGCGGCCCGCGCAGGAGCAGCCGGTAAGGGCTTTGCGGTTGTGGCAGACGAGGTTAGAAATCTGGCCCAAAAAAGCGCCGATGCCGCCCAAAATACCACTGCTCTTATTGAGGGAACGGTTTCAGCAGTTGACAAGGGCGTTTCGATTACTGACACCGCAGCCAAGCTTCTGGGAGAGGTTTCCGATCGTGCAGACAAGGTGAACACATATGTTAACGAGATTTCCGGCGCCTCCTACGGAATCAAAGAGTCTACAGATAGGGTTTCCAAGGGGGTAGAGCAGATTGCTGTTGTTGTTACCAACAACTCTGCCACCGCTGAGGAAAGCGCAGCCGCCAGCGAGGAACTTAATAACCAGGCGGGTGCACTGCGCGATTTGGTGAATGCCTTCAGGCTCAGGCGGGGCAAGACGGAATATTAATAGCTGAAGGATAAATTTATTATTTTTAACTGTCCATGAGTTGCTTATGCTTCTCATGGACAGTATACTATATAAGAACTTCTACTTGACAAATATAACAAAAGACGCTAAGATATCTTCATAAAATGAGCATAGGCAATGACGAAGCTTACCATAAGCCCCGCGCTGTAAAGAGAGAGTGTTCAAGGCTGAAAGACACTCCGAAACGCCCTTGTGGCTGACCACTTCCGAGCCGACATGCAGAAATTTCAGTAAGCATGTCCGCCTTGCGCCCGTTAAAGCGCAGTAAAGCGGCAGATTATTTTCTGCAAGCAGGGTGGAACCGTGTTTTATCAGCACCCCTGGCATAGGTCAGGGGTGTTTTTTGCATTTTTGAATAAGTAATAGGGAGATATAAAGTTATGAACGAGAGCAAATACACATTTGATAACCCGGAATATAAGAAAACCTACTGGCATACCTGCTCACACATTATGGCGCAGGCAGTTAAGCGCCTTTGGCCTGAGGTTAAACTGGCTATTGGCCCTTCTATCGAAGAGGGCTGGTACTATGACCTTTTTGCCCCCTTTGCCTTCACCCCCGACCAACTGGTGAAAATTGAGGAGGAAATGCGCAAAATATGCAAAGAGAAGCTCAAGATCGAGCACTTTGAGCTACCCAGGGCAGAAGCACTGGAATTCATGAAGGACGAACCCTTCAAGCTTGAGCTTATTAACGACCTGCCCAACGAGGAAGGCATAAGCTTCTACAAGCAGGGCGAGTTTACAGACCTTTGCGCCGGTCCTCACCTTGACTCTACCGGCCGCGTAAAGGGTAACGCCATAAAGCTCTTGGCCTGCAACGCCGCATACTGGCGTGGTGACTCCAGCCGGGAAACCCTGCAAAGAATATACGGAATTGCCTTTCCCAAGAAAGACGAGTTGGACGAATACCTTTCCAGAATTGAGGAGGCAAAAAAACGTGACCACCGCAAGCTTGGCAAGGAACTCGATCTTTTTGCCTTCCGGGATGAGGCTCCCGGCTTCCCCTTTTATCTGCCCAAGGGAATGGTGCTTAAAAACACCCTGATCGACTACTGGCGCGATGTTCACGAAAAGTGGGATTACCTCGAGATTCAAACTCCCCAAATTATGCGCCGCTCACTCTGGGAAACCTCCGGTCACTGGGACCATTACAAAGATAATATGTATACAACAATCATCGACGACCAGGATTTTGCAATTAAGCCAATGAACTGCCCGGGCAGCATTCTGGTATACGATCTTGAGCCCCACTCCTACCGGGACCTGCCCCTGCGCTACGGCGAGCTGGGCTGTGTTCATCGTCACGAGATTTCCGGCGCTCTCCACGGCATGTTCCGTGTTCGTTGTTTCACTCAGGACGACGCACATATTTTTCTTGCCAAGGATCAGATAAAAGATGAGGTTGTGCGCATAGCAAAGCTTTTTGACGAGGTATACAGTCTCTTTGGCCTGCCCTACAAAATCGAGCTTTCCACCATGCCCGAAAACCACATAGGCTCAATCGGGGATTGGGATATTGCCACCAAAGCTTTGGCGGACGCAATAAGCAGCGTGGGCAAGACTTATACTGTAAACGAGGGCGACGGAGCCTTCTACGGGCCTAAACTAGACTTCCACATTCAGGACTCTCTGGGTCGCACATGGCAGTGCGGCACTATCCAGCTTGACTATCAGCTTCCCGAACGCTTTAACATTGAGTATACAGGAGCAGACGGAGAAAAGCACTGCCCCGTCATGATCCACCGCGTAGTGTTTGGCTCTATTGAGCGATTTTTAGGCATAATAACTGAGCACTTTGCCGGAGCTTTTCCCACTTGGCTTTCTCCCGTTCAGGTCAAGGTGATGCCTATTACAGACCGCAGCAAGGAGTACTCCGAAGCAGTGGCAGAGAAGCTGACCGCCGCCGGCATTCGGGTTGAAAGGGATTACCGCAACGAAAAAATTGGCTACAAGATACGCGAGGCTCAGATGCAGAAGATACCCTATATGCTGGTAGTTGGCGACAAAGAGGCCGAGGAGGGTACCGTTGCAGTTCGTACCCGCATTGGCGGTGACGAGGGCACCATGAAGCTTGATAAATTTATTTCCAAAATAACAGAGGAAATTTTAAACAGAGCTTAATAAAAAAATTCCAACACGGACTGTCCGAATAATAAATAAGGCTCCTTCGCAGACTATTACTAAAATAAATCTGCGAAGGAGCGTTTATTATGAGCAGAAAAAAGCTATGCCTTATTCTTGTTGTTATCTTTGCGCTAAATATTGTTCTTATTCTTGCCGTCTCCAATGCCGATGCGGTCACATATAAACGCGGATCCACAGGAGAAATCGTAACAAAAATCCAGCAAGTCCTCAAAAATCAGGGCTTCTACACCGGGACTGCGGACGGCATTTATGGCAGGTTAACGGAGGCGGCGGTTAAGGCCTTTCAGCAGGGCTATGGTCTGAGCGTTGACGGAAAGGCCGGGCCGAAGACACTGCAGGCTATGGGCATACAGGATCAGGGCGGTGGACAAACAGCCAGCTCCTCAGGTTCTGGCGATACGGCGCTTCTGGCAAGGCTTATCTCCGCCGAGGCGCGGGGGGAGACGTATAACGGACAGGTGGCAGTGGGCGCAGTGGTGCTAAACCGAGTTGAGCATCCGTCCTTTCCAAACAGCCTATCAGGGGTAGTATATCAGGGTGGTGCCTTTACCTGCATAACCGATGGTCAATTTGATGAGCCTGTTGCCGAAAGTGCTTATAGAGCCGCACAAGACGCATTTAACGGAAACGATCCCTCAGGTGGCGCAATTTATTATTTCAATCCCGCAACCGCTACAAGCTCATGGATATGGTCAAGACCGCTAATAGTAACTATAGGAAAGCACCGCTTCTGCTCGTAAAGGCAGGCAAATTGAACTCTTGATTATTGCATATGCCCGATGTATAATACTGTCATTAATCTATAGGAGGAGTACATCATGGCATTTTGCACCCAGTGCGGCGCTCAATATGAAGACGGGCAAAACTTTTGCCCCACCTGCGGCGCTTCTCAAAACCCAACTGACCAAGCAGGCTCCAATAATGCAGGAGCCAACAGCGGTCCCGCCAACGACCAGCCCTACGTTAGTCCGTCAGATGACATTGCAGATAACAAGGGCATTTCTGTTCTTTGCTATTTCGGCATTCTCCTACTAATTCCTCTATTGGCAAAGCCAGATTCGCCTTTTGTAAAATTCCATTCAAACCAGGGCCTTGTTCTTATACTTTTGTGGGTTGCTCTGGGCGTAGTGGCAGTTATCCCTATCCTCGGCTGGATAGTCAGCGTTGTGGGATACGTGTTTAGCGTTGTCTGCTTTATTATGGGCATAGCAAATGCCTTAAGCGGCAAAACCAAGGAGCTGCCACTTATAGGTTCCATCAAACTTCTCAATTGATATTGTTCTAATATGCAAAAACCGCTGCTGTCGAAACAAAGAACAGCAGCGGGTTTTATTATATATTTCCCTCCTCGCCCTCGTTGTCGAGGGAAATGGTACTGATAATATAGGGGGTGGTCTGGTAAACGAAGTAGTTGAGCCAGTTCGTATATAAAAGCTGGGCATCAGCCCTCCAAGTTAGCAAGGGCTCCTTTGACGGATCGTTGTTGGGGAAGTAGTGATCTGGCACTTTTACGTTCTTTAGCCCCTTTTCAATATCCCGCCTATATTCCAAAGCCAGAGTTTCGCGATCATATTCAGGATGGCCCAGGATAAAGAACATTCGGCTTTTTCGGTTTTTCACCGCAAAAACACCGGCCTCGTCAGATGTTGCAAGCAGTTCCAAGTCCGGAACCTTTTCAATGTCCTTTGCTAAAACCTCAGTATAGCGGGAGTGGGGGGCGTAAAAAAGGTCGTTAAAGCCACGAAAAAAGGGTGACTGTGGCTTTATTATATTATGGGCATATATCCCAGAAATCTTTTTTGAAAGAGTGTGCTTCTCGATGCCGTAGTGATAGTAAAGCCCTGCCTGGGCTCCCCAGCAAATGTGAAAGGTGCTGTGTACATGGGTTTTAGACCATTCCATGATATCGCAAAGCTCCGGCCAGTAGTCCACACTGGTAAATTCCATATTTTCAACGGGCGCCCCGGTTATTATCATACCGTCATAGTATTTTCCACGAATATCGTCATGGCTAACATAGAAGGACTCCAAATGAGAAGAGTCCACATTCTTTGAGTCGTGGCTTATAGTACGCAACAAATCAATCTCCACCTGCAGGGGGGTATTGGAGAGCTTGCGCAAAAGCTGAGTTTCAGTAACAATCTTGGTGGGCATAAGATTTAGTATCAAAAGCTTAAGCGGACGAATATCCTGATGCAGTGCGCGATACTCGGTAATGACAAATATGTTCTCCT
The DNA here is from genome assembly GCA_964576195.1 of uncultured Oscillospiraceae bacterium. Taxonomy (GTDB): domain Bacteria; phylum Bacillota; class Clostridia; order Oscillospirales; family Oscillospiraceae; genus UBA2658. The sequence continues at coordinate 217 of CAZNUD010000006.1, read as the reverse complement.
CAGCCAGTATTGAACGTGCCGGCAAGGAGTCTGGGATTCTTATAGGCATGGCAATTCTCCAATCGTCAGTGGATACATATTATATTAACAATTAAGTGCAAGTATATCCCGTAGCTATTGAAAAATCAAGGTGTTTAACAATAGGAAATATTTTGCTGAAAAAAAGCGAAAAAAGTGTTGACAAGGGAGTAAGTGAGTGCTATTATAATCAAGCACC
>CAZNUD010000005.1:47633-66517 GCA_964576195.1 uncultured Oscillospiraceae bacterium | reverse complement strand
TCATTATAAACTATTTGAGCAGGGAATGCTGCAACAAGAACAACAGAACCCCGGCTGTTACGAAAGAAAAAAGGGGCGGCGCAAAAGCGCCGCCCCTATGCTTATGTAGTGGTTATGCAATAGCAATGGTTTCTGCATCAATAGCGTTTAGAAGGTCGAATGCTTCGGACTGCTCGCAGGTCATAATTGCCATAGCGCCATAGTCGCCAAGGTCCAGAGCAACGGAACCGTCTTCATAAAACTCGCAAGAGAAAGAGATAGTCTGGTCGTTGTTCTCATCAGCGATGGAGTAGCCGGTGGTTCCGTCATCGAACTCAACAGGAGTCATAGCACCAACCCAGCTTGCAGATTCCATGGTGTCGGTGTCTGCAACCGCAAGAGCGGCAAAGCTGCTGTCCTCGGTAAGAACGAAGACAACGGTTTCCCCTGCTTCGGTGAGGCCGTAGTAGCTAACGTTGAAAATGTCTGCGAAGTCGTACCAGTCAGCGGTGGTAGTGGCATCGTCGCCTTCTGCAGGCCCTTCAGGCTCTGATACAGGCACGTTGTCAGCGGGGGTGTTGTCAGGCTCTGCGTTGTCGCCGCAGGCAACTAGTGCCAAGCACATTACAAGTGCAAGGAGAAGTGCTAAAAACTTTTTCATTGTCTTTACCTCATAAATTTCTATATCATAACTGATTAATTCAGTTGATACCTTTTGCTTATTCCACGTCTGTGATGAGGCCATAACCGCTGTCTTTGCGGCGATATACTATGGAGAAAGCGCCGTTCTCATCCATGTTTTTGAAGGCGAAAAAGGAATGCCCCAAAAGGTTCATTTGAAGAATGGCTTCGTCTACAGTCATGGGGTTGATGCGAAATTGCTTAGTGCGGACAATGTCGAATGCACCTTCTTCAGGCTCGGAGATGAAGTCAACTCCCGGCTCCTTATCAAAGGCTCCTTCGCGCAGCCGCTTTTCAAGGCGTGTCTTGTTTTTTCGGATTTGGCGCTCTATGGAGGCGCAGGCGGAGTCTATACAGGCGTGCATATCACTGGTTACTTCACTTACGCGGTAAAGCATGCCATTGTTCTCGATGGTAACCTCGATTTTGAAGCGACCCCTTTCGGAGCTGAAAGTGATGAAGGCTTCGGCATCTCCTCTGAAGAAACGGTCAATTTTGTTGACCTTTCTCTGGGCGTATTCCTTAATCTCATCGGATACCTGGATCTTCTTCTCAGTAATTGTAAACTTCATAAGGTCCAACTCCTTCTTGCGGCTCTCACCGCAGTAGATTTGCAAACAAAAACGCTGTGTATTTTGGCCTTTGTTTACAGTTATATTATAGCATAAAATGCTCTAAAAGCAATGGTAAGTGCAAAAACGTTCGGGCATATACGCGAAAAAATATACATTATTACGAAGTATTAATCGAAAGCTTTATAATTATAACACTTGGGAAAAATATTACAATTATGAGATTTAACAAATTGTAACTGAGCCAGAACCTACAAATATGGAAAAGCATCCTATGCAGAAAAATGTGTTTACATTTCTAATAGTATAGGGAGGCTCTTTTGTTGACTTTGTAGTAAAATTAATGTAAAATTATATTTTACACCTATTTGGATTATTTGCATTTAGCTTAGGGTTATTTTATGGAAGATGGAGACAAAATGTTTAGTTACATGAGGCGGGGCGGGGGCTTTTACAGGGATTTGTTTTCTCTAGCGCTGCCAATCATTATTCAAAACTTAATTATGACAAGCCTTGCTATGGTTGACATTTTTATGGTGGGCATTCTGGGTGAGGCCCCGATGGCGGCGGTTACCTTGGCGAACACGCCGATATTTGTTATTCATCTTCTTGTTTTTGGCCTTCAAAGCGGCTCCGCAGTGCTTATAAGCCAGTATTGGGGTAAGCAGGATCTAGACTCAATAAACCGCGTTGCTGGCATAGGCTTTTATTTAGCAGGTGCAGTCAGCTTAATTTTTGCGTTGATTACGATTTTTATGCCTTATGAGCTTATGTCCTTATTTAGCGATAACGGGCAACTGGTGGATATTGCGGCAAGGTACATACAAATTGCAGGGATATCCTATGTTTTTAACAGCATAGTTGGCGTCTATTCCGGAATTCATCGCAGCACGGAGAATCCCAAATTCGGCCTTGTGGTTTTCGGGTGCTCTGTTGTTATAAACACCGTTCTCAACTGGGTGCTTATTTTTGGAAAACTTGGTGCTCCGGCAATGGGCGTTGAGGGTGCGGCGCTGGCAACACTTATTTCTCGGGTGGCTGAGCTTATGATTATGCTGGTTTATGAGAAAAATAACAGACACCTTAAGCTTAACCTTAAATTAGTTTTTGAGCCGGGTAAGGCTATGCTTCGCAAATATGTGCGCTATTCCACACCAGTGGTACTTAATGAGACATTGTGGGGTCTTGGCACATCGGTGTTCCCAACTATTATGGGCCACATGGAAAACTCCACAGAGATTTTGGCTGCCTACACTATAGCGGGCAATATTGAAAGACTTTGCACTGTAGCAATTTTCGGAGTCTCCTCCACAGCGGCAATAATTATTGGCAGGGAAATCGGTAAGGGACATATCGACCAGTCCTACCAGGTCGGCTCTGCACTGGTTACGGTTGCGGTGATGATGGGCTTTGTTTTAGGCGGCGTTATGCTGCTGTTTATTGACAGTTTTATTGCGCCGGTGATTTATCCCATATTTGGACTCTCGCCAATGGCCTGCAGCATTGCAACAACTATGCAAACTGTAACCTACGCCTGTCTTGGGCCGAGGGCCTTTAACAGCGCCAATATTATTGGCGTGCTCAGAGGTGGGGGCGACGTGAGGGCGGCGGCCATTATTGATAACGTACCTCTGTGGCTGGTGGCAATTCCACTTACTGCCCTTTGCGGTCTGGTTTGGCAGACAGCTATTATATGGGTATGCCTTGCCATGGCAACTGAAAACCTTGTTAAATTTGGCGCGGGTGTTTGGCGGTTTAGGTCGAAGAAATGGATAAATGACATTACTAATATAGTATAATAAACGCACCCTACACTGGAGGGCGCGTTTTAGGAATTAGTAGATAATCTGTATATGTAGTTCATTATTTGTTCATTGATTCTTTCGTCTTTTCATTATATAATGTATATTATGGTCGTTAGCTGCAAAGAGTTTTTTTAATAATTGACGGTGAAAGAATATGTATTATGAGCTGCTTAAAAAGCAAGGGTTATCAGATGCAATTAATATCACTTGACTGAAAGGAACCAATGCAAATCTCTACGGCACTGAATATATAGAGGTGATGATTTGAACGAGTTAACCGGAAAACTAAAAGAAGTCATGATGGCAGTATTACCAATTACATTAATTGTTCTGATACTCCATTTTACCGTAACTCCGTTGGAACCGAATATGTTATATACATTTCTCATCGGCTCTGCTCTGGTAATTATTGGGCTCACTGTATTCTTATTTGGAATTGACCAGGGTCTAGAGCCCATTGGACATAGTGTGGGAAGTGCGATTACTCATTCAAACAGCTATGCAGTGATGATCACGGCCAGTTTAATTCTAGGTTTTTTTATTTCCTTCGCAGAACCGGATCTACACATTCTTGCCAACCAGGTTCACAGTGTAACTTCTGGTCAGCTTAATAACACCTTGATGGTTATAGTCGTCTCTGTTGGTATTGGAGTGATGATGACTATAGGAATGTTACGCATCCTCCGGAATGTCCGACTTAAATATGTATTTACAGGCGCGTATGCTTTGATTTTTATTTTATCATTATTCTCGACATCTGATTATCTTGCCATAGCGTTTGATGCTTCCGGCGCTACAACAGGTGCTATTACGGTTCCTTTTATGCTGGCTATGGCTGCCGGTGTATCAGCTATGAAAAAAGACAGCAAGCTTAGTGAGGCTGATAGCTTTGGCTTGGTAGGTATTTCTTCGGCGGGTGCGATCCTTGGAGTGTTGATAACCGGCCTCTTCCTTAAAGGCGGCAAACTCGATGGCGCTTTGCCAGAAGCAGAGATTGCTACCACTGGTCTGTTGGATGCATATGCTTCCAAACTATTCAGCATTTCACAGGAGTCTTTTCTGACACTATTACCAATTATTATCGTATATATAATATTCCAGATATTTTTTCTTAAACATAAAAAGAATAAGGTAGTTGACATTGTACGAGGTATGGTCTTAACCTATATAGGGCTTGTAGTGTTTTTGTTAGGCGTTAACGGTGGATTTATGGAAGTGGGCTCCCAGTTGGGAATTAAGCTTGCTTCGATGGAATCAAGTATTCCTGTTCTCCTTGTAGCTTTGCTGCTGGGACTTACTACAGTATTGGCCGAGCCGGCTGTTCATGTATTAACCTATCAGGTGGAAGATGTAACCGGAGGATCAGTCAAACGTAAATTGGTTCTTGTTTTTCTGTCTGTAGCAGTTGGTTTATCAATCTTTATGTCTGCCTTGAGGGTTCTTATTCCCAGCATACAGCTTTGGATGTATTTATTGCCTGGGTTTGGTCTGGCCGTGATAATGTCGTATTTTGCACCAGACTTATTTGTAGGCATGGCATTTGACGCAGGAGGTGTTGCTTCAGGACCTATGACGGCGACTTTCTCCCTTGCGTTTGTTCAGGGGATTTCTGCACATATTCCTACGGCTGATGTGGTAACGGATGGCTTCGGTATGATAGCAATTGTTGCAATGATGCCGATTATAGCAATTGAATTGCTAGGAACAATATATCAAGCAAAATCCAGTAAAGCATCCAACGCCGATCTTCCAAAAGGCGATTAATAGGAGGTAGTCATGGATAAGCAAATTAAGGATCCGAACATCAACCAGCTGTTTTTAATAATGACACTTATCCTTAGCGAACATCAAAGTCAGAAATTCGTCCGTATTGCTAAAGAAAAAGGTATCCGTGGAGGAATGATTTTACTTGGCAAAGGAACCGTTAAGAATGCAACTTTAAATCTAATAGGGATAAAGAGCCAGAAAAAGGAAGTCATTAATTTCCTGCTTGAAAAGGATAAAGCAAAAGATGTTCTGGATTATTTCTCAAAGGAGCTGCAGCTTCATGAACCCGGTCATGGAATTGCATATACCACGCCTGTAATAATCGCAAGTCAGACAATTGACTACAAGCAGGACGCTTGGAATACCCTACAAGGTACGGAGGGAAAGAGCATGTATAATAAATTGACGGTTGTTGTCAATCGCGGCATGGCGGAAGATGTAATGGATATTGCGCACAAATCGGGCGTTAAGGGCGGCACAGTCATGCACGGTAGAGGAACCGGTTCAGAGTATACTGCAAAGGTTTTCGGCATGGAGATCGAGCCGGAAAAGGAACTGGTTATGATTCTTTTGCCTAGCGAACTATTAGATAAAGTAGTAAACAATTTGTATAAAGAGCTTAAATTGGACGTTCCGGGAAACGGGATTTTGTTTGTTGAACCGATTATAGAAGTCCGGGGACTATTTGATTAGTGTTGCAGCAAAAGTACTCAATAGGGACATAAAAGGTGTTGGCATTCTTTTCAAATAGCTTATTCATAAATGTTCTTGAACACTCGGGTTGGTTGACCTTACTCGAGTGTTCTTTTATTAGATCAGATAATGGCTATGGCTTCAATTTCCACCTTTACGTCCTTGGGCAGTCGGGCAACTTCGACGGCTGAGCGTGCAGGGCAGTTTTCTGAAAAAAACTCCGAGTAAACTGCGTTCATGGCGGGAAAGTCGTTCATATCGGAAAGATAAACGGTGGTTTTCACAACATTTTTAAGCTGGGCACCGGCGGCCTGAAGTACGGCCTTAACATTGCTAAGAGATTGACGGGCTTGAACCTCAATATTACCGCCCGCAATGCTGCCGGTAGCCGGGTCAATGGGAATTTGACCGGAAACGAAAACAGCGGTTCCGGAAGCTGAAATACCTTGGGAATAGGGTCCGATAGCCGAGGGGGCATTTTTCGTGGTTATAACTTTCTTTTCGTTGGTCATATCGTTACACTCCTTCAGTTAATGATTTTGGTTTTTACTATTAAGTATTATAGACTTCCCGAAGAGATAATTAAAGTGCCTTTTGCGTATTTACATTAAAGTTTATGGTGATAAACGAAAAACAGTTTACTAAATAACCGTTGGGTGTTGAAATACTATCAAAAAGTGTTAGAATGTTAGATACACGAAAAATATCTAACCTAGGAGGTTGAATTCTACAATGGCAAAAAAACAATTTAAAACTGAATCCAAGAGAGTGCTGGACTTGATGATTAACTCCATTTACACTCACCCGGAGATCTTTTTGAGAGAGCTTATCTCAAATGCTAGTGACGCTATAGACAAGCTGTGCTACCTGTCTCTTACAGACGACAAGGTGGGCATGCAGCGCTCTGATTTTAGGATAAAGCTTGGCGTTTCGGAAAAGGCTCGTATAATAAGCGTTTCCGATAACGGTATCGGCATGACCAAGGAAGAACTTGAAAACAACCTTGGCGTTATTGCCAGAAGCGGCTCTTTAGAGTTCAAGGGTGAGATGGAAAAGACCGGGGAGGCTGCGGACCTAGACATTATAGGTCAGTTCGGTGTGGGTTTCTATTCTGCCTTTATAGTCTCTGAGTTGGTAACCGTTATGACAAGGGCCTATGGCTCTGACAAAGCTTTTAAGTGGGAAAGCACCGGCGTTGACGGCTACACAATCGAGGAATGCGACAAGGCCGAAGTGGGCACAGATATTATCCTGCACATTAAGCAGGATGTGGAGGAGAGCGAATATACACGCTTCCTTAATGAGATTTCTATTGGACAACTGGTTAGAAAATACTCCGACTTTATTCGCTGGCCCATTGTCATGGAAACCACGCAGATGGTTGAGGAGGAAACCGGGGAGCTTGATGCAGAAGGAAAGCCCGTGACCAAGTCTGTTTCCAAGCTTGTTGAAGAAGTCATCAACAGCATGGTTCCCATTTGGCAGCGTCCCAAGGAGGATGTTTCTACCGAGGAGTCCAACGAGTTTTATAAGAACCTTTATTATGATTATACAGATCCCGTGGGTACCATTCGCGTTAACGCGGAGGGTACGGTACAATATAGAGCCTTGCTCTATATCCCTGGTAGGGCACCATCAAATTTCTTTTCAGATCAGTTTGAGCCGGGCCTGCAGCTTTATTCCAACGGTGTTATGGTCATGGACCGCTGCAAGGACGTTATTCCCGACTGCTTCCGCTTTGTCCGCGGCGTAGTTGACAGTCCCGATTTTTCCCTCAATATTTCCAGAGAAACACTGCAGCACGGCAGACAGCTCAAGGTTATTTCCAACAACCTTGAAAAAAAGGTCAAAAACGAGCTGATGCGCATGATGGACGAGGATCCGGAGGCCTATGAGCAGTTTTATGATGCCTTCAGCGACTCTCTGAAGTACTCCATCTGCAACAACTACGGCGAAAAGAAGGAGGTTTTAACAGATCTCCTCATGTTCTATTCTAGCACCGAGAAGAAGCTTGTTCCCCTGCGTGAGTACAAAAAGAGGATGACTGAGGAACAAGAGTTGATATACTTTGTCTGTGTAAGCAGCATCCCTCAGGCGGAAACTCTCCCTCAGGCAGAGCAGATCCGTGATAAGGGCTTTGAGATCCTTTACATGACGGCCGATGTGGACGACTTTGTCATCCGCGAGCTTAAGGAATACGACGGAGTGAAGTTTTGCAATATCACCACCGACGATCTTGGCATTGAGGACGAGGAAGTTAAGAAGGAGGCCGAGAAGAAGCAGGAGGAGAACAAGCAGCTTTTGGACTTTATAAAGGAAGCTTTAGGCGAGAGCGTTGCCGATGTTCGCATTTCCAGCAAGCTGAAGACTCAGCCGGTTTACCTGACCACCGACGGAGATGTTACCATCGAAATGGAGAAGTATTTCACCATGATGATGAAGAACAGCGATATGGCTAGAAACATCAAGGCTAGCCGCGTTCTAGAGCTTAACGCTGAACACAGCGCCTTTAGTTCCCTTCGGGAGGTCTATGGGAATGATAAGGAAAAGGCAAAGGAGCTTTCAAAGATACTTTATTCCCAGGCACTGCTTATTGCGGGACTACCCCTTGAAAACCCCACTGAGTACACAGAACTTATTTGCAAGCTGTTTTAACTGCGTTTATAACCGAACAGGAACGGTGCAAGCTGTTTTAATTGCGCTTGCACCGTTCTATTAAATTAAAGTGCCAGCGCTTGACATGGACACACCCAGTGTTATAAAATACCCCTTATTACAAAGACTACGGAAAGGAGATTTGGTATGGACAGAATGCTAGGTATATATATCCATATTCCCTTCTGCGCCAGCAAATGCTCCTATTGCGATTTCTATTCTCTAGACGGCTGCGACAGGCAGATGCCCAAGTATCAGGCTGCGCTTATTAAGAACCTCGAGGAGGCCGCGCCGGCCATGGAGCCCTACTATATCGACACGGTGTATTTCGGAGGCGGCACCCCCAGTTACTACGGCGGGAAATATATATGCGAGTTGTTTAATACACTTAAACGAACAGCAAAGGTGCTCAAAAACGCTGAAGTAACTGTTGAGGTCAACCCTGACAGCGTTACCAGGGACGATTTGCGCCTTATGAGAAGCGAAGGGATAAACAGGCTGTCTATCGGTGTCCAGTCTGCAAACGATGAAATCTTGAAGCTTATCGGCAGGCGGCACAACTTCCGACAGGCAGAGCAGACTGTTAAAATGGCCCGCTCCGAAGGCTTTGATAACATTAGTATAGACCTTATTTACGGTCTTCCCACTCAAACACGAAATGACTGGGCGGATACGCTTTTTAAGGCTATTGCAATGCACCCGCAGCATATGTCCTGCTATGGCCTTAAAATTGAGGAGGGTACGCCCATTGCGAATTATCCGGGTAAAGAGAATTTTCCCAGTGATGACGAACAGGCGGATATGTACCTTTACATGAGTGACATTCTCGAGCACTATGATTATACTCAGTATGAAATATCAAACTTTGCTATAAAAGGTTATGAGTCTAAGCACAATCTCAAGTATTGGCGGATGGATGATTACATGGGCTTTGGCCCCGGAGCGCACTCCTGCGTTGATAACCTCAGGTACAGCTATATTAGTGACCTGGAGGGGTATATTAACGGTGTAACCAGCGGTTTGAAGATACTAGATGAATATGAGCACATCGGAAGTCTTGAGCGGGCAGCGGAGTACATCATGCTGGGCATGAGAACCGTTCGGGGGATTTCAAAACGAGAATATTACAGGGTATATAAAAGCGGCTTTGACCGCATGGAATACCTTTTAAGCGAATATGAAAAGAAGGGCTGGACTCGATACGCCGGAGGCCGCTGGAGTTTCACCTCATCAGGCTTTCTGCTCTCAAATATCCTTATTGGCACCCTACTTGAGGCGCAGTCTCAAACCAAGATGAGCGCCAACCCATGGATACTGGGAGAGGGCGTAGGAGATGAGCAGGAACTAACTATGCCAAATAATGGCAGCAACTTTTAACAACAAAAAAACGTCATAAAGCCAAGATATTATGTTAGGGCGGTGGGCAATATTAAGCTGTTTAGTGATAAAACGGATAACAACAGTAGTGCTCAGGAGAAAAAAACACAAGCTTCAGAGCAGAAAAGAGAAAAAACCCCGGCTTCCAGAGCAGAAAGACCAACTAGGGTTCAGCCCGGAAAGCCTCAAAATGAACAAAACATGAAAAACGGCGGCAAGAAGGCAGCAATTATTATTGCGGCCGTTATTGTTGTGCTGTGCATTGCGGTGGGACTATTAGGCGCCTACGCAAACGGCCTAAGCACCATTTTTCCGAATGTTTCCATGGAGGGAACGGATCTTTCACACATGACCGTGGAGCAGGCGGCAGATGCACTATCAAAGGGCAGTATAGGAAATGCTGATGACAAGGAACTTAGAGTATCCTTGCCGGCAGATTGTGAGCTTATCATAAGCGCTAAGGACGCGGGCTGTTATCTCAGTGCGCCGGATGCGGCGGTTTTTGTTTATGAATACTGCCACGGGGGCAGCTTCGTTGGGAACACAATTACATATATGAGGAGCCTCTTTGGTGGGCTGAAGCTTACAAGTGCCGATGGGGCGGAGCTTGACGAGGATTATATCCGCAAGGCCACCGAGGAGGCCGTACGAAAGGCCAGCGTTGCCCTTATGGAGAATGACCTTAGGATTGAAGAGGAGAGCATTTCCATAGTCAAGGGTGCGGAAACTGTAAAGCTTGACAAAGATGAACTTTTCGAAAAGGTAGTCAGCGCGCTGAAAAACGGCGATTTCCTACCAATAAAATATATGTCAAGCCAAGACTCCAATGCCGCCAAGGACGAGCAAAAAATTGATTTGCAGGAGCTTTACGACACGATTTATCGGGAACCGAAGAATGCGGAATATGACCCGGAGTTGCGGGCGGCAACGGAGCATGTTTGCGGACGTGAGTTTGACATGGACCAGGCACAAAGGCTTTGGGACGAGGCACAAAACGGGGAGACAGTCGTAATTCCCCTGATTATCACTGAGCCGGAAGTGACCACCGAGTCTTTAAACAGCATGCTGTTTTCCGATATGTTGGCGCAGAAGAGCACCAGTCTCAGCGGCAGCAGCGCTGCGAGGATTAACAACATTAGCAAGGCGGCTGCTGCTATTAATGGAACGGTACTCAATCCCGGAGACGAGTTTTCCTATAACGATGTGGTAGGTGAGCGCACCACGGCCAAGGGATACCTAGGAGCGGGAGCTTATTCCGGCGGCAAGGTGGTTACAGAGGTTGGCGGCGGCATTTGCCAGGTTTCCTCTACGCTGTATTATTGCAGCATGGTTGCTAACCTTGAAATCACGAAGAGAACCTGCCACTATTTCGGAGTAAGCTACCTGCCTGCGGGACTGGATGCAACTGTTAGCTGGCCCTCTCCCGATTTTAAGTTTAAAAACAACAGTGATTATCCGATTAAAATTGAGACCGGCATCGACAAGGAAGCCTACACGATTTATGTAAAAATTTACGGCTCCAACCCTGAAGGCATCAGGGTGGAACTTAAAACCGAAACCTGGGGCACTGCCAACGGCTACGGGGCAGTATCCTACCGCTTGGTTTACGACAAGAACGGCAACCTTATAAGCAAGAACAAGGAGGCCACCAGCCAGTACCACTACCATGTGGAGGAGGAAGAGTCACCGGAACCCAGCGAGTCACCGGAACCCAGCGAGTCACCGGAACCTAGCGAGTCAGTGGAACCCAGCGCCAGTGTTATGCCGGAGAGCCCCTCTAATTCACCCTCAGTGCCTGTTACGCCTACCGATACTGCTGTGCCCTCACCTTCTGTGGAGCCCTCCGCCCCCGTGGAAACGGTGCCGGTAGCCTCTGTGGAGCCAGTTGCCACCACGCCGGAGGGACTGTAAGACCTATCTGGGCATATTGCAAAGTCCGGGTTACCTACCCGTTAATTTGGAGGAAGAAAGAATGAGCAAAGGAACATTTTACATCACCACCCCGATCTATTATCCCTCGGATAAGCTGCATATTGGTCACACCTACTGCACTGTTGCAACGGACGCTATCGCTCGTTACAAGCGAATGTGTGGCTATGATGTTATGTTCCTTACAGGCACCGATGAGCATGGTCAGAAGATTGAGGAAAAGGCCAAAGCAAAGGGCCTTACTCCCCAAGAGTTTGTGGACGAGATAGTTTCAGGCAAAGGCGGTATCCTTGATTTGTGGAAGCTGATGAACATTTCTAACGACCGTTTTATCCGCACCACAGACGATTATCATGTGGAGTCCATTCAAAAGATATTCAAGAAGATGTACGACAATGGTGACATCTATAAGGGCAGCTATAAGGGAAAATACTGCACACCTTGTGAGAGCTTTTGGACGGAAAGCCAGTTGGCTGATGGAAAGTGCCCCGACTGCGGGGGCCAGGTCCATGATGCTGAGGAGGAGGCTTATTTCTTCCGCCTTTCAAAGTATGCAGACAGGGTTCAGGCTCTGCTTGAAACGGGTACCTTTTTGGAACCTGCAAGCCGCGTAAACGAGATGATCAACAACTTTATAAAACCCGGTCTTGAGGATCTTTGCGTTTCCCGCACAACGTTTTCATGGGGTATTCCCGTTAGCTTTGACCCGGGGCATGTGGTTTATGTTTGGGTGGACGCCCTATCAAACTACATTACTGCATTGGGCTACCTAAACGACAAATATGACGACTATGATAAATACTGGCCCTGTGATGTGCATATTGTAGGCAAGGAAATTGTTCGATTCCACTCCATCATCTGGCCTGCTATGCTTATGAGTATGGGGCTTTCCCTGCCAAAAAAGGTATACGGACATGGATGGCTTCTTTTAGATGGAGGAAAAATGAGTAAATCAAAGGGCAACGTAGTTGACCCTGTTTTACTGGCAGAGCGCTATGGTGTGGATGCGCTGCGCTTTTTCCTCATGCGTGAGTTTCCCTTTGGCTCTGACGGCAGTTTTACAAACGAAGCGCTTATTAGCCGCATAAATGCAGATCTGGCTAACGATTTGGGCAATCTTATTTCGCGCACGGTTGCTATGGTTATTAAGTATTTCGATGGCACCCTACCCCTTGGGCGCAAAACCGAGCCCTTGGATGACGAGCTTATAAGCATGGCAAAGGGCCTGCGCGATAATTATGAAAAGGACATGGATGCTCTTGCCACACAAAATGCCCTTATAGACGTTTTCAAGGTCATTTCCCGGTCAAACAAATATATTGATGAGACAGCTCCTTGGGTTCTGGCGAAGGACGAGGCCAATGCCGACCGTCTTGCAACCGTGATGTATAACCTCCTTGAAACTATTCGAATAACCGTTACTCTCCTTAAGCCCTTTATCCCCCAAAGCTGTGAAAAGGCATTTGAGCAGATTGGAGCAGGGCCGGAGAATACCACTTGGGAAAGTGCAAGTGTTTTTGGTGCTTTGCCCTTGGACGTAAGCGTTTCAAAGGGGGACACGCTGTTTCCCCGTATTGACATGGCAAAGGAACTGGAGATTCTTGAAGCTCTTGAGGCCAAGCCCGCCGAGCCTGAAGTCCCCTCCGTCACCATTGATGAATTTTCCAAGGTACGCATGACTGTCTGCAAGGTGCTGGAATGCGAGAAGGTGAAAAAGAGCGAGAAGCTCCTAAAATTCAAGCTGGATGATGGCAGCGGCAAGCCAAGACAAATTCTTTCGGGCATCGCGAAATACTATAAGCCGGAGGAGCTTATAGGCAAAACCCTTGTGGCCTGCACAAATCTTCCGCCGCGCAAGATGATGGGTGAGGAGAGCAACGGTATGATCATCTCTGCAGAGAAGGACGATAAGCTCAATCTTCTTATGCTGGACGACGCTATTGCTGCAGGTGCCACACTCTGCTAAGCCGCACGAATTTTATTTATTGGTCATATTAAGCTTTAAACAAATAAAAGAGCCGCGAGTTAGTATTTTCTCTCGCGGCTCTGTGTTTTTATGGGAAGGGATTAAAGGGACTTACCGCATGAATGGCAGAACTTGGCCCCCGGTTCTAAGGCTGCGCCACAGGTGGGGCAGTACTTGGAACCCTGGGATGCGTCGGTCTGCTGATAGTAATACCGGGAATCTTGGGCACTTTGCTGGGTGGAAGTGCTTTGGTAGGTATTCTGGTTGGGCTGGGAATATGGGCTCTGGAAACCTCCGGCAACTGCGCCGCCATTAGACTGCTGACCGGGAATACCCACATAAACAATATCCTTATTAAAGGCCATTATGCATAGGAAGATCGTGCTCAGGAAAATCAGGCCGCAGGCAAATCCCCCGCCCTTTCCGAAGACCTTAGCAAGCTTAACAAGGGTTATTATGCCGATAACAATGTTTGCGATTGGGATAAGGAGCAAGAGAAAATACCAGCCGTTGCCCCATGTGATTTTGTAAAGAACGTAGGTGTTATAGAAGGGGACTATGGATGCCCAGCCTTCCTCTCCTGCCTTTAGAAAAATCATCCACATGGCGACAAAGCTTAGTACTAGGATTGCCAAATAAATCATATACGTGCCAACTCCGATGGTGGCGAAGGCGGGAGTCATTGCGTCGGGAAAATCGTATCCGTAGTTGTAATATGTCATAATCTTTCCTCCTATAATAAATTGGGTCTCTCGACAATATTTTACAATATTGTTCTGTGAAATTCAATACGAATATATATTATTAAAACAGCGAGGATTATATCCTCGCTGTTTTAATAATTGGGGGCTTATCGTTCCTCACGGAAGTATGGAAGACCAAGACTTGCAGGTGGCTGGTTTTCACGACGACGGCGCATTGAGACAGCCACAAGGACGATGATTGTTACAACATAGGGCAGCATTTTGTAAAGCTCTTTAACGGCCAGATTGCCGGTGGGTATGAAAAGATAGAGAATATAAAGGCCGCCAAAGAGAATGGAAGCAAAAACGCTGATGTTCGGCCGCCATACGGTGAAGATTACAAGGGCTATGGCAAGCCAGCCCCGGTCGCCAAAGGCGTCGTTGGACCAGACGCCGCAGGCGTAGTCCATGACGTAATAAAGTCCGCCAAGGCCTGCGACCATGCAGCCGATACAAGTGGCAATATATTTATAGCCGGTGATATTTATGCCTGCAGCATCGGCAGTTGCGGGGTTTTCACCAACGGCGCGCAAATTAAGTCCCGTGCGGGTCTTTTGGAGAATGTGGGCTGCAACAAAAGCAATGATAATGGCCAGATAAGCCAAAAAGCCGTAAGACAAAAAAATCTTACCGAACCAGCCCAATTCATCCGCAAAAGGAAGGCTTCGGCTAAATACCCCGCTGGTGGCGGAAAGGGCGATGGAGGGCACTTCTGAGCCTGTAAGCTTAATGAGCGAGCCGCCAAAGAAGTTACCGAAGCCTACGCCAAAGGTTGTCATGGCAAGGCCGGAGACGTTTTGGTTTGCCCGGAGAGTGACGGTTAGGAAGCAGTAGAGAAGCCCCATAAGTAGGGAACCGAGAAGGCAGGAAAACAGGGGAATTATTATTGCCAGAGCAGAGTTTATAGGCACTCCGGCGGGTACTGATTGCTCATAGAGAAAAGAACCTATAACGCCGCAAATACCGCCCACATACATAACACCGGGAATACCAAGGTTCAGGTTGCCAGATTTTTCTGTGAGGGTTTCGCCGGTGCTGCCAAGCAGCAGAGGTATGCCCTGCATTACTGCACGGGGAATAAAGGCTACAATGTCAAACATATTTCTCAGTCCTCCTTCCTTATATTTTTACGGAAATGTAGCTGATAGGAAACAAAGAATTCACAGCCAATGATAAAAAACAGAATAATGCCTGAGATAATATCACCGAAGGACTGGTTAAGCCCAAAGACTGTAGATATTTCGCTGGCGCCTCTGCCTAAAAAAACAAGAAGAAAGCTTGTAAAAATCATGAAGATCGGGTTAAACTTTGCAAGCCATGAGACCATAACGGCTATAAAGCCGCGTCCCCCGGCGATGGTGGTGGTGACTGTGTGGTCGGTGCCGCCCACAAGAAGCAGCCCTGCCAGACCGCAAATAGCGCCGGAAACCAAAAGTGTGCGGATAATAACCTTTTTCACATTAATACCCACATAGCGGGCGGTGCGCTCGCTTTCGCCAACAACGCTTATCTCATAGCCGTGCTTGGAGTAGTTGAGGTAGATATACATTCCTATGGTTACGGCCGCCACAACGATAAGGTTGAGAAGGTATTTCTGCCCGAAAAGCTGCGGAAACCAGCCAGCCTGGCTAGTTTGGTTTATAATGCCTATTTTTCCCGCACCTTTGGGCACTTCCCATAAAATCACGAAATAGGCCACCAACTGGGTCGCAACATAGTTCATCATAAGGGTAAAGAGGGTTTCGTTGGTGTTGAAGCGGGCTTTAAAGTAGGCAGGAATAAAGGCCCATATTGCTCCGGCAACGATACTTGCTGCCGCCATAGTGAGGATAAGCAGCCATGTAGGCAGTTTGTCTCCCAACAAAATCATACAGGCGGCGGTTGCTAGAGCGCCTATAAGCACCTGGCCCTCTGCTCCGATATTCCAAAAGCGCATCTTAAAGGCCGGGGTAACCGCAAGGGAAATGCACAAAAGGATTGCAAGGTTTTGACACAACATCCATATTTTACGGGGAGTGCCAAAGGCCCCGTATATCATCGTGGAGTAGATTTTAAGAGGGTTTTCGCCGGTCATTAAAGCGGTTACAAAAGCGCATGCAATAAGGGCAATAATTATTGTCACGGCACGGATTAGCCATGCCTTCCATGTGGGAAGCCCGTCTCGCCTGGAAATGCGGATAAGGGGATCTATTATCTTTTCGTTCATATCTGCTCCTCCCCTCCCAGTTTTGTCATCATCATGCCGACCTGACGTTTGTTTGTTTCGCTGCCACGGACTATACCTGATACCTTGCCGCCGCATAGCACCAAAATTTTATCGCATAGCTCCAGAAGGACGTCCAAATCCTCCCCTACGTATATAACAGCAACACCATTTTGTTTCTGCTTATTAATTAGGTCATAAATTGTGTAGGAGGAATTGATGTCCAGTCCCCGGACTGCATAGGCAGTCATCAAAACGGTGGGGGAGGAGGAAATTTCGCGGCCCACCAGCACCTTTTGCACATTGCCCCCGGAAAGCTTGCGAACGGGGGTGGAAACGCCGGGGGTGTTAACATCAAGCTCGGAAACCACATCTTGGGCGAGCTTTTTAGGGGATCTGCGGTCTGTAAAAACTGAGTGGCCACGACGGAAGGAGCGCAGCATCATGTTGTCTGTAAGGTCCATGTTGGCAACCAGACCCATGCCCAGCCTGTCCTCGGGTACAAAGGATAGTGTTATACCCATGGAGCTTATTTTAAGGGGGTCTTTGCCCAGGATATGTTCTATCTTTCCGGTTTCAGGCTCAATATATGTGATGGAGCCCTTTTCAACGGGCTGAAGCCCTGCAATAGCTTCCAATAGTTCCTTCTGACCACAGCCCGAAATGCCGGCTATACCTAAAATTTCGCCGCTGCTTGCTGTGAAAGATACATCATCAAGTTTTAGGATACCGTCTATGTCACGGACGGTGAGGTTTTCGACTATTAGTCTGGGCTCAGGGTTAACCGGCTCAGGTCGGTTAATATTCAGAGAAACGGGGTGGCCCACCATCATGTTCGTCATTTCCTGGGCGCTGGTCATGTGTGTGGGCATATCTCCGACGAACTGACCACGGCGAAGTATAGCCACCCGATCGGAAAGCTCCTCAACCTCATGAAGCTTGTGTGTGATGATGACAACGGCCTTGCCATCGGAGCGCATATTGCGCAAAACGGCAAAAAGTTTGGCAGTCTCCTGAGGCGTCAAAACGGCGGTTGGCTCGTCCAAAATGAGGATTTCGGCCCCGCGATAAAGGGCCTTGACGATTTCAACTGTCTGCTTTTGAGAAACAGACATATCATAGATTTTTTGCTCGGGGTCAACCTCAAAGCCATATTGGTCGCAAATTTCTCTTACTTTTACGCTAACTTCATTTAGATCAAGACGTCCCTTGCCTGAAAGTCCAAGGATAATGTTCTCGGAGGCAGAAAGCACATCGACAAGCTTGAAATGCTGGTGTATCATGCCTATACCAAGGTCAAAGGCATCCCTGGGAGAACGTATGGAAACCTCGTTGCCGTTAACATAGATGTGTCCATCATTGGGGAAATAAATGCCTGAAAGCATGTTCATAAGAGTGGTCTTGCCGGAGCCGTTTTCGCCCAACAGAGCCATAATCTCTCCCTTGTAAATATCCAGCCAGACCCTGTCATTGGCAAGGACTGAGCCGAAGCGCTTGGTTATATCACGCATCTGCACGGCGGCGGTTTTGTTGTCCAAAGGGGGTCACTCCTTTCAGTGGGGCTTAATGTATGTTTTGCACAGCTTATTCCTAGCTT
The DNA here is from genome assembly GCA_964576195.1 of uncultured Oscillospiraceae bacterium. GTDB lineage: Bacteria > Bacillota > Clostridia > Oscillospirales > Oscillospiraceae > UBA2658. The sequence goes on along the minus strand of CAZNUD010000005.1, from coordinate 48,550 downwards.
GGGTAAAGAGCTCGTGCCGCAAAGGGCAACGCGGCGGCAAAAGTCGCCGTGCTATCCTTCGTGGCAGGAAACTGAGAAGCCCCGACTGCTGCCGAGGCTTCCCATATATTGAAATAATTAGAATGCTTGGTCCAGAAGAGTTATACCGTCAATCTGGATGTCGAAGTAAGGTGCGGAGCGGTATTCAGACTCATGGAAGTAACCGTCGCTGACCACCTCGGTGTCACCAAGGTAATCGGGGTCAGTGTCAACATCAGCCAAGTAGGAAATGAGGAAATGGTTTTCATCCATGGTGGCATTGGTGTTAACGAAATTGTCGGCGTCAACGAAGGATACGGTGAACTTGGAAGTATCGAACACACGCAGGGTTCCGGCTTCCAGCTCGGCGGTAGCAGCCTCAATAGCCTCTGCAGTACCGGCAGTGGCAACAGTCTTATTTATCTCTGTGAGAACAACAGAGCCAGTGGCAAGGGTTCCGACCCAGTCGGTGGCAATTTCTTCACCGGCAAGATAAGAATTGATCACATATTCATAGTAGGGCTGCCAGTTAATTCTGGAGGATACGATGAAAGTGTTGGGGCATGCGAAAACAGTGCTTCCATTGTAAGATACATTAGGAACGCCGGCGGTTTCGCAAGCAGTGGGAGCACCCATGGAGTCAGCATGCTGGCTGATGAGATTGCAGCCGTTTCCTATAAGCTTTGTCGCTGCTTCTTTTTCGGCGGTTTCATCATACCAGGAGCCGGTGAAAGTTACTTCCATGGTGGCTGTGGGGCAAACGGAGCGTGCACCGAGGAAGAAGGATGTGTAGCCGGAGATAACTTCTGCATAGGTATAAGCGCCAACATAGCCGATCTTAGCTTCGTCTGCAGTAAACTCACCTGCTTCAATCATCTCGTTGAGCTTCATGCCTGCAG
>CAZNUD010000005.1:34918-47623 GCA_964576195.1 uncultured Oscillospiraceae bacterium | reverse complement strand
ACGGCCTTCATAGATGGAGGCGAAAGCATTGTGGTAGTTGGAAAGGCCCTCGGTGTGGGCTTTGGTTCCGGTTGCGTGGCAGAACTGAACCTCGGGGAATTCCTTGGCAGCCTGGATCATGTAATCCTCATGGCCGAAGCTGTCGGCAAAGATGATGGAGCAACCTGCGTCGGCAAGCTCTGCAGCAGCTTCATAGCATTCCTGGCCTTCAGGGATGTTGGTCATATAAACAAACTGATCTTCATTGAGGTTTAGGGCTTCGCTGCAAGCCTTGGCAGCGTTCAGGAAGTTAAGGTCGTAGGTGGAGTTCTCGTCGTGCAGGAAGATAAAGCCAACCTTAAGGTCTTCAATGGCAGTATTTACATCAGCGGGGGTGTTTATCCCGTCGTCGGCGGGATCGGCAGGGGTTTCGTTTTTGGTACCGCAGGCAGCAAGGGCAAAAACCATTGCAAGAGCAAGCACCAGTGCAAGAAGCTTTTTCATTTTCGTTCCTCCATAGATTTATTATATATCCAAAATTGCTGTTGCAATTCAAGACCTAAAGAAATGCGGAGACTTATAATAAAGTCTCCGCAAACAGCAATGACTGCGGCACAGGGGTATTGCGCCGTGTCATCGGTAGTCCGGTCATTTACGGCGACCGGGTAGAGACTTCAAAACCTTATCATTTGATATATACCGACAGTATTAAGTTTTCATAGCTTAGCAGAACTCAAGGCCCGCTGCGCTCATAGATTTAATTTTTACAAGGGATTCAATACGAAGGCCCTGACTCCTAAGCATATCTCCGCCGGGCTGAAAGGCCTTTTCTATGGCGATGCCCGCCCCGACTATCGTAGCGCCTGCTGCATGAACGATAGAACATAGGCCCGAAAGGGCGGCACCGTTAGCCAAAAAGTCATCAATAATCAGAACTCTATCCTCAGGGCTTAAAAATTCCTTAGATACGATGACGTCGTATGTTACGCCATGGGTAAAGCTCTCCACCTTGGCGGTGTAAACGTCACCGGCTGTGTTATTCGTCTTTGTCTTTTTGGCAAAAATAACGGGACAGTTAAAGTCCTGTGCAGTAATGCAGGCTATACCTATCCCAGAGGCCTCAATGGTGAGGATTTTTGTAACATTTTCGTTCAAAAAACGCTTATGAAACTCCTTGGCCATTTCGCCAAAGAGATGTATGTCCATTTGGTGGTTAAGAAAGCTGTCTACCTTTAGAATATTGCCGTCTTTAATCTTTCCGTCCCGAAGAATACGGCTTTTTAAAAGTTGCACAGCCCTTCACCCCTTAAAATGAATTAAACGGAAGATGACTTGCCAGACACTCCGTCGCTTTTAGTGTACATTATTGCGGAGTTTTTAACAATAATCAATAGTTCATAAAAAACAACATATTTTTATTGTTGGCCTTAACAGTTTTGTCAAATTTACATTTTGAAAGGAAAAAAATGGTCAATCTTGTAGGTTGGCTCGTTAAAAAAGACAAAATACCTTGTGATGATTTGTTAAATAAGTAAAGCTTGTATGCAAATAAAAGGAAGTCAGTGAGAGGGCAGGTGGGCAGCAATTTGCAACTTCAGTGCTGCTTTGGAATACTAATGGTTAGCACAAGCTCAGTGTCGGTTTCATATTTTTCCATGCCTGCGTCAATGCCTCCCTGCTTCATCATATCAAGGCTGCGGGAAAGGCTGTTGAGAAAAACGCGAACGTCCTTTAATACGAAAAGGCCTCGCCGTTTCCCCTCCGGCTCCTGGGCAGTGGCAGGGGAAAGGAGCAGGGATTCTATGTAGGCTTCTGCAGCGGCAACATTCATCTGCTGGCGGGCAATGAATTTAGCGGCGCTTATTTGAACTGCGGGGTCCTCAAGTCGCAGCAGGGCGCGGCCGTGGCGCTCGGTAAGCTCCTCGTCACGGAGGATATCCAAAACCTCAGGAGGGAGCTTTAAAAGGCGAAGCTTGTTGGCGATAGCAGGCTGGGACTTGCCCAAGCGACGGGCGGCCTCCTCTTGGCTCATACCGTAAAGCTTGATGAGCCTGAAAATTCCCTCCGCCTCCTCGATAAAGTCCAAATCACGGCGCTGGATATTTTCAACCAGAGCCAGAAGAGTGGACTCCTCTGGGTTAACATCTAAAATCATACAGGGAACCTCGCGCAGTCCCGCAAGGCGGGCGGCGCGAAGGCGGCGCTCACCGGCAACCAACTCGTAGCACCCTCCGCAGCGACGGACGGTAAGAGGGTTTAGTACACCGTAAAGGGAGATGCTGTCGGCAAGCTCCCGCAGGGAGTCCGCGGAAAACCGCTTGCGGGGCTGGGAGGGATTGGGCTGTATTTCATCGACGGACAAGGTGCTGATACTGCCGCGAAATATGCGGGGAGATTTTTTAAGCACTGGCATAGGGGTTACTCCTTTGCGATAAATTTGGCTAAACGCCGCTTCTAATCGCAATTCTATGGCAAGAGCCTCGCATATTCTGGCGAAATGTTTGGGGGTGTGGGGATAATTCCTTTTTAAAAGAAAAAAATAGAGGGAGCCTAGACTCCCTCTTAAGTTCATTCTTCGTTATCTAAGAAAACGTCGTTGCGGAAAAGCAGTGAGATGCACCACAGGGCCGAAATACCCACCAATGTGTAGATCACACGGCTTAGTGTGGCGGTCTGACCACCGAAAAGGTAGGCCACCAGGTCAAAGCGGAAAAGACCAATTAGACCCCAGTTGATGCCGCCGATGATGTTAAGGATAAGAGCAATTCTATCAATTACAAGCATTTCGCATAAGCTCCTTTGTTTGGTTTCGCCCATAGCTTATGCTAAAACACGACCTATTATTCTTTTGATTATTGGTTTAAATAAAAAGATCAAGAAAAAAATACCATTCTACAAAACTAGTGCTTTTTCGCTATGGACAAGCAGGAGAAAAAGAGCTATTCTTTAATTACAGCTTATCCAATGGTGCGCACAGCGTACCGGGCTCATATCTTTATCCCACAACCCTGTTTGCGGCGTACGCTTTTGTACGCCGCACTTTTTATAGTTTATAAAGTTTTAACATAATTCCTGGCAAAGGCCAGTAATTATTCGCCATTAATCAAATCAGGTCTTGCCCTGTCACCGTAAAGCATTAGGATGCGCTTAACGTCGGCTACCAAAGCGTCCACATTTTCGCTTCTTGTGGCCCAACTGGTTACGAAGCGAATGGCTGTACGCTCGCCGGGAAGTGTTTCCCATGTGGTAAAGATGTATCGCTTGGAAAGCTCGATAAACGCCATGCGATTTACTATAGGAAACTGTTGATTTGTGGGGGAGTCGTATAAGAATTGGCACCCACCCTCCAAAAATGTTTCCTTAATACGCATTGCCTGCTCAATGGCATTTTTGCCAATTTCTAGATACAGGCCGTCGCGAAACAGGGTCTCAAATTGAATGCCCAAAAAACGTCCCTTCGCAAGCATGCCGCCGTGTTGTTTGATATGGTAGCGGAAATCTTCCTTGTATTTATCGTTTACTATGCACACCGCCTCGCCAAACATGGCACCTACCTTAGTGCCGCCTATGTAAAACACGTCACAAAGGCGGGCCAGATCGGCCATGAACACATCGTTTCCCGGAGCAGTGAGGCCGTAGCCCAATCGTGCTCCATCAAGGTAAAGGGGAATGCGGTAGTCTCTACAGATATTGGAAATCTCTGTCATCTCACGCAGGGAGTAGAGCATGCCGGTTTCCGTGGGCTGGGAAATGTAGACCATAGCGGGCTGAGGGGAGTGCTCCCGGGTGGCATCCGCCCAATGGTCTGCAAGAATTTTTCGAACCTGCTTGCCGGCTATTTTGCCATCCTTTGAGGGAATGGTGATGACCTTGTGGCCGGTGGCCTCAATGGCGCCAGACTCATGAACGGCAATATGACCGGTATCTGCGCAGATAACAGCCTGATGGGGACGCAGAATGGAGGCTATGACAGTGGTGTTTGTTTGGGTTCCGCCAACAAGAAAATGCACATCCATCTTTGTATTACCGCAGGCAATGCTTATTATTCGCCTTGCTCTGGCGCAATAGTCATCCTCACCATAGCCGGGAGTCTGCTCGCGGTTGGTTTTCATCATGGCTTCAAGAATGCGCGGATGTGCGCCTTCGGTATAATCACATTCAAAGCGTATCATGGTTTATGCCCTCCCTGAAAAAAGCTACCTTGCAAAACTTGACATATATTTATTATATTTACATAATTCTACAATGTCAATGCTGCTTTGATTTATTATGGCAGGGAAAGCCCCTTTTAAAGGAAAGGGGCATCGATATACTACGATGCCCATGAAAATTAATAATATTATGTAAACCTAAATGTACCATTGAGGCTCTCGGCGGGGTCCGGAGTCTCTTTTCTGTTTTTTTCTAAAAAGAGCAGTAAGATATGCGAGTTGGAAGTAAGGGGCGGAATGGGGGAGGTTTCGGGGAATACAAAGGTTTTCGCAGCTACCGCAAAACTTCTCGAGCTTGTGGGCGCAAAGGGTGGCAAATTCCACCAACTTAGAAAAATCGCTATCATCCGGGCGACCGGATGCGCTTTCTATAAAGGCGGCTGCCGCAATAACAGAAAAGCCCCTAAGCCTTAACAGGTTTGAAAGCTCAAAAAGCGAGTCTCCAAAGCCGCGATCGTTGCAAATAACAACGGCGACTGCCGGGCTCTCGCTGCCCTGAAGCGAAGAAATGTGCCTAACAGTGTTTTTTGTTAGACGGCCATTAGATGCCGGCAAAGCGATTACGGCTGCGTCGTCTTTGGAAAGCTGCGGCGCCTGCGCTTTCGTGAGGAGATCTTTGCCCTGCACATTTTCAGAAATAACGCCGGAGATGGCTGTTGATATGCGCTTGGAGATTCCCGATCGGCCGAAATACATGCTTATTACCTTATCTATTTCCATACTGACCTCCCAGAGTGTTGACCGGAGATAAATATTACCCTCATACTTTAATTCTGAGCTAAATATGTTAAAAAATCAAGCACCATGGGGAATTAATTATTCCCAGGTGCTCGAATTAAATATAAGCATTGAGTTTTTAAACTATCCGACGTGAGCCCACATAGCGTGTTAAGTAATAATTGGAGCTAAGTTCGCTTATTATGACACAGCCGGAACCGGAGCTGGCGTGAATAAACTGTCCGTTGCCGATGTAAATACCCACGTGGCCGATAGAGTTGGAATAGGAGGAGAAGCAAACTGCATCGCCCGGTTGAAGGGCTGACTTTTCAACATATTCACCGTTGGTATAGATTGAGGCGGCTGTGCGGTTGATGGTGTAGCCACATTCCTTGTATACGTAATACACAAGTCCAGAGCAGTCGAAACCGCCTGTTGAGGTGCCACCCCAAACATATGGGACGCCCATGTACTTCATAGCCGTGTCCACAATGACCTGACCGGCGCTTTCCGTACCAGGGAATCTGTCAGCCACGCCTCCGTTGAGGGCAAAGCAATCACTATGGATATAGCCCGACGTTCCCCCGCCGCTGACCTTATACCACTGACCGCTGACGCCGAGAATATCCATTCTCGCGCCCTGCTGAACAATGCCGACAATTTCTGAGGAGTAACTGGGGCCTTCTTTTAAGCAAACATCGCTTCCCCGTACAACCCCAAAGCCGAAGCTTTCGTAAAGGTTTTCAGAGTAGTTTAAATATTCCGAGGGCATATAACCGATTGCCCCCCGGTAGACTACCTTGTACCACTCGTTGTTTACTCGCCCGCCAACTACTACAAAAGAACCAAAGGGGGCTGCCGTAATAGCGGGGGCTGCTGTTGAGGGTTCGCTGCGCAAAATTAAAGAGTCAGACTTTACCTGTGCCCCGCCCATGCTGGCAGCGGAGGCAGAGACCATAAGTGCCGCTGCAAGTGCTGCCGAAATTGCCAGTGTTTTCAAGGGATGTTTAAACATAGGATTCCTTTCGTGGATTGCGTGTGATTTCCCGAAAGGCTTGCTGAGGTGGAATAGCTTTTTTTATGTGTTACTGTGCCAGAGCTCGCTCAAGCCAAACGGCCGCAACATCCATTGCCGCATACAGGCTGTCCTTCTCGCTCTTTTTGACAACACGATCACGGGAGGTGATGTTAGGATTGGTAAGCTGGAGCTGAACCAACACTTTTGTCGCAACATCCATATCCTTAACCTTTTTACTGCTTAGGATTTGGAGAAGAATGATGTACTTATCGGCCATGCTGCCGTAGTAAATCATGTTATCCTTGCGATTAAGTGGGTGGTTCTTGTATTCCAGTACCGCTGCTTTATTTTCTGCCATCAAAATCTTTCCTTTCATGAATGTGCCAAAAGAACGTTTAAAAGAACGTTACCAAATTGTAACACATTGTATCCTACTTGTCAATAATTGAAATTTGTTGTTTTTTACAAGTTTTCGCGGCGGCTTATCGGAAATACTCTACGGCTGAGCGGAAAAGCTGCATATCAAAGTTTCCGTCAACGTTTTTGTATAGTCCGTTACCGATGCGCTCACTATGGCCCATTTTTCCGAAAATGCGTCCGTCGGGAGAGGTGAGGCCCTCCACTGCGCAGGCGCTGCCGTTGGGGTTAAAGCGGATGTCCTGAGTAACATTTCCGGCCAGATCCACGTACTGGGTGGCAATTTGTCCGTTTTCACCCAGGCGTTTTATAAGATCCTCCGGGCAGAGGAAGCGCCCCTCGCCATGGGATATGGGAACGGTGTAGATTTCACCCGGGGCGGTATGCATAAGCCAGGGTGAAAGGTTTGATGAAACCCGGGTGCGAACAAGCTTAGACTGGTGACGGCCAATGTTATTAAAGCTTAAGGTGGGGCATCTTTCGTCGGTGTCCATAATGTGGCCGTATGGCAGCAGACCAAGTTTTATGAGGGCCTGGAAGCCGTTGCAGATGCCCAGCATCAGACCGTCACGGACGGAAAGAAGCTTGTCAAGCTCCTTGCGCACTTCTGCATTCCTAAAGAAGCAGGTGATGAATTTTGCGCTGCCATCGGGCTCATCCCCGCCGGAAAAGCCGCCTGGAAGGATAACTATTTGGGCATTTTTTAGCTCTTTGGCAAAAAACTCGGTAGACTGGGCTATATCCGAGGGACTAAGGTTTTTTATTATAACAGGTTGGGCTATACAGCCGGCGGACTCAATAGCCTTTATAGTTTCGTATTCGCAGTTTGTGCCGGGGAAAATGGGCACAATTGCCCGGGGGCGGGGAGTTGCAAAAGTAGGGCGAAGAAAACTCGTTTTTCGGACATAAGTGTACGGCACAGTGGGCTTGTCCTCGGTTTTGATATTGCAAGAATAAACACCTTCTAGACGAGTTTCGTAGCGCAGGAGGAGATCTCGAAGATCTACGGTTTCGCCGCCATATTTGATTTCCGGAAGAGAACGGGTCTTGCCGATAGAGAGGCCTACAGTCTCATTGCCAGTGAATTCAAGAATAAAGGCACCGTAGCGATAACCGAAAATATCGTCCAGTGAGATGTCGTAGGCAAAGCTAAAACCAAGACTGTTTCCTATGCACATTTTGAAGATGCCCTCGGCGATGCCGCCGTCCACCGGGGTGTAGGCGGAACAGACTTCACCGCTGCCTATCAAACGGGAGACAATATTAAAGTTCTCAATAAGTGATTCTGCTTTGGGCAGGCCGTCCTCCTGATATTCCGGCAGCAATAGGCAAATCTTGTGGTCTGCCGCTTTAAACTCCGGGGAGATCACGTTGCTGACACGCCCTGTTGTAACGGCGAAGGAGATAAGGGTTGGCGGCACATCAATATCCTCAAAGCTGCCGCTCATGGAATCCTTGCCGCCAATAGCGGCAACGCCAAGATCCATCTGGGCCATATATGCGCCCAAAAGGGCGGAAAGGGGCTTTCCCCAGCGGCGCTCGTCGTTTCCGGGTTTTTCGAAATACTCCTGGAAACTCAGGTAAACGTCATTAAATTCAGCGCCGGTGGCGATTAGCTTTGAAATGGACTCCACCACCGCCAGATATGCCCCGTGGTAGGGGCTTTTTTCGCTAATAAGGGGGTTAAAGCCGTAGGACATTATTGAGCAGGTTTCCGTATCCCCACGCTCCACGGGTATCTTATGAGCCATGGCCTGAATAGGGGTGAGCTGGTTTCTTCCGCCAAAGGGCATAAGCACTGTACCCCCGCCAATGGTCGAATCAAAACGCTCTGCAAGGCCACGCTTGGAGCAGATGTTAAGGTTTGATACAAGGGACAGATAACCGGCTGTGAAGCTGGTAGGAATTTCCCTAAAAATAGGCTTGGGAGATTCGGGGGCAATGATAATGTGCTTTTCTGCGCCGTTGCTGTCAAGGAACTCACGGGACAGGTCAACCACGGTCTTGCCGTTCCATGCCATGCGAAGGCGGGGTGACTCGGTAACCTGGGCAACCACTGTGGCCTCAAGGCTTTCCGCCTGAGCCAGGGCAATAAACTGATTTGCCTGACTGCGATCCACCACAACTGCCATACGCTCCTGGGATTCGCTAATAGCAAGCTCGGTGCCGGTAAGGCCCTCATATTTTTTTGGTATAGCGCTGAGGTTTATTTCCAAGCCATCTGCAAGCTCGCCTATGGCAACGGAAACGCCGCCTGCGCCAAAGTCGTTGCAACGCTTTATCATTCGGGAGGCCGTGGAATTTCGAAAAAGCCGCTGAAGCTTGCGCTCCTCCGGGGGGTTTCCCTTTTGCACCTCTGCTCCGCAGCTATCTAGGCTCGTAAGGTCATGGGCCTTGGAGGATCCTGTCGCTCCGCCGCAACCATCGCGGCCCGTCTTTCCGCCGAGAAGTATTACTATATCGCCGGGAGCGGGTCTCTCGCGCCTGACGTTTTCCTCAGGAACGGCTGCAATTACAGCACCAAGCTCCATGTGCTTTGCCACATAACCGGGGTGATAAACCTCGTCCACGATTCCCGTTGCAAGGCCAACTTGGTTACCATAGGAACTGTAACCTGCGGCAGCGGTGGAAACAAGTTTCCTTTGGGGTAGCTTGCCGGGGAGAGTTTCGGAAAGGGGTACTGTGGGGTCGCTTGCGCCGGAAATGCGCATTGCGGCGTAAACATAGCCGCGGCCGGAGAGCGGGTCGCGGATGGCACCACCTATGCAGGTGGCAGCACCGCCTAAGGGCTCAATTTCCGTGGGGTGGTTGTGGGTTTCGTTTTTAAAAAGCAATAACCAGCGCTCCGGTCCTGTGGGGGTGGTAACGGTTATTTTAACAGTGCAGGCGTTAATTTCATCGCTTATGTCAAGGCGGGGGAGCTTGTCCTGCCGCCTAAGCTGTTTCGCTGCAATGGTGGCAATGTCCATTAGGCACATGGGCTTCATGATACCAAGCTCTGCCCGGGCGCGAAGATATTCATTCCACGCGCGGTTTAACATTATATCGTCAAAACGAACGCCGTCTATTACAGTGCTGAAGGTGGTGTGTCGGCAGTGATCCGACCAGTAGGTGTCAAGCACCTTTAGCTCTGTAATGGTGGGATCGCGTTGCTCGTTAATAAAGTAGCTTCGGCAAAAGCGAAGATCTTCCGTGTCCATAGCAAGGCCATTTTCGGATATAAAAGAGGATAGCTGCTCGTCCTTTAGATTCCGAAAGCCCTTGAGGATGGCAACCTTGTCCGGCATCTCAAAGCTGCTCTCTAAGGTGGTGTATGTTTCCAAAGCAGCCTCTCGGCACTCCACGGGGTTTATTACGTAACGCTTAATTGCGTCCACCTCGGCATCGGTGAGAGCACCAAACGTTATGTAAACCTTTGCCGTGCGTACTACTGGTTTCTCACCATGGGAAACTACTTGGATACATTGGGCCGCACTGTCAGCCCGCTGGTCGAATTGACCGGGCAGGTACTCAACGGCAAACAGCTTACAGCCCTCTGTTTCCGTAAGGCGGGTGCTTACTATATCCAGTTGAGGCTCAGAAAAGACCAAGTTCTTGCAGCGGTGAAAAAGCCCGTCATCAATATTCTCAACATCGTAGCGGTTGACAATCCTTAGGCTTTTGAGGGAGCTTATGCCAAGAAAATTCCTAATGTCAGCTAAAAGAGCCTTTGCCTCCAAGGCCTCGGAGGGCTTTTTTTCAACATATACTCTGCGAACCACCCAATATCACTCCTTGATTATGGCATCTAACGCCTTTTTTCCAATATCTTTTCTGTAATAGGCATTGGCAAAGCTAACGCACTCCACTGTATTATAAGCCATATCCACCGCAGATTGCAAATCTTTTGCAACAGCAGTGGCGCCTAGCACACGTCCCCCACTGGTAAGGAGCTTTTCACCGGAGATTTTTGCGCCGGAAACGTATAGCTCCGAGTTAGCGGGCAGGGGACGGGTCTGCGTTATTTCAAAGCCCTTTTCGTAGCCCTGAGGGTAACCGCTGGAGGCCATAATTACGCAGCAGGCGGAGTTGTCTGAAAAGATAACCTCGGTTTCCGCAAGGGTGCCCTGGCGAGTGGCGAGCATTATGTAAACCAAGTCGCTTTCTAATAAAGGCAGCACCACCTGAGTTTCGGGGTCGCCGAATCGGCAGTTGTATTCAATGGTCTTAGGGCCGGAATTGGTTAACACAAGTCCAAAGTACAGGCAACCGTGAAATTCCCGCCCCTCAGTTCTCATGGCCTGAATAGTGGGAAGAAAAATTGTTCTCATGCACTGATTTGCTATTTCGTCGGTGTAAAAGGGATTGGGCGCGATGGTGCCCATGCCGCCGGTGTTAAGCCCCATGTCGCCGTCAAGCGCACGCTTATGGTCCATGCTGGAAACCATTGGGCAAATAAAGCGACCGTCGGTGAAGGCGAGGACAGAGACCTCCGGCCCTTCCAAAAATTCCTCAATGACTATTCTGCTTCCGCTTTCGCCGAAAATTTTGTCCTCCATCATGGCGCGAACGGCGTTCTTTGCCTCCTCACGGGTTTCGGCAATTATAACTCCCTTGCCAAGAGCAAGGCCGTCTGCCTTAATCACGGTGGGCATGGGAGTTTTTTCAAGGTAGTTGAGAGCCGCTTCCATACTAGTGAAAACCTCGTAGTCTGCGGTGGGAATAGCGTATTTTTTCATCAAGTTTTTTGAAAAAATCTTACTGCCCTCAATAATAGCGGCGGACTTGCTGGGGCCAAAGCAAGGGATTCCCACCTCCTCCAACGCATCAACGCAGCCAAGAATCAAGGGATCGTCAGGGGCAACGACAGCCAGCTCGATATTGTTCTTTTGGGCAAAATCCACGATTGCGGGAATATCCTTTGCGTCGATGGGAACACATTTCGCATCCCTTTCAATTCCGCCGTTACCGGGCAGACAGAAGATCCTGCCGCATTTAGGGCTTTTTTTTAGGGATTTAATGATGGCGTGCTCTCGGCCTCCGCCTCCGATTACCATTATTTCCATAAACTGTCCTCCGTTTACTGACTTTAATGATGAAACAGGCGCATACCTGTAAAGGCCATTGCCATGCTGTATTCATCACACTGCCTTATAACGTCCTCGTCCCGGATGCTGCCCCCGGGTTGGGCGATATAGCTTACTCCGCTGCGCCTTGCCCTGATTATGTTGTCGCCAAAGGGGAAAAAGGCATCGGAACCCAAGGAAACTCCCTGAATTTTGGAAAGGTACTCCTTCTTTTCCTCATAGCTGAGCTTAGGGGGCTGAGAAGTGAAGAACTGACGCCACACGTCGTTGCCGCGAACGTCATCGGCCTCCTCGGAGATGTAAACGTCAATGGTGTTATCACGTACAGCCCGGGGAAGGTCATGAATAAAGGGCAGTTCCAGCACCCACGGACTTTGGCGAAGGTGCCAGTTGTCGGCCTTACTGCCGGCAAGCCGTGTGCAATGGATACGGCTTTGCTGGCCTGCACCTACGCCAATAGCCTGACCATCGAAAGCAAAGCACACGGAGTTCGATTGGGTGTATTTAAGGGTAATAAGGCTTATTATTAGGTCACGTATGGCGCTTTCGGGAAGGGTTTTATTTTTCGTTACTAGGTTCGTAAGAAGCTCTTTGCCAATTTTGAAGTTATTTCGGCCCTGCTGGAAGATGATGCCGAAAACCTGTTTCATCTCCTGCTCTGCGGGGATATAGTCTTTGTCGATTTTAATTATGTTGTAGGCACCTTTTTTCTTGGTTTTAAGGATCTCCAAGGCCTCGGGATCGTAATCGGGAGCGATAACGCCGTCGGACACCTCGGGTTTAATAATCCTTGCGGTGACCACATCGCACTTTTCAGAGAGGGCTATCCAGTCGCCGAAGGAGCTCATGCGGTCTGTGCCTCTGGCCCTGGCATAGGCACAGGCAAGGGGGGAGTCGTCCAGCCCCTCAATGTGGTCCACAAAGCAGGCGCGCTTTAATTGTTCTCCCATAATATTACCCACGGCGGCGCTGGTGGGGGAAACGTGCTTGAAGCTGGCAGCGCTGCAAATATTGGTGGCTTCCGAAAGCTCCTTAACCAGTTGCCAACTGTTGAAGGCGTCCAAGAGGTTTATGTAGCCGGGGCGACCGTTTAGGATTTCTATTGGGAGGTTTTTGCCGTCTGCCATGTAGATTTTTGCGGGCTTCTGGTTGGGATTGCAGCCGTATTTGAGTTCAAATTCTTTCATATAATTTCTTTTATAATATTATTCCAATACGCCGATTTCAGCCAGTTCTTTGAGGAAGGCAGCCACTTCGCTGCGCATCTGTGCCTCGTCGCCCTCGTACATATCGAGGA
>CAZNUD010000005.1:0-34908 GCA_964576195.1 uncultured Oscillospiraceae bacterium | reverse complement strand
TACTTCAGTTCAAATTCAGTCATTTTCTCGCTCCCTCAGTTGTTTTTATTAAAAAGTCTGCTTTCTTCCTTGCCGTTTTCCAAATCGGTGTAGAGGACGTACAGAGAAACCTTGTTATCGCTGTTTAGGCTGTTCCAAAGCATATTCGTAAAGTCTCCGATGTTGTTGCCTATGGAGACCACCTTAGGCTCGCCGGTAAAGCTGGGGATGGGGCTGCCGTTGCCGTTATAAGTATGCAGGAAATGGCCTATTCCGGGAACCGGGGAATATGTGAAGGTAAAGCGGTTGCAGCCGCTTCCCAGCGGGTCACTGGCCTTTAGAATGCTCATTTTATAGCTAAAGCCTTCGGAAAAATCCAGCAAAGCACTTATTCTGGGAGTGTAGTTAGGCTCGTCCGGCTCAAAGCAGCGGGTTTCCAGAGCGTTTTCAAAGCTATCGCCCTTTAAAAGAGAATCGCGGACGGTGTCTGTCTGGTCGCCATTGCTAACAATAATGCCGGAGCCAATTTTGCGGACGGGATGGTAAATAATTAGGCTGGGGTCGATCATTTTACCGGGGTCATGGGCTTCGGTGCGGATGCCGTCCTCGGTTTTGGAAAAAATGCGGTTGCGGCTGTTTTCGCTCCTGCCCATAATGAAATATGCAAAAACGGCACTTTTGCCGTCTTCGGATCTACCTACCACAATGCCACGGCCGGGGTATTCGTTGTTTCTTAAAATCTCTCCCAGATCATTTACCTTGCTTGCCATATTGATCTCCCTCAACAAGTATTTTTTTCGCCACCCATTCCACCGCCTTTGGCAGAAGCCTCCATTCCGCACATTCCATAACGCGCCTTTGTAGAGTTTCCGGGGTATCGTTTTTATAGACAGGTACCGCCCTCTGGAAAATTATTTCGCCTCCATCGGGAATTTCGTTAACAAAGTGTATAGTTGCACCGGTTACCTTAACGCCCTTTTTAAGCGCTGCCTCGTGAACGCGAAGGCCATAATAACCTTCGCCGCAGAAGGAGGGGATAAGGGAGGGGTGGACGTTTATTATGCGCTTTTGCCAGCGCCGAACAAAATCGGCGGACAAAATGGACATAAAGCCCGCCAAAACAACCAGATCAATTGCTGCACCCTCAAGGGCGCTTTGAATTTTCGCTTCAAAATCCGCCTGAGAGCTGCTCTCTCTGCGGGAAACGGTAACCCAGGGAATGCCTGCCATCTCCGCCCGTTCCAAGGCGTAAACACCCTCTTTGCTGGAGACCACCAGTGAAATGGTTCCGCTTTTAATAGAGTCGTTTTTTTCTGCGTCTATAAGTGTTTGCAAATTTGTGCCGCCGCCGGAGACCAGCACTGCTATTCTCATTTTTAGCATATGGCCACGCCCTCGTCAGAGCGTATAATCTCACCCATTATGTAGGCCTCCTCACCGTTTATGCGAAGCTCCTCAAGGGCCTTATCGGCGTCCGAAGGGCTAAGCACAACGCTCATACCAACGCCCATGTTAAAGGTGTTAAACATATCCCTGTCGGGGATGCCGCCCTTTGCTGCCATATAGTCAAATATGGGAAGGGTTTTAAGGGCCTTGCGGTCAATTTTTGCTGTGTAGCCCTTAGGGAGACTTCTGGGAATATTCTCGTAAAATCCCCCGCCTGTTATATGGGAAACGGACTTTACATTAACCGACTCAAACAGAGCCAACATTGGTTTTACATAGATTTTTGTAGGTGTCAGCAGAGTTTCACCCAAGGAGGCGCCTCCTAGTTCGGGGATGGAGGCGTTAAGGTCTGCACTCTCAACTTGAAAAACCTTGCGCACCAGAGAGAAGCCGTTGGAGTGCACACCACTGGAGGGAAGGGCGATTATGATGTCCCCCTCGGTTACGGTGTTTTTGTTAAGAATCCTGCTTTTGTCCACCACTCCCACGGAAAAGCCCGCCAAATCATATTCTTCCACCGGGTAAAAGCCCGGCATTTCTGCCGTTTCGCCGCCAATTAGCGCGCAGCCGGACTGAACGCAGCCCTCTGCAACACCGGAAACGATCTGGGCAATTTTTTCGGGAACATTTTTGCCGCAGGCGATATAATCCAGAAAAAACAAGGGTTTTGCGCCGCAGCAGATAATGTCGTTTACGCACATGGCAACGCAATCTATACCAACGGTGTCATGCTTATCCATAAGAAAGGCAATCTTTAGCTTAGTGCCAACGCCGTCGGTGCCGCTGACAAGCACAGGCTTGGGAGTGCCCGACAAGTCAAGTTGGAACAGGCCTCCAAATCCGCCTATTTGGGGGCTGTTATTGCCCACCATGGTTCGTGCAATGTGGCTTTTCATAAGTTCCACTGCCCTATAACCGGCGGTAATGTCAACACCGGCATTGGCATAGCTTTCCGAATAGCTTTTCATTGGGAGTCGCTCCTTTCACTTATCTTGGTTTCAAATCTGTTTTTTGCGGAAGAACATGGAATTTCGGTTACGTAATTTCCGTCAAAACAAGCGGCACAAAGGCCTGGGTGGGAAACATTACCGTTTGTAAGCTTTTTTGCGCTGTCCACGCTTAAATGGCCCAGAGAATCCGCACCGATGATTTTCGTGATTTCCGCAACGGAGTTGTGGCAGGCGATAAGCTTATCCCTGCTATCTATGTCCGTGCCGTAGTAACAGGGATTTAGAAAGGGCGGGGCTGAAATGCGCAGGTGTATCTCTTTGGCCCCCGCCTGACGAAGCAGATGGACAATTCTTGCGCAGGTGGTACCGCGAACTATGGAGTCATCAATAAGTACCACCCGTTTTCCTTTTACGACATGGGATAGGGCATTTAGTTTTATGCGCACCTTATCCTCTCGAGACTCATGACCCGGAGAAATGAAGGTCCTTCCTATGTAGCGATTTTTTATAAGGCCGATGCCATAGGGAATGCCGCTTTGCCTAGCAAAGCCGATTGCCGCGTCAATACCGCTGTCTGGAACTCCTATTACAACATCCGCCTGCACTGGATGCTCCAACGCAAGAAAAGCGCCTGCCCGAAGCCGTGCGTTATGAACGCAGCAGCCCTCAATGACCGAGTCAGGGCGGGCAAAGTAAATATATTCAAATACACAGAGGGCCGGTTCGCATTTATTGCAGTGATCTGTTATGGAACGAACACCGTCCTTATCGAAAACAAGGATTTCACCAGGCAGCAAGTCTCGCTCAATAACCGCACCCACCGCATTGAGAGCGCAGCTTTCTGAGGCCACAACATAGTCCCCCTCAGGTGTCTTGCCGTAGCAAAGGGGGCGAAAACCGTGCTCATCCCGGACAGCAATTAACTTTTTTGGAGACATTACCACCAGAGAATAGGCTCCTTTAAGCTTGTCCATGCTTTGGCAAACGGCCTCCTCAATGGAGGATGAGCTGATGCGTTCCTTGGTGATGATGTATGAAATGACCTCGCTGTCGGTGGTCGTGTGAAAAATGCTGCCCTGCAACTCCAGCTCCTCCCGAAGCTCGGCGGAATTTACTAGGTTGCCGTTGTGGGCCAAGGCCATTTTGCCCTTAATATGGTTAATAACAAGGGGTTGGGCGTTGTTGCGGTCATTGTTGCCGGTGGTGCCGTATCGGCAGTGACCCACGGAAATACTGCCTTCACCGAGGCTTGACATAACAGTGGAAGTAAATACGTCGTTCACAAGGCCGATGTCCTTATAGGCGGTAAATACTCCGTCGTCATTTACAGCTATGCCACAGCTTTCCTGTCCTCTGTGCTGGAGTGCAAAAAGTCCGTAGTAAACCGTTGAGGCCACATCCCGCGTTTCTTTGGAAAAAACGCCGAAAACGCCGCACTCTTCATGTATGTGCCCCATTATGCTTTCTCCCCCATAAGTCTTTTCATAACCTCGTTATAGGCGTCCTCAACGCCACCCATGTCTCTGCGGAAGCGATCCTTATCCAGCTTCTCATGGGTGTGAACATCCCAGAAACGGCAGGTGTCCGGACTTATTTCGTCGGCAAGGACAATTGTGCCGTCGGGAATCCTTCCGAACTCAAGCTTGAAATCCACAAGCTCAATATTGCGCGCTAGCATATAGTCCTTTAAAAAGTCGTTAACCATAAAAGAGTATTTCTTTATAGTTTCAATCTCCTCATGAGTGGCCAGGTTCAGTGCAAGAGCATGATAGGCATTTATGAGAGGGTCGCCCAAATCGTCGTTTTTGTATGAAAACTCAATTGTAGGGGAGGAAAACCGAATGCCCTCCTCAACACAGTAGCGCTTGGCAAAGCTGCCGGCGGAGATGTTGCGGATGATGACCTCCAAAGGAATGATGGACACCTTTTTTACAAGAGTTTCCCGGTCGTTTAGCTCCTTAACAAAATGGGTAGGAACACCCGCCTTTTCAAGTTCGGACATAAGACGGTTTGTTAGACGGTTATTGATAACGCCCTTACCTGTGATGGTGCCCTTTTTCTCGCCGTTAAAAGCGGTGGCATCATCTTTGTAGGATACTATGCAGAGGGTCTCGTCGGTAGTTGCAAACACCTTTTTGGCCTTGCCTTCATAGAGCTGGACAGTTTTTTCCATTTTGTGTTCCTCCGTTTACTGTTGGCTGGGGCGGTTATATTTTTCCTCGTAGGCTTTGTTAATGAAAAGAGCTTTGGCGGCTGCCGCATTACGACTGGCGGTAAGCTTAAGGGAAAGCTGCTCATCGTAGATGGAAAGTATCTCAATAGCAAGAAGGGCGGCATTTTCTGCCCCATCAATAGCTACTGTTGCAACAGGAACGCCCGAGGGCATCTGCACAGTAGAAAGAAGGGCATCAAAGCCGTCCAATGATGATTTTATTGGTATGCCTATAACGGGCAGAGTCGTGTTTGCCGCCAGTGCTCCGGCAAGATGAGCCGCCTTTCCTGCGGCTGCAATTATTACACCAAAGCCATTGGCTCTTGCGTTCTTTGCGAATTCGGCGGCCTCTTCAGGGGTCCTGTGGGCAGAGAAAACATGGACCTCACAGGTAATGCCAAAGTCGCTGAGCTTGTTAATAGACTTTTCCGCTATTGGCAGATCGCTTTCACTGCCCATTATCAGAGCTACTTTTTTCATTTTCGTCACCATTCCTTCAAAATCGACAGAGTATTATCTTAACAAAACGCTTTGTTTATACTGTTAATTCGAACTGCTTTGGCGGAGAATTGCTAAAAAAAGACTGAAACGCACTATTATTATTTTATACGAAAGTGAAATGACGGTCAAGGTAAAGCAATGATTTTTGCACCAAAAACATATACAAGCTTTACAAGGTTTTAACTTAATAATTAGTAAAAATGCCTTTAAAAAGCATAACAAAGTTTGTTGGGCTTATACAGATGTATTTAACTTGTCTTAATACTAAAAATGCTGTATAATTATTCTGCAAAAAAGAAGTAACGATTTCCCTCGTTTGGGGGTAATGGAGGAGTATATATATGAAAGCCGATTTAGTAATCGTAGGAGCCGGCCCTGCCGGTATTTTTACTGCTTTGGAGCTTATTCGAAAGGGTAGTAAAAAGAAGATAATTATGGTGGAAAAGGGCGCCGCGGTGGAAAAACGTAGCTGCCCCAAGGCCAAAACCAAGAACTGCATAAACTGTAAGCCCTATTGCCATATTACCACGGGCTTTTCCGGTGCGGGGGCCTTTTCCGATGGCAAACTCTCCTTAAGCTACGAGGTGGGGGGCGATTTACCCATCCTTATAGGCGAGGAGAAAGCACAGGAGCTAATTAACTACGCGGACAGCATTTATCTTGAATTCGGCGCGGATACCAAGGTTGAGGGAGTCAGTGACTATGAAGCCGTTAAGGACATCCGCAAGCGTGCTATTGCTGCCGGCCTTAAGCTGGTTGATTGCCCCATACGCCATATGGGTACGGAAAAGGCCCAGGACATCTACTATCGCATCGAGCAGTATCTGTTAGATAACGGAGTGGAGATGCTGTTTGGCTACGAGTGTGACAATGTTATACTCAAGGGCGACCAGTGCCTTGGTGTTGTTATACACAAGGGCATGGAAAGCATGGAGATTTTTGCCGACAAAACCGTTATTGCAACGGGCAGGCGGGGGGCCGAGTGGCTAGAGAAGATCTGTGCCGAGCACAGCATAGCCCACCAGCCGGGAACCGTTGACATCGGCGTGCGAGTGGAGGTCAGGAACGAGATTATGGAGAAGGTCAACGACGTTCTCTACGAGTCCAAGCTCATCGGTTATCCCCGCCCCTTTAAAAACAAGGTCCGCACCTTCTGCCAGAACCCCGGCGGCTTTGTAAGTCAGGAAAACTACGATGATGATTTGGCAGTTGTTAACGGACACAGCTATAAGGACAAGAAGTCGGATAACACAAACCTTGCCATTTTATGCTCACACAATTTTAGCTTTCCCTTCAATCAGCCTATTGCCTATGCCCAGAAAGTGGGTGAGCTTACTAATATGCTGGGCGCGGGCCATATTATGGTTCAGCGCTTTGGCGATATCCTCGATGGCAAGCGCACATGGGAAAAGGAGCTTGCCCAGACGAACGTTCGCCCCACCCTTAAGGACGCTGTTGCCGGCGATATTACAGCCGCCATGCCATACCGCTCAATGATGAATATCATTAACTTTATTCAGGCTGCCGATCAGGTGGTTCCCGGTTTCGCGTCCCATGAAACATTGCTTTATTCTCCCGAGTTAAAGTTCTACTCCAATCGCGTAAAAATGGATAAGGACTTAAACACAAACGTTAGGGGACTGCACTGCCTGGGCGACTCCAGCGGCTGGACCCGGGGCCTTATGATGGCCTCAGTTATGGGCGTTCTTATGGGTTGCAAAATAGCCGATACAGAGGAGTAAATTAAGCATATGGTCTTTTCGGGCTTTACTTTTTTAGCTATTTTTCTTCCGGCCTTGCTGGCTTTATATTTTGTCGTTCCGGCACGATTCCGCTCGGCCAGAAACCTTGTGCTTTTGGCCTTCAGCCTGTTCTTCTACGGCTACGGGGGGCCGGAGTTCCTGCTGCTGATGCTGGCCTCCATAGTTATAAACTACGCGTTCGGCCTGCTGTCCTTTAGAAAGGGAAGAGGGGTTAAGGGCGCGGTGGCGCTCTCTGTTATTATGAATTTGGCTCTGCTGGGCTATTTCAAGTATGCAGGCTTTCTCTGCACCAATCTGGCGGCGTTGGGGGCGGATATTACTGTTCCTAACATTGTCCTGCCCATCGGTATTTCCTTTTTCACCTTTCAGGGCATGAGCTATGTTATAGATGTATACAGGGGCGAGGTGAAGGCTGCCGGAAACCCGCTGAAGGTGGCCCTTTATATTTCTCTGTTTCCCCAGCTTATTGCCGGCCCTATTGTGCGTTACAGCACCATTGCCGAGGAAATTGGCGACAGAAGGGAAAACCTTGACGACTTTTCCGATGGCCTGACCCGATTTATAATCGGCCTTGGGAAAAAGGTTATCATTGCAAACAGCGTTGGTCAGATGGCCGACGGAATATTTGCCCTGCCTGCTGAAAATATGACCGTTAGTCTGGCATGGTTGGGGGCCGTGGCCTATGCCCTGCAAATCTACTTCGACTTTTCCGGTTACAGCGACATGGCAATCGGCCTTGGACGCATGTTCGGATTTCACTTTTTGGAAAACTTTGACTACCCCTATGTATCCAAATCCATAACCGAATTTTGGAGGCGCTGGCACATCAGCCTATCCACCTGGTTTAGGGATTACCTCTACATACCTTTGGGAGGCAACCGCAGGGGAAAGAAGCGTCAAATTTTCAACATGCTGATTGTTTGGGGGCTCACTGGCCTATGGCATGGGGCAGCATGGAACTTCCTTTTGTGGGGTTTATACTATTTCCTGCTCTTGGTGGGCGAAAAATACGTATGGAAAAAGCAGTTGGCAGCGCTGCCAAACTTCTTTAAGCACGTTTATTCGCTACTTTTCATTTTGTTTGGCTGGGTGATTTTCCGGGCCGAGAATATAAGCACAGTTTTAAGCTGCTTTTCTGCCATGTTCGGCGGTGCGGTTTTTTCCGATGGGCTTACCGGCTACTATCTTGCCGAATACGGCTGGGTGCTGCTTATTGCGGCCCTTGCCAGTCTACCGGTTAAGAAAAAGCTTGAAGCGGCCCTGGAAAAAAGGCGGGGAAAGCCCTTTATTTACGGACTCTCACAGTGGGGACCGAAGATCTGGGCGCTTGGGCTTTTTGTGCTGTGCTATGTAAGGCTGCTTAGCGGCACCTTTAACCCCTTCATCTACTTTAGGTTTTAGGAGGGAGATACATGAAAAAAGCATTACAAATCACCTTTATGGTCTGCTTTCTGCTAATTCTTGCAGTGCTTGTTGTGGTTACAGCCACAAACCTTCAGGAGACAATTTCCACAACGGAAAACCGCAGCTTGGCGGCAAAGCCAGAGTATTCGCGGGAGAGCTTTTTGTCCGGAGACTATTTTGCAGCATGGGAGGACTTCTTTATTGACCGTGCCGCCGGGCGAAACACCGCAGTTAAGGCTAACACTTATGCGGAAATGAACCTTTTAAAGCTTCCGGTTGTAAACGGAATATATGTTTCCCAGGACTTCCTTCTTCCTTTTGCTCCGGAAAAATACGGAAAATACAGCGATGTTCCCCAAAAGGCCGCTGAGGCTGCCAAGAAGCTGGGAGAGCTTAGTGAATACGCCAAAGCTCAGGGTGCGGACTTCATTTATGTAGGTATTCCATCTCAGCTTTACTATTACCGAAACGAAGCCCCGGGCTTTTGCAGGCAGGTACTGAGGGATGCCGAGGAAATTAACACGGAATTCTTTTCAGCCCTGGAGCGGAGTGGGGTAAATTATCTGGATGTGGACGCAGTATATGACAACATGGGAAAACCAAAGGACTTTTACACTGTTACCGACCACCACTATTCCTTTAAGGGGGCCTTGGCTGCTTACAGCGCGATTATTGACAAAATAAACTGCCTTACAGACCTTAATGTTCAGGCACTTACGGCGGAGCATATTACTGAAAAGACTTTGCCCAACCCCTTTTCCGGGTCACGGAATCGCGAGTTGTTCGGGCTTTACCCCTGCCAGGATAGTCAGACCGTGGGAATAATAAACGAGCAAATACCCTTTAAGAGATGGGATAACGGCGAAGAAACAGATCGCCCCATGCTTATTTTGCCTGAAACAGAGGAGGAAAGTGTCACCTATAGCGTATATATGGGTGGCGACTACGGAGAGACCGTTGTAAGCACGGATAGACCCCAGTTACCGAAGATTTTAGTATACGGCGACTCCTTCACAAACGCACTGGAAACCCTGCTTTACGCTTCCTTTGATGAGATGCGCACTTTGGATATGAGGCATTACTCAGACAAGAGTCTGAGGGACTATATTGCCGATTATAAGCCGAATGTTATCATCTGCGTGCGGGATTGCAGCGTTTATCTGGAACTTGAGGGGAACGGTCAAACCTAATAAATAAGGACGCCGAAGCTATTCGGCGTCCTTTAAGGTAGGTTTACATAAGTCAGATGCCAACAGCCCCCAGCATATCCACATAAGAGGGCTGACCAGAAACAGGCCCAGACCGAAAAAGCCCTGTATCCAATAGCAGACAAGACCACATATTAGGCATAGGGAAGTTTTGTTGCCGCGCCTTAGGGCCAGCACCACGCTTAGTATTTGTGCCGCCAGGTGGCACAGAAGGGAAAACAGACCTGTGCTTGCCAGCATACCCATATACTCATTGTGGGCGTTATCTATGAAGGCGGTGAGAGTTTTGCCGGCTTCAGGGACGTAACGAGAAAATTCTACGCTGATACGTAGAGCCAAGGTCCCCGGTCCACCGCCCAGCAGAGGACGCTCCGGAACAATATTCAGAACATTTCGCCAAATGCGGATACGGGAGGAACCAAAGCTGTCCTGAATATTTCCGTGGAGCACCTGGGAAATCTCCCAGAGGCTTCCGCTGCCAGGTGCCAGGAAGTATATACCCAAAAGAGCTCCCCCGGCGGCGACTATGGAAATAATACTAAAGAAGATTTGGAGAGCTTTTTTGCTGAATTCGCTTTTTCTAAACAGAAGCCTTGAAATTAAAGCAAATGCGGCTAAAATAAACATAACTGCCGCTTTTGCCGAAAAGATAAAAGAAAGGTATATGCGCTCGTCCGCCTTTTCACCGCGAAAGCAGGCTGCCAGCCCCAGGGAAACAAGCACTGCCACGGCACATTCCAGGCCGCGGCGGAGTCTTTCACCGCTGGTTATAAGCAGGGGAGGCATAAGTAAAGCCATGCAGCCGCAGGAGAGCAGCCCCGCTGAAACCCCGCAGGCAAGCAGCGAAAAGCTGAGCAGAGCAATACAGAGTAAAAGCCATTTTGTGCCTTTTTCCGCTGTGATATAATAAGCGCTGGATATGGGCAGCAGCAAGCATAGATAGGCACTTAACAAATCGGCATTGCCTATGGTGCCGAAAAAGGAGCCGGTGAACTCTGTTCCCGCGTCGTAGTAGTCGTAATAATTGGGAAACAGACCGAGAGGATTAAGGCCAAAAAGCTGTAAAACACCCACAATGCAGCAAATCGCTCCGGCAAACACGGCGGCATAAAGGTAAGATGGTTTTGCTTTGGAAAGAAAGGCCGCGCCAAAAAAGGACAAGACGCATAAAAGCGTGGTCAAAAGCCCATCAAAGCGCCCCTTTCCGATAATTACCGAGGCACCGTATGCCGAGAACACTGCCGAGGTACAGCAAAAAAGAAAAAATGCCCCAACAAGTGCAGGAATTCTCGGGTCGGGATGATTAAGTCCCGCGCCATGACTTTTTATTAATGCGGCACCGCACCAAATTGTCCATATTAGCGTAAGAATGCAAAAGAAAATGAATTTTGAGAGGGTGACCGCTCCGTAGCCCTGGGGGCCTACAAACAACGGGAATACTGCCAACATCACGTATATGTACCTGTCAGTAAGCCCGGAGGCGGAAAAAAGCTTCATAATGACACTCCAAAACTATTAACATAATATTGGTTTACATAATTTGCTTAGCCGGAGGAAAGTGCAGTGATTTTTGATACCCATGCCCATTATACAGACGCGGCCTTTGATGAGGACAGAAACGAGCTTATTGAAAGGCTGTCCAAAGAGGGCGTCGGACTTGTTATGAATAATTCATGCGATAGGCAAAGCTCTAAAGAGACTATTGAGCTCGTAGAGAAATATCCCTTTATGTATGCAGCCCTGGGCTGGCACCCTGAAAACGCCGAGGAGTTTAACGACGGCTGTATATCGGAGCTTAGAGAATGGCTTAAGCACCCGAAAGTGAAGGCTATAGGTGAGATTGGTCTGGATTATCATTACGATGAACCCTCCCGGCAGATACAGAAGCAGACCTTCCTAAGACAGCTTGAGCTAGCCCAGGAACTTGACGTTCCTGTGGTCATCCATGACAGGGAAGCCCATGGGGACTGCTTGGACGCGTTGGACCATGTTCCAAAGGTGCGCGGAGAGTTCCATTGTTATTCCGGCAGCGCTCAGATGGCAAGGGAGCTTCTTTCCCGGGGGTGGTATCTGGGCTTTGGGGGTGTAATTACATTTAAGAATGCGCGAAAGGTCCTTGAAGTGCTGGAAATTTGCCCCCTTGAACGGATACTGATTGAGACCGACTGCCCCTATCTTGCGCCAATGCCTTACAGGGGAAAGCGTAACGACTCCAGACTTCTGAGTTTTGTAGCGGAAAAGATTGCCGATATAAAGGGAATTAGTCCCCAGGAGGTTATTGAAGCGACCGCTGAAAACGGAAAGAGGCTATTTGCAATTGAATAGTTGTTAAATTCCCTGAAAGCAACGCTTTCAGGGAATTTAATTAATCCTCAAGCTTCGGACCGAAGCAGTCGTTGCTTAGAACCTCGGCAAGGCCGATTAAAACAGGCGAAATGCTGCGCTTGTAGCCAACATCGGGAGAGCTGAATTTAGGCGCGGCAGCCTGGTCCATAGGAAGCATAAGACGCACATGGGTGCCCTCGCCCTCGCGGCTTTCAATGAGAAGCACGCCCTTATGAAGCTGAGCAATGCCGTAAGCAATGTAAAGTCCTAAACCGGTTCCCGTTTCAGGTTTGGTAAGGTCAGGCTCTGTTGGAGGAGGGGCAAAAATGTTTTGCAGGGTTTCTTGAGGAATTCCGGAACCGTCGTCGTCCACGGATATGACAGCGCGCTCACCAGACCTGCGTAGGCTTACGGTGATGCTGTTACCGGGTGAAACGTGCTTAAGGCTATTTGCCAGAAAGTTTAAGAGGAGCTGCTCCATGAGCTCAGGGTCGATGGTGGCGACAACTTCATTCTCTGGTGTTGAAAAACTAATGCTGACACCGGAGGCTGAGCTTAGGGCAGAAACCGTGTCCGTAAGGTCAGCGCATAGCTTAA
The DNA here is from genome assembly GCA_964576195.1 of uncultured Oscillospiraceae bacterium. Classification (GTDB taxonomy): domain Bacteria; phylum Bacillota; class Clostridia; order Oscillospirales; family Oscillospiraceae; genus UBA2658. The sequence continues at coordinate 22,523 of CAZNUD010000005.1, read as the reverse complement.
TTATATCAGTTGGAACAGGGGAAAACAGCAGTTCGCCGCGGTTAAGGAGGTCGGCGCTGTCTACCTGAGTAATTGTGCGGAGAATACGGTAATAGAAGTGGTAGAGCATGGAGATATGCTTTTCCGGGGGCTGCGTTCCCTCGTCCAGAGAAAAAAAGCAGCGGTCTGCAGACATTTTAATCCCCATCGCGTTGTTGCGCAGGTTCCTTATCACATGACGGCTAAGGAAAAGGGAAGAACCCTCTCCCGCAATAAGGTCAATAAAAAGAATCATCAAGCCATCCTCGCGGAAAACGGAAATGGCGCACTGCCGCCCCTTTAAAGTGGCAGCACAAAGAAAGCTGTCCGCCGGGTTATCAAGAAGTTCCCTTGGCAGAAGATCTGATGCGCAAGTGCCGATAATTTCCCCACCGAAGGCGGTCACGGCGCTGGGGTTTGCAAATATTATTGAGGAACCGTCGGTTCCTATGACCGCCTGATGTATGGCGGAAAATATCTTGGGAAGCAAATCAAAGCTTTTCATAGGGGAAAGCCTCCTATCCGGGGGTTATTATTTGCTATAAAATACAAAATATGTTATCTTTGTCATAATAACAAATTAATTGACTATTTACAATTATTTTCGCCTTTTTTGCAAGGGCCTTTATTATGGTTGTCTTGGTGTATTCATTATTTTTTAATCATCATAAAATCTTGTGAGGTCTGCAAAAGCCCTGTGGTAACAGGGTAGATTGAATATGTGCAATAACTTTAATTTTGTCTGACGGGCGTTCTTTTCCTTGATTTTTCTAACAGTTTGGTGTAAAGTTATACGGCTTCCAATTCAAGGGACTAAAAACGGCGTCAAGCTTGCAAAAGGCGGCCGGTTTAAGCATATATATTATACCGACGCGGGCAAAGCCCGCCCCTACATTTTCGGAGGTGGAAAAATGTCGGCATCGAAAAACCAGAACTATCTTCACGGCGCGGCCATCCTTGCTATTGCCGTTCTAATTATAAAAATACTGGGTGCAATCTATAAAATTCCCATGGGCAATATCCTTGGGGATGAAGGATTTACACATTTCAATGTTGCCTATAACCTTTATAATGTTCTGCTCACGCTTTCAACAGCGGGCCTTCCTATTGCGCTTGCAAAGCTTATTTCCGAAGCAGACAGCCTTGATAACCCGCTAAAAATTAAAAAAACCTTCCGTATTGCCATGGGCTCCTTTATCGTGTTGGGCGCTGTGGGAACGATAGTTATGTTTATTATCCCCACGGAGCTTGCGGTCTTCATGGAGGATGTGGAGGCAAGCCAGAGCATTCAGGCTATGGCCCCCGCCGTTATCCTTGTTTGTATAATGTCTGCCTTTAGAGGCTATACTCAAGGTCTCTCAGACATGAGACCCACCTCTGTTTCACAGGTTATTGAGGTCGCTGTTAAGGTAGCTTTCGGACTGGGAGTTGTAATGATTTTGGAAAAGCGGGGAGCAAGCCTGCCGCTACTTTCTGCCGGGGCTATTTCCGGGGTTGCCGTGGGTTCGCTGGTTGCCTGCGTCTATATCGGCATTGTTGCATATAAACGGATGAAAACCGAAAACCTGCGACTGGTGGATAATCCGCAGCTTGCCACCTATGATGAGGGCAACGGTGTTATTTTAAAGCGTCTTATTAAAATCGGCGTTCCCATTGCTCTTGGTTCCTGCGTTTTAAGTGTAATCACTCTTGTCAACACCAAGCTGGTTCTGGGCCAGTTACAAAACACCGCAGGCTTTTCCTTTGACGAGGCCAAGGTTCTTTTTGGCGTGTACTCCAAGGCGCTTACTCTTTACAATCTTCCGGCGGCGCTTATTACTCCGCTTACAATCAGCATTGTTCCCGCTATCGCGGGCTTGCTTGTCAAAAGACAATATAGCAACGCCAAAGAAGTTGTGGAGTCCTCTCTCAGAATTGCCACCATTATCGCTCTGCCCATGGCTGTGGGTATCAGCGTTATGTCCGGCCCCATTATGAACGGTCTTTATCCCGGAAGTGCAAGCCAGGGCGTAACACTGCTTGCAATTATGGGTGCGGCTTCTTTCTTTGTTTGCCTTTCCCTAATGACCACGGCTATTTTACAGGCCAGCGGCAGGGAGAGACTGCCTATGTATACTATGCTCATAGGCGGAGGGCTGAACATTGTCCTCAACTGGTATCTGGTGGGTAATCCCGCCATCAACATCTACGGGGCGCCGATCGGCACGCTTATATGCTATATGGTTATGGGCGGGCTCAACCTGTGGTTTGTCATTAACAAGCTGCCGGAAAAGCCAAAGCTCTCTAAGGTGTTTGTGATGCCCGTAATTAACTGTACCCTTATGGGCTTTGTGGCATGGCTTGTATATCCCGCCGTCATGGGTATCATGGGCGCGGGAACCGAGCCGGGCAGGATTTCGACGCTTTTGGGACTGGTTATTGCCATTGGTGTTGCTGTGGTGGTTTATCTGGTGCTAACCATCATTACCCGTGCTATTACAATTGAAGATATGAAGCTTATTCCCAAGGGCGAAAAAATCGCAAAGCTTCTAAATTTCAAGTGAATGGGTAATATGTTTATAATATCAGGTAAAAAGTTTGAATAACACTAATAGGAAATATCTGTCTGAGGAGCAAAATACAGTTGATATTTCTATAATTCTTTGAATTTTCTGCACAGTCTTTGAGCAAACTTTTCATAAGAATCAACAAAGATAAAATACAACTTGCGGAAGGGTGAAAAGTGTGGTAGATTTTGTATATAAATCACATTATAATGTTGATGATTTCAGAAAAATAATTGAAATACTTAGATCCCCCGGTGGCTGTCCATGGGATATTGAGCAGAGCCACGAGAGCATTCGCCGAAATCTTCTGGAGGAAGCCTACGAGGTCTGTGAGGCAATTGACGAGAAAGATCCCGAGCACCTGAAGGAGGAACTGGGCGACCTGCTTATGCAGGTCATTTTCCACTCGCGCATCGAGGAAGAACATGGAATATTTAACCTAAACGATGTAGCGGACGCCGCTGTAAAAAAGCTCATTTTTAGGCATCCTCACGTTTTCGGAGAGGTTTCCGTTTCCGATAGCTGCGAAGTACTTCAAAATTGGGACGAGCTTAAGAGAAAAGAAAAGTCCCAGTCCACGGTCACCAAAACCATGATAGATGTTGCGGAAAGTCTCCCGGCCCTGTGGCGGGCGGAAAAGGTGCAGAAAAAGGCAGCTAAAGTCGGTTTTGACTGGCCCGACATTAGGGGGGCCGAAGAAAAGCTTAGAGAGGAGCTTGCAGAGCTGCAGGAGGCCATTTCCCAGGGGGATAAGACCCATATAGCTGAAGAGCTGGGGGACCTTCTTTTTGCCGCTGTAAACGTGGCAAGATTTGCAGGGGTTGACCCGGAGCAGGCTTTGCACCAAAGCTGCGATAAATTTATTCGCCGCTTTGATTATATCGAAGGCTCTGCCGCCGCTGATGGAAAAGAGCTGGAGTCCATGACCCTTGAGGAGATGGATGCGTATTACCGGAGGGGCAAAGCAAAGGAGCATATTCACTGATACGCTAGAGTTTTGCGAGAGGATTTGCAAATTTCTATATAATCGAGCTTAAACCAATAGAAAACACTTATTATTTTAGGAGGAAACTATGAACAAAGCAGAACTTATCGCCGCTGTTGCGGAGAGGACCGGGCTGACCAAAAAGGATAGCGAACGCGCTGTTAACGCAACCTTCCAGGCTATCACCGACACAATTGAAACCGGTGAGAAAGTACAGCTTGTTGGCTTCGGAGTTTTTGATGTTAAGAGAAGGGAAGCTCGCGTTGGCCGCAACCCCAAGACCAAGGAAGAGATTCAGATCCCCGCTTCCCGCGTTCCCGTATTTAAGGCCGGCAAGGCTCTCAAGGAAATTATCGACAAATAAGAACTTTTAGGGCGCGGAAATTATCCGTGCCCTTTCTTTTTAGGGGGTAACAAGCCAATGCGCCTTGACAAATATCTAAAGGTTACGCGGCTTATAAAGCGCCGCACAGTTGCTAATGAGGCCTGCGACGGCGGGCGAGTCTCTGTTAACGGCCGGACGGTTAAAGCATCCTACGACGTTAAGGTGGGCGACGTAATAGAGATCCACTTCGGCGCACGTACACTTAAGGTTGAGGTAATCGCAATAGCCGAGGCTGTTGGAAAGTCCGACGCTCCCGCCATGTATAGGGAGCTGGCCTAGGTAGCGGCTTATAGCTTTGATGCTTCGATTATGAAACAATTATGACACAAAACAGCGGCTTTGTTAAGACAAAGCCGCTGTTTTGTGTGTTTGGGCGGAGGTTCTTAATGGATGTGCATCACTTTTAGAACCTAAAGAAATAGACTTGTCAAGAGATAATTCTGTTCAATTGCTTTTGCAAGAAGGAATTTTAAGGAGGGTATGAAAGAGGCTTATGGATAAAATGTCAAATTTTGTCCATAACTGAAATGTTCAAAAACCTGTTGAAAGTGTTCAAAACCCTTGAAACTTAAACGTTGTACGGCACGGTGATAATAAGATGGAATATTCAGTCGGGATGAATATGAAGGGGGGATCTCATTTTTACAGATTATCATTGCAAAAAATGAAACCTTGATATTAAGGCTTGACATGCACAAATCGTAATATGAGAGGCAAGCGTCAAATATAGTGTTTCAGACACCTATGGGACAACACTTTTGGGAGGTTGCGGCATGAAAAGGATTATTATGCTTACAATTACGATATTTATACTTCTTAGCCCTGCCCGGGCTATTACCGTTTTAGAGGGGGATAGTATAACAATTTCAGCTCCTTCGGCGGTGCTTATTGAAAAATCCAGCGGACAACTGATTTTTGAAAAGGATGCCCACACCCAAAGGTCCCCGGCCAGCGTAACAAAGGTTATGACCCTGTTGCTGGTTATGGAGGCTATAGAGGCGGGGGATTTATCCTTTGAGAGTATTGTTACCTGCTCTGCCCACGCCGCCTCAATGGGAGGCAGCCAGATATGGCTAGAGGAGGGGGAACAGATGACTGTGTCAGATATGATCAAGGCAGTGTCGGTGGTTTCGGCAAACGACTGTTCGGTGGCGCTGGCGGAACACTTGGCAGGTTCCGAGGAGGGCTTTGTTGCAAGAATGAACAGCAGGGCGGCAGAGCTGGGCATGAAAAATACAAATTTCATGGACTGTTCGGGACTTACAGACGATCCACAACATCTGACCACGGCCTATGACATTGCGCTAATGTCCCGGGAGCTTCTCTCGCATGAAAAAATAAAGGATTACTGCACCATTTGGATGGATAGCTTACGGGGCGGCGAGTCGGAGCTTACAAATACCAATAAGCTTGTTCGACATTATAATGGAACAACAGGTCTAAAAACCGGCTTTACCCAAAAGGCCAAGTATTGCCTTTCCGCCAGCGCCAAGCGCGACGGGACGGAGTTTATAGCTGTTGTGATGCACTGCGAAACTTCTACAAACCGCTTTGAAAGTGCAAAGGTGCTGCTAAACTATGCCTTTGCAAATTATGCTGCTTGCTCACTAAGAAGTCCCCATGCGCTGCCGCCTGTAAAAGTAGGTCTGGGTAAGGCGGATAGTGTGCAGCCCCAATATAGTGGACCGGAAAGCATACTTTTGGAAAAAAGCGCTATGAAGGACCTTGAATATGATATGCTGCTGCCGGAGAGCGTTGCTGCGCCAGTGGAGCAGGGGCAGGTGTTGGGGGAGATGATTGTAAGCTCCGCAGGCGGGGAGCTTGCAAGGGTGCCTCTGGTGGCCTCCTGCGGGGTGGAGAGGCTATCTTTGTGGGAAATCTATTTTAAATTAACGCAAAGGCTGTTTGCACTTTGATGCCTTGTGATGGGGAAGCTTGGCTGCCCTAAGGGCAAGTTTGTATTTTGCTAGGCGGTGAATTAAAGGAAAACCTCCGAATGCCTTTTACGTTGATATAATAATACCGTTTCTTTTTCTGTAAGTGGAAAAAGAAACGGTGTTTTACAGGTTACAAGCCCCACTTTTAGTAAAAAAACGGGGGAGGTTTTGGTAATATGTCCCACGATGGTATGAAAAACCCGCTTTTAGACTTGTAATGACTACTGAAGTGTATTAAAATATTCCAGTAGCAGCAGACGAGAAGCCACGGCTGCGAAAGCAAAGGAAAAGAGGACTTGACATTATGGTTAAGGTGGAGCTTGCGGGAGCGAAAGATTTTTTTGATTCTATCGGACCCGACTATTCTAAGATTTCAGATGCACACAGAACGCTTTTGGAAAAAAGTGGCCCCGGCAGCGAGTTTACGGGTTGGCTTCAGCTTCCGGAAAACATGCTAAACGGCGAGCTTAAGGCGGTTTTATCCGCTACCAACCGAATTAAAAGCAATTCTCAGGTGCTGGTTGTTGTTGGTATAGGCGGCTCTTATCTGGGCGCGAGGGCGGCAATTGAGCTGCTGCGCTCTCCTAACTACAATCTTATTAAGAAGGATACACCCGATATCTTCTTTATGGGCAACTGCATTTCTCCTGACGCCATAAACGAAACTATTGAGCTTATTGGCGACAGGGACTTTTCAATAAACGTTATTTCCAAATCCGGCGGAACCCTTGAACCGGCGCTGGGTTTTAGAGTGTTTAAGGCACTTTTGGAAAAGAAATACGGCTCGGCTGCTAAAAAGCGCATTTATGCAACAACGGACGCAGACAGGGGTGTCTTGCATGATATGGCGGTTTCCGAGGGTTGGGAGCGCTTTACCGTTCCAAACGACGTGGGAGGCCGCTTCTCGGTTTTTTCCTCAGTGGGGATACTTCCCATGGCAGTTGCAGGAATTGAGGTTGAGAGGCTTTTGCGCTGCGCTGAGAGGGAGTTTTCCGAGCTTACTCAGCTTATGAGCGCAGAAAACCCCGCATGGCAATATGCCGGCGCACGTCAGCACCTTTACAGTCTTGGGCGCAGCACGGAAATCTTAGCTTGCTACGAGCCCTCCTTCCGTTTCATGGCAGAGTGGTGGAAGCAACTGTTTGGAGAGAGCGAGGGTAAAAACGGCGTGGGCATTTTCCCTGCCGCCGTTGAGTATTCGGCAGATTTGCACTCCATGGGTCAATATATCCAGGATGGACCAAGGAGATTTATGGAAACCGTAGTATCCTTTGACGAGCCAAATTCGGAAATAAAGGTGCCTTTTGAGTTGGGCAATAAGGACGGGCTGAATTACCTTGCAGGACGGGAGTTTAGCAGCATTCAGAAAATTGCTGCAAAAGCTGTTTGTGATGCGCACATTAAGGGCGAGGTTCCTAATATTTCAATTTCTGTTAACAAACGGGATGAGGAGGGCTTTGCGGCGTTGGTTTGCTTCTTTGAAATGAGCTGTGCCATTTCTGCTTATGCCTCTGGAGTCAACCCATTTGACCAGCCGGGGGTTGAAGCCTATAAAACAAACATGTTCAAGATGTTGGGAAAAGAACAGAATTATCATTGATTATGGTAGCACATTTGGTGTTTCCACTTGAATACGCAGTGTTAATTTGTAGATAAATAGCACAAATTAATCGTTGATGTTCGAGGGAATGTATGCTATCATATCCATAAGGTAGTAGGCAGGCTTTGGTTTCTATCAAATAATAAAGGAGTGTTTAAAAATGGTTCGTTTAATCTTGGGTCTTAAGGGTTCCGGAAAGACCAAGTCGCTGGTTGAGCATGTTAAACGCGCGGTTGAAGAAGAAAGCGGTAGCGTTGTATGTATAGAGAAAGACAAAAATCTCACTTATGACATCCCCTACACCGTAAGATTGGTTCATGCAAGCGACTATAAATTTGGTTCAATGGACTTTTTTATGGGCTTTATCAGCGGATTGCACGCCGCAAACTATGATATAAGCCATGTTTTTATAGATAACTTCCTTAGGATGTTCAACGAATCCGATATGGACAGGATTGCTGATTTGCTAGACGAGCTTGCCGCCTTCGGCGAAAAAGAGGGCATTAAATTTACCATTAGTGCAACGGTTGACACCGCCACTGTTGGCGACAGAATTAGAAAATACTGCTGACCGACATAAATTGGCCGGATAATAACAGCTCCCCATGAGTGTTTTTCATGGGGAGCCTTTTTATTATAGGCCGAAGCCGCCGTCTGCACCGATTACCTGACCGGTTATGAAAGATGCGCTATCTGAGGCTAGAAAAGCTGCAAGCCCAGCCACATCTTCGGCTGTACCCAAACGGCACAGGGGGGTTTCATCGCAAAGAGAGGCCTTGTCATCGGGGGAAAAGCCCGCCATCATATCGGTTTCTATAACGCCGGGGGCAATGCAGTTGATCCTAATACCAGAGGGGCCGAACTCCTTGGAAAGCGCTCGGGTAAGGCCGATAATTGCGGACTTGGATGCGGAGTAGGCCGCTTCACAAGAGCCGCCGTGAATGCCCCATACCGAGGAAAGTGTTATTATGCTGCCGGATTTTTGGTGTAGCATTTGTGGGAGAAATGTCTGGATGCAGTTAAAGGTGCCGTCAACATTTACGGCAAAAATCCGTCGCCATGCTTCTGGGCTAATGTCACAAAAAAGGCCGTATTCAGAAATTCCCGCATTGCAGACAAGAACATCCTGGCCTCCGATTTCGTCATACATATTGCGAACCTGATAAACATCGGACACATCAGCCTGAACAGCCCGACCGCCCAATTCGGAAGCAAGAGCCTCGGCGGCCTTGCGGCTGCGGTAATAGTTTATGGTGACGTAAAAGCCATCCATGGCCAGCCTTCGGGCGATGGCCTGGCCAATTCCTCGTGAGGCGCCGGTTATTAGCGCGTTTTTCATTCTTTTTCGTCCCCTTCCAGTGAGATTATATTGTATGTAAGTTACCGGGCTACAACAATTTGAAATAGTATAGCAGGTGTGATATAATACCCAAGTTAAATGTCAGGGCTGATCTGGCGGCATTTCTTAGCTGATATTTTATCCACCGTTTGGAGGCAGTTATTATATGAGAACAATTATTTGCAAGCGCTGCGGCGCAGAAATTGACGCTGAGCCGGGCATTTGCCCTAATTGCGGCACGGTATACTACATACTGCCGCAGGAGGAAACGGCGCAAAGTGTAAGGGAAACGGAGCTGCTAAACGATGATGTTTTCAGCACGCGTATTATTAACCCTGTTGGCCTAGCCGGTGATGAAACACAGGTGTTTAGGACCATAAGGGAAAACAACGGTGAGTTGCCGAGGGTTTCGCATCCGGTGCAGCAAAGGCAACTTATGCAAAGAGAGTATATTCAGTCTCCCCCAAGGTATCAGACAGCTCCCCCGAAAAAGGGCATGAGCCCCAAGAAAAAGAAGCTTTTCGTGGCGGGAGCCGCGCTTCTTGCACTGCTTGTATTGGTTATAAGCATTATGAGCGGTATGTTCAATTTTGGCAAGAACAAAAATGATAACCTTATGCCCCCCCTTGAGGGCATGAAGCAGTCAACCGCGGTGCAAATTCTTGAAAACATGGGTGCAAGGGTTGAGATACAAGAGGAGTATAACGAGGCTGCTGCCGAAACTGTTATAGGCCAAAGCCTTGAAGAGGGTAAAAAGGTCAAAAAGGGCGTTAAGGTAACAATCTATGTTTCCAAGGGCCCCAAGGACGCAGAAGACAAGGAAGAAGCTGAGCCTGAATATGTTCAGGTTCCGGACCTTGAGGGCAAAACCTATGATGCAGCAAGAAAACTGCTGACAGAAATGGGCCTAGCTATTCGCCAGGGCGAAGGCTTGTTTAGTGATAAAGATGAGGGAAAGGTCGTTAGCCAAACTCCCTTGAGGGGCGCAAAACTTGAAAAGGGTGATGCTGTGGAGGTTTGCCTTTCCAAGGGCGAGGAACCTTCACCGGAACCTGACGCATACAATATTACAGTTACCGCCGGAAACGGTGGCACCATAAGCCCAAAGGGCCTTGCCAGAGTTGAAAAGGAAAAGGACCAGAGCTTTACCATCACGCCGGATGAGGGTTATGAGATACGGGAGGTAAAGGTGGACGGAACAAGCGTCGGACCGATATCCAGCTATACCTTCACCAAGGTAACCGGTGACCATTCCATTTATGCGGTGTTCCAAAAAAAGGCCGAGCCTAGCCCTTCGCCTTCGCCTACCCCGACCCCCACCCCAACTCAATCCCCGGACGAATCAGTGCCGGAGCCGGACAACATGATGGGGAACATTCCAAAAGAATACTACTGATTTCAAATGTTTTGGCAGGCAGTTAAAGGGCAAGACTAAAAAATAACGAAAACACTAAGCTTAAAGCCTGATGATACGGGAAAAGAATTGGCCGTCGTCAGTGATTGTAAGTTCGGCAAAGGTTTGCATGGGCGGAAAGCCGGCAGTGCCGGGGTTTATGACAAAAATACCCTGCTCCTGGTAATTTTGAGTCTTGTGGGTGTGACCGAACAAAACCCCATTGGCTCCAAGCTGCACTGCCTCGCTAATTAGCATTGCTGGTGTTTGCTTTACGCCAAAAAGATGCCCGTGAGTTATAAATAGATTAACCCCGTTAACGCTTATCATATCTGTTACCGGTAAAGAACAAGTAATATCGCAGTTTCCTTTGACGGCCTTCAGGGCCAGCTCCGGAAACTGCGTTTTTATTTTTTCAACATCTCGCCCTCCGTCGCCAAGATGAATGACCATATGGGGCTTAAAATGTTCTATGGCAAGGAGCATTCGATTGGGATTGCCATGGGTATCCGAAAAAACCGCTATGGTCATTAGGAGCCTCCCTGTAACAAGAATTGAAATGGATGTATATACTGAGCTGAAAGAGTATTTTAGGGGGGTGCGCTATGAAGGAAGCCGAAAAATTTGGTAAGGAGCTTTTTTCTGGGAAAAAGGCCGAGAACGCGAAAGACATAATAAACTCCAAAGCTGGACAAAGCGTTGGTAAAATGATTGACGGAAAGACACTGAAAAAAGCGCTTGCAGAGGGCGACAAGGACACAATGAACAGAATAATAAATCAAGTGATGTCAACAGAGGACGGCAAGGCGCTGGTAAAGCAGATTAGCGAACGTTTCGGAAAATAAGTGAAGGGAGAGACCTGCCATGAGTAGCATTGAGGAAATGATTAATTCAGTAATGAACGACCCGGAGCAGATGAAAAAAGTAATGGATATGGCAGGAAATCTTTTGGGCAGCGGGGTTCCCAGCGGCCCTACAGGAGGGGAGGAGACTTCTCCCGCCCTATCGCCTGCAGTGAGTGAGTTGGGGGGACTTAATCTTAATAATATCCTCTCTGGGCTGGGAAAACTACCTGGGGGACTCGCCGGAGCCGCGAGTTCCTTTCTCAAAAACATCCCCTCAAGCTCTGAGGACAAAACCGGGCTTTTGGAGGCCATGAAGCCGTGGCTTTCGGAAAAGCGCCGTACAAAGCTTGACGGTGCCATGAAGATAGCCATGGTTATGAAAAATGCAGGCTCGGCCTTTTTAGGCGGGGGAGGCTCGGCATGAACAGATATGATGCCAAAACTGGCAAAGTTGAACATGTGCCGGAGCCGGAGTTTGAAATCCCGGTTAACACGCGACCCTTGGACGGTCGGGGCCAGTACAGAAAACCGTCGGGCGCGTCAGGTGTTCTCGACGTACTCGGCGGTTTAATGTCGCGGGCTAAGAAAGCCGTGCCCGAAACCGAGGATATGATTTTAATTGCGGTGCTTTACCTGATGTATAGAGAAAGTGGAGACATAGAGTTCTTGCTCATAGCGGGAATTCTGCTGTTTACCTGAAATCAGCCAATGGGGGGCAAAAAAATCTCATCTGAGGGTGTGGATAGTTCTGTTGTTTGGGACTGCATGGAATAGATTAAAGTATCCCCGTCAAATATTTCCGCAGTCACCAATAAACCCGAGTTTACGGAGACGTAAATTCGGCTTTCATAACTATTGGCGCCTTCGTATTTCACAAAAATGCATGGTTCCCCCTGCTGCTGGATATAGCCTGCTTCGGCGATGGCGGAGGCGTCAAGGGCGTATAGCTCCTCATAGGTGAGAAGGCGAGCGAAGCGGTCAGTTTCGGCATAGTCAAAGTCCTTGTAATAGGTGAAGCTTTCAGCTCCGTTGTAACCGTCGTACCAAATGTAAAGATCGCGCCCGACAATAAGTAGATTTTTAACAGTGCCTGCGTGGTCAAGACTCATGCGCAGGCTGTTGCCCTTTTGCCAGACATTCAAGCTGTCCCGGCACTCGCCACCATCCCAGTAGGTGGTTACGGTATAGACGCGGAAATAGCTTTCCATACGGTTGAGGGCTGATAGGGCGAGACAGACTGTTTCAGGGCTTACAACCAGCAGACTGTCACCGGTGCTGTCAATGCCCGGGTCGGATTGGGAGTTGGGCTTGGGCAGGGTAATGGTGGCGGGCTGACTAGAGGAGTAGGATTTAATCAGCAGCACCGTAATTATTAGAACAACTGCTGCAGCGGCAATAATGAGGGCACGTTTTTTCATGGACGAAAATCCTCCGGCCGCTTATCCGACGCGTCGAAGCCGAAAAGCAGGGCGTCGGCAATGCGTTCGCAGGCATGGCCATCACCGTAAGGGTTTACGGCCTTGGCCATTTTTTCGTATGCGGAGGGCTCTGTTAAAAGTCGGCAGGCCTGAGAAAAGATATCCTCCTGGCATACTCCACAAAGGGATACGGTTCCGGCCTCAACGGCTTCGGGACGCTCGGTTTCCTTCCTGAGGACAAGGACGGGCTTTCCCAGGGCGGGGGCCTCCTCCTGTATGCCGCCGCTATCGGTCATTACAAAGTAGCTTTTGGACATTAATCGGTGCATTTCCATGGCGTCCAGGGGCTCAACGAGATAAATGTTTGACTGGTTTGACAGGAATTTAGCAGCTGTTTCTCTGACATAAGGACTAAGATGCACAGGGTAAACAATGTCAATATCCGCAAAACGCTTTGCTAAGCGGGAAACAGCACGGAAAATGTTCTCCATAGGCTCGCCGTAATTCTCACGGCGGTGGCAGGTGAGGGTTATAATGCGCCGATTTTGCCAGTCCAAGTTCCTTAGAGTCTCTGTTTTAAAGCTGCCGTCGCCTACGGTATAACGCATGGCGTCTATAACTGTGTTGCCTGTGACAAAAATGTTGTCGGTAATGCGTTCATTAATAAGATTTTGGGCGTTTTGGGCGGTAGGAGCAAAATTGTATGAAGCAAGTCGTCCCACCATGCAACGGTTCATTTCCTCAGGAAACGGGGAGTATCGGTCAAAGGTTCGAAGTCCGGCCTCCACGTGACCCACGGGTATCTTTTCGTAAAAGGCTGCCAGGGCACCGGAAAAGGTGGTGCTGGTGTCACCATGGACAAGCACTATGTCGGGCTTTTCCGCGCAAAGGACCTCACCAAGGCGGCTTAGGACCCGGGAGGTGATACCGGATAAGGTCTGACCTGACTGCATTATGTCCAGGTCAAAGTCGGGAGTTAGACCAAAGCAGGACAACACGCCATCCAGCATTTGACGGTGCTGTGCGGTAACGCACAGCAGACTTTCAAATTCTGGGCGCTTTTTTAGCTCCAGCACCAGCGGCGCCATCTTTATTGCTTCGGGTCTTGTGCCGAAAACTGACATTACTCTAATTGGTTTCATCCTTATCCTCCACGATTTTGGCGCTGCTTTCTTCCGTTTTTATATCTTGCACGGAAGCTACGGGTTTTTCTGTTCTCTTGTTATTAAGGTTTTTGGTGCTGCACAGCTTGCCATAAACAAAGGCCCACAGTACAGCGCACAGACAGAAGCCAACAATTAGTATAAGCGCCTTTATTTCTCCGCTGGTGGTTATGACGACAGCCGCAAGGCCCAGAAGAGCACTGATGGAATAGAGTATAGCCACAGCCTGCTTCTGGCTTAAACCCATATCAATGAGGCGGTGGTGAAAATGGCCTCTGTCAGGCTGAAAGGGACTTTGCCCCTTTAAAAGCCTGCGGCAGAAAGCAAAAACAGTATCAAAAAGGGGTACTGCCAAAGCAAGCAGGGGCACGGCAAAGCTAACCAGGGCATAAAACTTGAAAAGACCTATGACTGAGGTGGTGGCAAGCACATAACCCAAAAGCAGGGAGCCGGTATCGCCCATAAAAATTTTTGCGGGGTTAAGGTTATAGGGCATAAAGCCTATGCAGGCACCTGCAAAAGCGGCCAGCACCAGAGCTACATGGGCGTCTGCCACCAAAAGGGCGATTGTGAGCATGGTCACGCTGCTTATGGTGGAAACGCCTACAGCCAAACCGTCAAGGCCGTCAATGAGGTTAACGGAGTTTGTTATGCCCACGACCCACAGAATCGTCAAGGGAATACTAACGCCGCCTAATATCCAATATTCATTGCTGCTCCAAATAATGGGGTTTGCAAGCACCTCAATACGAACTCCGTGAATCACAGCAACCACGGCGGCAAGAATTTGCAAAACTAGCTTGACCCATGCATTCAGGGATACGATGTCGTCAACGGCGCCAGTGGCAACGATAATCACGCAGCCAAGCAGAATACCCTGAAGCTGGCGATCAATATCAACAAAAAGCAAAACGCTTAAAATAAAGCCAAGGAAAATTGCCAGGCCGCCCATACGGGGAATGGGGTGGTCATGGACACGGCGAGCCTCGCCGGGAACATCCATTGCCCCAACTTTATGGGCAAAGGTTTTAACAATAGGCGTGGCCGCAAAGCTGATAATAAATGCCACAGCCAGAGTCAAAAGCAGATGTATGGCAAGCTCTGTATTTATAGGCAGGATAGACATGGTGGTTAAAGTCCTTTCATGGGCGTTTGAGCCGATGATGAAAAATAGAGAGGATTATCTGGCAACAAAGCCAATCTTTTTATATACTTTGCGAAGAGTCTTGTTTGCGGCATAGGCTGCCTTCTCCGCGCCTTCCTTATAGATTCCTTCCAGATATGCCTTATCGGACAAAAGGCGCTGGGCCTCATCGCGGATGGGGCGGAGCATTTGAACAACTGCCTCGCCCACACTGGTCTTAAACTCGCCGTAACCTTTGCCGTCAAACTGCTTTTCTATTGACTCGAAGCTCTCACCTGTGGCAACGGAGTATATTTGCATAAGGTTTGATATGCCGGGCTTATTTACGGTGTCATAGTGAATACAAGTTTCACTATCGGTAACGGCGCGCTTAAAACAGCGCATAATATCTTCGGGTTTTTGCATCAGGTAGATGCAGCCGCCGGGGTCTTTATCGGATTTGGACATTTTGCTTTCGGGGGTGGCAAGACTCATAATACGTGCGCCGACCTTGGGAATATAAGGTTCAGGGATTGTGAAAACATCGCCGTAAATGCCGTTAAAGCGGTTTGCAATGTCGCGGGTAATCTCAACGTGCTGCTTCTGGTCCTGACCCACAGGTACAAGGTCCGCCTGATAAAGCAGAATGTCTGCCGCCATAAGAGCGGGATAGGTAAAAAGTCCGGCATTTACGTTGTCAGAATTTTTAGCGCTCTTGTCTTTAAACTGGGTCATGCGGGATAGTTCGCCAAACATGGTGTAGCAGTTTAGCACCCAAGAAAGTTCCGCATGGGCGGAAACGTGGCTTTGAATAAAAATGGTGTTTTTTTTCGGGTCAAGGCCGCAGGCTATATACTCGGCAAGCTGCTCAAGGGTACGCCTGCGCAGATCGGCCGGGGTCTGGCGAACGGTTATGGAATGCATGTCCACAATGCAGTAGTAACAGTTATAAGTATCACACAGCTCCACCCAGTTTTTTATTGCCCCCAGATATGAGCCGAGGGTCAGCTCGCCTGAGGGCTGGATGCCGCTGAATATAGTCTTTTTTTCAACAACTTTTTCGTCCATGATAGTTCCCTTCTTACGATTATTTGAGTAGTCCAAGCTCCTGAGCAAGCTTTTTAAAGCCCGGCAGTGAGCCTTCAATTGTTTCCCTTCCCACGCAGTAGGCTATGCGCACAAAGCCGGGGCATGCAAATGATGAACCTGGAACAAGCAGAATGTTATATTTCTTTGCCATTTGGCCAAACTCCTTGTCATCGCAGGGGGTTTTGAGCCATAAGTAAAAGGTGCCCTGGGGGTAGGCGCATTTAAAGCCAAGCTCCTTAAGTCCGTTGTAAAGAAGCTCGCGGTTTGCGTCGTAAGCAGCTATATCCGTGCATTCGTCAAGGCATTTTAATACTGCAAGCTGCTGGAGGGAGGGTGCGTTTACAAAGCCCAAAACACGGTTTGAAATGCAGGCTGCGGTGAATACAAGGTCATAGTCGTCCACTTCCGAGGGAATTACCAGATAGCCGATACGCTCACCGGGCAGGGACAGGGACTTTGACCATGAGTAGCCAACGATTGTGTTGCGATAAATTTTTGTAATCCAGGGAACCGTCACGCCGTCGTAGGCAAGCTCACGGTAAGGCTCGTCTGAGATAATAAAAATTGGGTGGCCGTATTCCTTCTGCTTTTCCTCCAAAACTTCCGCAAGTTTTTTTAGGGTATCTTCGCTGTATACTACACCGGTGGGGTTGTTGGGTGAGTTAATGATCAGCGCCTTGGTTTTCGGGGTAATACAGGCACGAAGAGCCTGGGCATCAGGCTGAAAATCTGCGGTGTTTGGTGGAACGATTACCAGCTTTCCTCCGGAATTAGCTATATAGTTGCCATATTCAAGAAAAAACGGGGCAAAACATATGACCTCATCCTCCGGGTCTAAAAGGGTTTGCAAGGCTACATTGAGACCACCGGCAGCGCCAACGGTCATAATGACGTTCTCCTCCGTAAAGGCCGTACCAAAACGTTTGTTTATTGATGCTGCAACGGCGGCGCGCACCTCCGGAAAGCCGGCATTTGGCATATAGCCATGAACATAGTTCGGTGGATGGTTTTCCAAAACTTCTATTATTGCAGTCTTTACTCTATCGGGAGGGGGGAAATAGGGGTTTCCTATACTAAAATCATAAACGTTTTCACGCCCGTAAAGCTTGGCAAGGCGTTTGCCCTCCTCAAACATTTCCCGAACGGCACTATTATTTTTCGTTAGGGCAAGCATACGCTTGGAAATAGTTATACTCATATCATTACCTCGCATTCGGTAGCATAAACTCTAATTTATTATTTTACCACGTTTTATAGCTGCTTGACAATCCCCGCCAAACAAAATATAGTATATATTACATTATTTTGCTTGGCAAAGGAGAAAAAGCAATGGACATGATATGGTTTGAGGACATGGAGGCACGCATACCTCGGGGTCAGGTACGCACAAGGTTTGCACCCAGCCCCACAGGGTATATGCACGTAGGAAATTTGCGCACTGCTCTTTACACATATCTGATTGCTCGCAAAAACGGCGGAAAATTCATTCTGCGCATTGAGGACACTGATCAGGGCCGCCTTGTGGAGGGCGCCACTGAGGTCATTTATAAGACTATGAAAGACTGCGGACTTACCCACGACGAGGGGCCGGATCTGGGAGGACCAGTTGGACCTTATATACAGACCGAAAGACGCGATATTTATATAAAATACGCCGAACTCTTGCTGGAAAAGGGCGGAGCCTACCGTTGCTTCTGCAAAAAGACCGATGAGGAGGCAGGAGCACAGGGAGAGGAGCACAAAAAGCACGTTGACCCATGCCGGAATATAAGCAAGGCAGAATCAGACGCGCGGGCCGCAGCAGGCGAAGCCTATGTTATCCGCCAGCGCATCCCCACCGAGGGCACCACCACCTTTAACGACGAAATTTTCGGGGATATAACGGTTCCCAACGAAACACTGGACGAAAATGTGCTTATTAAAAGCGACGGTCTGCCAACCTATAACTTTGCCAATGTCATTGACGACCACCTTATGGGAATTAGCCATGTGGTTCGCGGCAGCGAATATTTGGCGTCCTCACCGAAATATAACCTGCTTTACCAGGCTTTCGGCTGGGACATCCCCAAATACGTCCACTGTTCTCCCGTTATGCGGGATCAGCATAACAAAATGTCTAAACGCCACGGAGACCCCAGCTATGAGGATCTTCTGGCCCAGGGATATATTACAGAGGCCATAGTAAACTACGTGGCACTTCTGGGTTGGAGTCCCAAGGGAGAGCTGGAGATTTTCTCTTTGGAGGAGTTGTGTCAGGTTTTCAATATTTCCGGCATTTCCAAGTCACCTGCTATCTTCGACATCGAAAAACTAACTTACTTTAACGCCGAATATATAAAGGCCATGTCCCCGGATAAGTTCACCGCCCTTGCCCAAGCCTTTATCCGCCAGAGCGTTAAAAACCCTAAGACCGATATTACAGCCTTTGCACCCCTGCTTCAGCCCCGAACGGAAAGGCTTACAGATATTCCCGAAAAGATTGACTTTTTCGATACACTTCCCGATTACGACAAGGAGCTTTATACGAACAAGAAATCTAAAACGAACCCAGAGGTCTCCATGGAAATGCTAAACGCAGCGCTGCCGGTTCTGGAGAGTCTCGAAGAGTGGTGCGATGAAGCGATTCATGGTGCGCTTGTTGCTCTTGCGGAAAGGTTGGGAGTTAAAAACGCAACGCTCATGTGGCCTGTTCGCATTGCTGCTGCAGGTAAGATGGTTACACCGGGGGGAGCGGTGGAGATCTGCCGCATTCTAGGAAGGGATGAGACACTAAGGCGTTTAAGGCTGGGTATTGATAAACTGAAGGCATAAGCATTTGGCTTTTTGGGATGCCAACTGTGCCGGCCTTGGGCATATGCTTTTTCTTTACTGTAAAGGGCTCGATAGCACAAAAATTTGACAATAGTAAAACACCCGTTTTGAGATAACATATTCTTGAAAGGGGTGTTTTTTTATGAAAAAAAAGACGGCAGTCATCGTCATTTCATTTTTAGCTGTTGTGGCAGTGGGCTCAGCGGCTTTTACAGTTTATACGGTGTCGCAGGCAAGGGATAAGGACCGATATATTGCTGCCAATTACCGCCACGCTTTTGATGAGCTGGTAACCGGAATTTCAGACCTTGACAGCGCGCTGAAAAAAAGTGTAATCGTTAGCTCGCCCTCCATGGCGGGAAGCATTTGCACACAAGTTTTCGGCAAGGCGCAAACGGCGGATATGGCCTTGGGCGTGCTGCCCTTTTCGGCAACGGAGCTTGAAAAAACCGGAGCGTTCATAAACAAAGTAGGGGATTATGCCTTTGCCCTATCTCGGAAGGCGGCAAGGGGAGAGGGTTTCTCAGATGAGGATCGGCAAAACCTTAAATTTTTATCCCAAACGGCAACACAGCTATCTAGCAGGCTAAACGAAATGCAGCAAAGCCTCGGCTCCGGTCTTGCAAATATTGCAGAATACCAGCGCACTATTAAGAGTTTTGACGAGCATGAGGGTGAGATAGTTCCTGAGACACTGGGAGACACCATGAGCCTATCGGAGTCGGAGTTCCCTGAGCTTCCCGCACTTATATATGACGGACCTTTTTCTGAGCATCTGCTTGATGTTAAGCCCAGAGCACTTGAGGGGCTTGAGGAAATAGACCAAGATCAGGGCCGAAAGTCAGCGGCGCAGTTTTTGGGGCTAAGGCCGGAGCAAGTCTATCCCTCGGCGGAGATGGGCGGCGAAATCCCGTCGTTTTCCTACGGTGCAGAGCTTGACGGCGTACCCATTTCCGTAACAGTGGCCAAACAGGGGGGCGTTGTTTACGAGATGCTAAGCTCCCGAATAGTGGAAAGCCGAAACCTCTCCCCTGAGGAAGCCCTTACAGCTGCAAAGGATAATTTAATTCGCAGGGGCTTTAACAGTATGCGAGAGAGCTATTTTATGATAAAAAACAATGTGTTAACAGCAAACTTTGCCTTCGAGCAGGAGGGCGTGGTATGCTACGCTGATTTGATAAAAATTGGTGTTGCTATGGATGACGGATCCCTGCAAAGCTTTGAAGCCAGTGATTATATAACCGCCCATACTCAAAGAGAGCTGCCTCAAATAGCAGTTGACGTGGAAAGTGCAAAAGCCGCAGTGCCTCCTGAATTAGAGCTTTTGGGCACGGAAACAGTGCTTATTCCAAGCGCAGGAAAATACGAGCTGCTTTGCCATGAGTTTGAATGTCAGGACGAGACCGGGCAGAGAATCCTTATTTACGTCAACGCCGTAACAGGAGAACAGGAAAAGATATTATTGCTACTTCAGGACGAAAACGGAACCCTGACCATATAGTAAAAGCCTCCGCTGAAATTCTCGGCGGAGGCTTTTTCGGCTAGGTAGCTGTTGAGGCTTTCTTTATATATATTTCTCCATAACCGTCTATTATCGGGGGAGGGGAGGAATCACCGATTTGGTAACATGCGCCATGGCAGCTTTCGCAACTACCGGAGCAGGAGCACATACCTTTACCGTTTCTTCTGCTTCGTATTGAGGAAGCTATTATGGCTATAAACACTGCGGCAATTATGCAAGCAATTATAATTGTGGGCAAATTCATAATATATCCCCCCTTACATAGTAGCGGTTTGGGATTCCACGCTTGTATATGCCCTGTTACCGGGAGCGCTTCCTTCATTCTTGTTCTTGCGGAAAAGCAGCCATATAAGAACGGCCAGTGCAATGCCGGCAATGATTGTCCATACGCTGAAAACTCCGTTAAACAGCATACCCAGTTGGTAGACGATTAGAGAGATAAGGTATGCAAAGCAGCACATGTAGCCGATGGCAAACCATGTCCATCTTGCATTGTTCATCTCTCGCTTTATGGCACCCATTGCAGCAAAGCATGGGGCGCAAAGTAGATTGAATACTAAAAATGAGTAAGCTGCCAACTGACTTCCACCGAAGAATTCCTGACCGATAAGACTGATGTTGTCAACATTACCTTCAACGGCACCGAGAAGGTCTGCTGCCGCATGGGGATTTGCAGAGGCAAACATGCTGGAAAGTGAACCGAACACTCCAACCACCTCTTCCTTTGCAACAAGGCCCAAAATGGTTGCAACCGCTGCCTGCCACTTGCCGAATCCAAGAGGAATGAATATCACTGCGATACCCTCGCCGATGACGTTAAGAATGCTCATTTCGTTTCCGTCACCTATGTAATGTAAACCGCCTTCAAAGCTGAGACTGTTTAGAATCCAGACAACAATGCTGGCGGCAACTATGACGGTGCCTGCGCGCTTAATAAAGCTCCAGCCCCGCTCCCGCATGGCGCGAAGAACGTTTGAAGCCACCGGTGCGTGGTAAGAGGGAAGCTCCATAACGAAGGGGGAGGGCTCCCCTGCAAAGGCCTTTGTCTTTTTAAGGATAATGCCGGATATGATAACTGCTGCAACGCCAATAAAGTAAGCGGAGGTGGCAATCCATGGGCTGTCGTCGAAAAGGGCGGCGGCTATTAGCCCGATGATGGGCATTTTTGCTCCGCAGGGAATAAAGCAGGTCGTCATGATGGTCATTTTACGATCACGGTCATGCTCAATCGTGCGGGAGGCCATAACGCCCGGAACGCCGCAGCCGGAAGAGATCAGCATAGGAATAAAGCTCTTTCCGGAAAGCCCGAACTTGCGAAAGATCCTATCCATAATAAATGCAACACGGGACATATAGCCCACGTCCTCAAGAATGGAAAGAAGAGTAAACAATATGAGCATTTGCGGCACGAAACCCAAAACCGCGCCCATGCCGGCTATAATTCCGTCGCTAACAAGGCTTACAAGCCATGCCGCGCAGCCTATACTTTCAAGGCCGATGGCCACAGTGGGTATTATCCACTGACCAAAAAGCGTGTCGTTCATAAAGTCCGTTACCAAACCGCCAACGGTGCCGATAGAGATAGTGTAAACGCTAAACATGATAAGAGCGAAAATTGGAAGTGCCAGAATACGGTTGGTCACAACGCTGTCTATTTTATCCGAGATACTGGCAGAGCCGGGCTTTTTGGCCTTTATTACACAGTCTTGAACCAATTTGCTTATATACGCATAGCGCTGGTTGGTTATTATGCTTTCTGCATCGTCATCCATTTCATTTTCACAGTCGGCAATATGCTGCTCAATGTGATCTAAATCAGCCTTTTCAAGGCCCAATTTTTCAAGAACCTTTATATCCCGCTCAAAAACCTTAACAGCGTGCCAGCGGAGGAAACGCTCCTCAACCTTAGTTTCAAGGGACTCTTCAATATGGGCAATGGCATGTTCAACGCTGCCCTGAAAAACAGAAGGGAGGCTTTTGTGCTGGTGCTCCTTTGCCATATCTGCAGCACGCCTTATAGCTTCCTGGCCACCTTCACCCTTTAGAGCAGAGGTTTCAACAACAGGGCAATTGAGAGTTGAGTCAAGCTTTTTCAGATCAATTTTGTCGCCGTTTCTGCGGACCAGGTCTATCATGTTTAGAGCAACCACAACGGGGATACCCAGTTCGATTAGCTGGGTTGTAAGATAAAGGTTTCGCTCAAGATTTGTACCGTCAACAATATTTACTATTGCATCGGGTTGCTCGTCTACCAGATAGTTTCTGGTAATCAGTTCCTCAAGAGTGTAGGGTGAAAGGGAATAGATACCGGGAAGGTCTGTGATAATGACATCATCGTGTTTCTTTAAT